>JBOGYJ010000393.1:0-6348 GCA_050696795.1 Solirubrobacteraceae bacterium | reverse complement strand
TTGGCCTTCAGGAACTCCGAGGCGACCTTGGCCGCGGAGAGCTTGTCGACCTCCACGGCGGAGTTCAGCTTGATGATCGCCTGCTGGGTGAGCAAGCGGCTGACTTTGTTGATCGTCGAGGTGAACGCCCGCCCCTCGGCGGCGGCGACGCTCTTCTTGACGACCATGCCCACGTTCTGGAAGCCGAAGATGAACTTGGTGTCCTTGAGCACCGTGTACTTGCCGGTCTTGAGCGGCGGGTCAGTGCTGAACACGACGGCGGCATTGACCTGTTTGTTGTCGAGCGCCGCGTAGAAGTTCGAGATGTTCAGCGGGGCAAAGGTCGGGAACGCCTTGTAGACCCGGTGCAGGCCGAGCAGGCCATCCGGATAGCGGGTTGCGAACTCTGGGGCACCGCCGAGTTTCAGCGCCTTCCCCAGCTTCTTGAGGTCGCCGATCGTCTTCAGGCCGTGTGCGCTCGCGTACGACTTCAGCACGGCGATCGCGTCCGAATCCGTGAACGGCGTCGTGTTGGTGAACACATAGCCGTGCTTGGCCAGCCAATTGCGCGTCTGGGTCGCGGCCTTCGTGGCGCTGCCAGGGTTCGAGGTGATCCCCGCGACGGTCGCGAGCAGTGTGCCGTCATATTCGGGGTAACCCTGGATCTGCCCGGACTTCAGGGACTTCCAGGCGATCTCGGTCGAACCGAGGTTCGGCTTCACCGTCACCTTGTAGCCCTTCGCCTGGAGCGCCTGCTGGTACAGGTCACCCAGGATGTTCTCCTCGGGGAAGTTCTTGTCCCCCAGCACCACCGCCGGCTTGCCCTTGCCGGGCAGGCCGCGCGGCGTACTCGCGCTCGCGGAGGCGACCAACGTCCCAACCAGCACAGCCGCCGTAATGGCCGCCACAACCAGTCGCGCCAGTCGCGCGTCATTGAGCCTCATGCTTCCTCCTGTCTGTTTCGTTTGTAAGTCCCAGTCGCCGACACTGGCGTTACACCGCCCCAACCAGTTCCGGCACCAACGGCTCGTCGGGCAGCACGACCTGCTCGGCGCGTCGCAGCGGCGCCGGCGTCAGGGTGCGCTGCAGCAGCGCCAGCACGACCTCGATCAGGATCGCCAGCAACGCGATGCAGATCGCGGCGCCGAGCACTCCCGAGAGTTGATAGCTCGCCTCGTTGTAGATGATCTCGCCCAGGCTGTCGGCATACCCTGTCAGGGCGCTGATCGTGGTCGTCGAGATGACGAACAGCGCCGCGGTGCGGACGCCGGCCATCACCAGCGGAACCGCAAGCGGCAGCTCGACCCGCCACAGCACCTGCCAGCCCGTCATCCCCATCCCGCGCGCGGCGTCCACCACATCTGGATCCACCTGCTCGACGCCGACGTAGGCATTGGTGATGATCGGCGGGACCGCCAGCACCACGAGCGCCAGCAGCACGTTGTTGAGCCCGATGCCGAGGAACGCAAACCCGACCGCGAGCACCACGAGGCTTGGGAGCGCGCGCCAGACGTTGCCCAGGTTGATCGCCACGAACGACCCGCGGTGGATGTGGCCGAGCCAGAGGCCGATCGGCAGCGCGATCGCCAGCGAGATCGCCATCGCGATCACGGTGATCTTCAACGTCCCGAGCGAGTAGTAGACGAGTGTCGGAAGATGCGGCGCCCCCGGCAACTGTCCGTTGCGGCCGATGAACTTGAAGGCGTCGACGAAGTTATGGATCATCACTGCCTGCGCTATAGCGCGCGCGTCCTGGACCACGGGGTGAAAAGCCGCTGGACGCCCACGAGCAGTGCGTCGGCGGTGATCGCCAGCAGCACGGCGAGAGCTCCGGCGGCGATCAGTTCGGTCTTGAAGTTGCTGTCGTTGATCGCGTTGAGGATCGGCACACCGAGACCCTCGTTGTCGACCAGCGCCGCGATCGTCGCGAGCGCCACCGTGCTGACCGTCGCGATCCGCAGACCGGCGATGATCGCCGGGAGCGCAAGCGGCACCTCGACCCGCCAGAGCAACTGTCCACGGCTCATCCCCATCCCGAGCGCGGCGTCGAGCACGTCCTCCGGAACGTTGCGCAACCCCGTGAGGATGTTGCGAAACAGGATCAGCAGGGTGTAGGCGATCAGCGGGATCTCTGCCGTGGTGCGGCTGAGGCCAAGCCCGGGGAAGCCGAGCAGCAGTTCGAAGAATGCGAGCGCCGGGATCGTGTACAGGAACGACGTGAACGCGATCACCGGCTGCTCGAACGGGCGGTAGCGGTGAGCGAGCAGCGCCAGCGCCAGCGAGATCGCGAAACCGAACGCGACCGCGATCAGCACCAGTACCACATGCTGGCGCAGCGCCGGCCACAGCGTGCTCGACCAGTTGTGGCTGAACCAGTCCCAGCAGAACAGGCGATTGGCCTTCTCGCACACGAACGAGTGCGCCGCACCGCCGAAGTTCGGGATTACGGGTCCGCCGCCCTTCATGCTCGCTCCTGATCTGCCGGTCGGTGGGGGTGGCGGGCGGGAGCCGCTTCCGGCAGCCCGCTTGAGCCGCCGTCCTTGAAGACGTGGCCGATCGCATCGAGCGTCGCCAGCCCGCGCTCCACGCCGTCCTCGCCCAGCACCCGCAGCGGCTGCCCGCCGGCGGCGAGCACCGCAGCCAGGGCGTCGCGCAGGCTCATCGTCACCGGCACGTCGCCGGCCGGTTTGTCGCCGTTCATCGGCGGCAGCTTCACGTCGGCCAATGTCGCGAGGCCGAGCCGCTTGAGCGCACGGTCCGCGCCGATGAATTCGGCGACGAACTCATCGGCCGGGTTGTCGAGGATCTCAGCCGGACTGGCGTACTGCGCCAACACACCGCCCTCGCGCAGGATCGCGATGCGGTCGCCGAGCTTGATCGCCTCGTCGATGTCGTGCGTCACGAACACGACCGTCTTGCGGAGATTTTCCTGCAGGGCCAGGAAGCCCTCCTGCAGGATCGCGCGGTTGATCGGGTCGATCGCGCCGAAGGGCTCGTCCATCAGCAGCAGCGGTGGGTCGGCGGCGAGGGCACGAGCGACGCCCACGCGTTGACGCTGGCCGCCGGAGAGCTGATGTGGATAGCGCCGGCCGACCTCGGCGGGGTCGAGCGAGACCAGTTCGAGCAGCTCATTCACGCGCGGCTCGATCCGGTCCTTGGACCAGCCGAGCAGCTTGGGGACGGTCGCGATGTTCTCGTTCACCGTCTGGTGTGGGAACAGACCGACCTGCTGGATCACGTAGCCGATCTCTCGGCGCAGTTCGGTGGGATCGCGCTGCAGGACACTCTGTCCACCGAGAAGGATCTCGCCGCCGGTGAGCGGGATCATGCGGTTGATCAGCCGCATCGCCGTGGTCTTGCCCGAGCCGGAGGGGCCCACGAGCACGCACACCTCACCGGCGGGGACCGTGAGGCTGAGATCCGGGATCGCGGCCTCGCGACGCCCCGGATAGCGCTTCTGGACGTTGCGCAACTCGAGCTCGAGTGCGCTCGGCGCGTCCCCGCCTCTGGCGTTGCCCGCAGCAGGGGCCGTGTCGCTGTCCAGAGACGGTGCCATCAAATCGTGAACTTGGATTGCTTTAGTCGCGATCGCTCGCTGAGGGTGCACCAGCGGCGAGCTTGTCCAACACCGACCGTGCGTGCCGGGGAATACTGCACCTTGGGCGCGGGCCACGATGCGAGCAGTGTGCTCGGTCTTCTCACCTACCTGCACCTCCTACCCGGCTCACCGGGTTTATGGCAGAAGCGGAATCTGGGCCGTTCATTGTGACCGATGCCGTTGCTCGGCCCAAGGCGTCGCGGTCAAGAACCGTCCTCAATCGGGCGCGATAGAGCTCGTCGCGGTAGCCGCAACGACGGCCCCAAGGTCCGAAATTTGACCCGATTTGGAAGCGATGATGCCGAGGCCGGTCACGTTGCCCTGGGGCGATGACCATCGGGTCTGATCGAGATCAGCGCCGCTCACAGGCGAGGGATTGTCTGGCTGGCTGTACCGCCACCGCACCCCGTACGCTGGCTGGACCCATGTGGAATCTGCGTCCAACGCTCGAGGGACGGATCGTGCGGCTCGAGCCGCTCGCCGCCGAGCATCACGACAAGCTGCGTGCCGCCGCGGCACCACCCGAGATCTGGGACTACTGGTCGTTCAACCCGGGGATGAGCGACGCCGCGTTCGACCGATGGTTCGACGGCGCCGTCGCCGAGACGGCCGCGGGCGGGGACGCCCACTTCGCGACGATTCTGCAGTCGACCGGCGAACCGGTGGGCAGCACGAGCTTCTGCGAGGTTCACGAGCAGGATCGCGGGCTGGAGATCGGCTGGACCTGGCTGATCCCGGCCGTCTGGGGCACCGGCGCCAACACGGAGGCTAAGTTCCTGCAGTTGCGGTACGCCTTCGAGGCGCTGCACTGCATCCGCGTGCAATGGGACACCTACGAGCACAACGCGCGCTCGCGCGCGGCGCTCGCCAAGCTCGGCGCAACGTTCGAGGGCGTGTGGCGCAACTACTCGATCCGCGAGACCGACGGCAGCAAGGTCTCGTCGGCTTTCTACTCTGTGATCGACGATGAGTGGCCAACCGTCCGAGCGAACCTGGTCGACAGGATCGCCCGTGCGCGCGATACCTGACGAGGCCAACGTCGCGCTGCGCCCGACCGGTGACGGCGAGGGCCAGGAGGTGGTGATGGCCTTCCCCTACGACGGCCATCTGGTCGCCGCCGTGCGCACGCTGCCGGGCCGGCGCTTCGACTGGGATCGCAAGGAGTGGTCGGCCCCCGCCGACGGCTGGGTTGCGGCCAAGCTCGCCGAGATACTCAAGTACCGGCCGGAGTTGCGGCGCACCGAGGAGTTCGACGAGTGGCTGGCCGCCGCCGAGCACCGCTGGGTCGGGCACGTGCGCACCGCCCGCTACGACGGCCGAGGCTGGTTCGCGCTCGACACGCTCGCGGGCACGCCACCCGAGGTCCTGCGCAAGGGCGCGCTCGAGCTCGAGGGCCGCTGGCTCGTGCCGCTCACGGCCGCGACCGCCGCCGCGATCCTCGAACTGCGCGACCCGCGCCTCAGCCTCGGCGCGCGCCGCTGCATCGAGGCGCTCGAGTGCGGCGAGCAGCCGCCGCCGGCCCGCATGATCCTGACCCGCGGCGTCGCCGGCGAGCGGCTCACACTCGAGACCCACTGGGATCCTGATGTCCAGGAGGCCTTCCAGCAACTCCCGGGCGCTGCCGCCAACGAGCTCAAGCTCGACGCGTGGATCGTCGACCAGCTCGACGCCTTCATCGCCATGCATGGGGTCGAGGTCACGCCGAATGCCGCCGAGGCGCTCGAGCAGATGGCCGCCCAGCATCGGGCCGCGCAACGCGCGGTAGCGGCTTCGCGCGCGACCAAGGCCGAACCGCTGCCGGCGGTCGCCGAGCGGCTTGGGGGCGAGCTCGCTCCGTTCCAATGGGTCGCCGTGCACTACGCGCTCGAGGCGCGGCGCACCTTCCTCTCCGACGAGCAGGGACTCGGTAAGACCGTCGAGGCGCTCGCGACGCTCGAGGCCGACGAGGCCTTCCCAGCGATCGTGATCTGCCCGGCGTCGATGAAGCTGATTTGGTCGCGTGAGGCAGCCCGCTGGCTGCCTCACCGTTCCCAGCGGGTGCTGAGCGGACGCGACCAAGGGGCGATCGAGTACGCCGAGATCACGATTCTCAACTACGAGATCGTCCAGGCGCGTCTGGCAGCGCTCGTGGCCAGCGGGCCACGAGCGCTGGTGGCCGATGAGTCCCACTACTGCAAGAACCCGCAGGCCAAGCGCACGAAGGCGATGCGGCGGCTCGCCGACTCGGTCCCGCGCGAGGGTTTGAGGCTGGCGCTGACCGGCACGCCGGTGATGAATCACGCCGACGAGCTGATCGCGCAGTTGCGGGTGATCGGCAGGCTCGGCGAGTTCGGGTCCGGCGCGAGCTTCAGCCGCCAGTTCGAGGGCGAGCTCTCCGAGGAGCGGCTGCACTGGCACCTGCGCCGCCGCTGCTTCGTGCGGCGGCTGAAGTCCGAGGTGCTGCCGCAGCTGCCCGCCAAACGCCAGGTTGTGGTGCCGGTGTCGCTGGACAACGAGCAGGAGTACCGGCTCGCTGAGGATGACGTGATCGAGTGGCTGAAGAGCCAGCCGCTCGATCTGAAGGTGCTCGACGCCAAGATCGCCGCTGCCCTGCGGGCGCAGCGACTCGCGCAGCTGACGACGCTGCAGCGGCTGGCCGCACGCGGCAAGCTGACGGCGGCGCTCAACTGGATCCATGCCTTCCTGGCCTCGGGCGAGGCGCTGGTCGTGTTCGCGCGCCATCGCGAGGTCCAGGATGCGGTGATCGAGCGCTTCCCAGATGCGCTGCACCT
>JBOGYJ010000392.1:0-6509 GCA_050696795.1 Solirubrobacteraceae bacterium | reverse complement strand
GCCGCGGCCCGGGCCGCGGCGGCCGAAGCGATCGCAGCGGCCGACGCGACGGGCCTGAACTGGCATCGCCTCGAGGCGCTGCGGGCGCGCGGCATCGCCGAACTGCTCGCCAATGATCCACAGGTAGCAGCCGACAGCCTGTGGGAGGTTTGGAGCCACACCCGCTTGGCGGGCGTCGAGGACCCCGGAGCCTTCCCGGTCGCCCGCGACCTCGTCGAGGCGCTCGTCGCGGCCGGTCGGCAAACAGAGGCGACGCAGGTCACCGAGACGCTCGCGCGGCTCGCCGCGGCACAGGACCACCCATGGGGGCTCGCCGCGGCCGAGCACTGCCGCGGGCTCGTCCACCTCGGCGCGCGCGCCGACAGTGAGGCGATCACGACACTCGAATCCGCCGCCAATCGCATCGGGCAGCTCGCGATGCGCTTCGAGCACGCGCGCACGCTGATCGCGCTTGGCACGGCGTATCGCCGCTGCCGCCGGATCCTCGACGCGCGCGCGACGCTGGAGCTGGCAGCGCAGACCTTCGAGCAGCTGGGCTCGCACGCCTGGGCCGAGCGGGCGCGCGCCGAGCTGGCGCGCGTCAGCGGGCGCCGGCGCTCCGGCGAACTGACGCCGACGCAACAGCGCATCGCCGAGCTCGTCTCGCAGGGCCGCGCGAACAAGCAGATCGCCGCGGAGCTGGTCGTGACCGTCGGCACGGTGGAGCGCCACCTGACGCGGATCTACGCCGCGCTCGGCGTGCGCTCACGCACCGAGCTGACGCGCCTGCTGCTCGGGGACTGATCTATCAGCGGAACTGTCGGGATTTCCGTCCTACCGCCTCGAGCTCGCGCTCCGTAGGGTCGTCGCCGGGCGGAGCATTACCTGGCCGAACGATTCCTCCTGGCGGCCGGCAAACGCGGCAGCGCGCGCGAAAGTGTGGGGTTATCCCGCCTACCACGACGCGCACGACCGCCGTAGGTTCACGCAATGGCACGTCATCCGGGCAAGCGCTTCGAGGCGAGACGCACGGTGCCGAGGAGAACCTGATGAGGCAGGGGCGAGCTACATGTGGCCGCGTCACCGCGAACAACTGCCTCGGCCCGGTCGCGCCGGGCGAGAGCTGCGTGCTGACGGTCAGCCTTGCGCCCCAGGCGCAGGGCGCGCGGACGGCGAGCCTTCAGATCGCCAGCAACGACGTTGCGAACAGTCCGGCGCAGGTGTCGCTGTCGGGCACCGGCGGCAGCCTGCCCGCCGGTCCCGCTGGACCGGCGGGAACAGACGGGGCGACGGGCACCGGCGGCGACACGGGCGACACTGGCGACACAGGCGGGACCGGGCCACAGGGCGCCGCTGGTCCGGCTGGTCCAACGGGGCCGGCCGGACCAGCGGGCCCGGCCGGGACCTCCATCCCGAAGTCAGACGCAGAGGATGGAAGACGGCACGGACGGTGGTCTCAATTGGCTGAAGCGCTCGACATGCGCCGGCTCGTCTGTGCGTTGTCAGCGTGCGCCGTGGTCGTGGCGCTGCTGGGTGTGCTGAGCGTGGGGGTGTCGCAGGCGACGGTTCTCGTGACGGATGATTCGGGTGCGGGTGCGAGCTGTAGTTGCGCGAAGGCGGTTGGTGCGTTTGTGAACCCGGCGTCGGGGTCGGTGATCTCGGGGCAGCAGACCTCGGCCGGTAGCTATACGGCGGCCTGGAACAGCTTGAACGGGACGGTGACCGTGAAGAAGTCCGGCGCCACGGTGTTGACCGTGGACGGGACGGTCGGCGGGTTCGGTCCGAACCAGAAGGCGTTCGTGGCGGAGACCGACAACGGGGGTATCACGGAGGTCAACGTCTACAACCTGACGTCGGCGTCGCCTGCCACCTCGGTGTTCGTGACCGGTCCGACGGTGATCTCGGATCAGCTGAAGTTCTCCCCGTCCGGGCATTACTTCCTTGACTCGTGGACCACGTCGGGCGGGATTACGCATTTCGAGCTTGCCGATGCGACTGCGACTTCCGCTAAGCCGGCGCTGTGGACCCAGCAGGTGACCTCGTCGGCGCCACCGGGACAGGGCGGCCAGAGCTTCGGGACGGTGACCGATGGCTGGGGGCCGGATGACACGAAGTTCGTGTATGGCGCGACCGAGCCCAACGGTGAGGTGTCGTGGTATTGGACGGACCTGTCGGCCGCGGCTCCGGAGACCTACGACGATCTGAATCTGGCGGTGAACTCGTCATACGTGCAGTTCAGCCCGTGCGGCAATTATGTCGCGATCGTTGCCTCGAGCGGCACCGACACGGTTGATGTTGGCCTGTGGGACCTCGCGACGGGCGCCCAGGCCGGCACCACCGGTGTTCTCGACGGCGCCGGCCAAGCCATCACGTTGAAGGCGACCGCGGCGAGCTATGTCGCGACGGTCGACGGCAGCGACCACACTCTGGCCGCGAACGATTGCACGGTCACGACCGGCGGTGGCGGCGGGAGCAGCGGCCCGCATCCGACCGGGGCGTTCGTGAATCCCGCAAAGAGCGCGGTGCCGTCGGGGTCGACGGGCAATTGGACCGTCACCTGGAACGACGATGAGACGGTGACGGTGGCCGATGCCGGTGTCACCGTGCTGCACGTCCAGGGTGTCGACGGCGGTCTGGGCCCGGGACAGAAGGCGTTTGTGGCCGAGGACAGCCAGGGGGTCTACCTGTACAACCTGACCAGCACGACCCCCGCTGCAGCGGTGTTCGTCACCGGCGCGACGGCGACATCGAGCCGGGTTGGGTTCTCCCCGAAGGGCCACTACTTCCTGTACAGCTATACGACCGCGGACGGGACCACGCACTTTCAGGCGGCTGACGCGACCTCAACCGCGAACTCCCCGCAGCCGGCGGTTTGGACCCAGCAGGTGGTTTCCGCCGCGCCGTCCGGTGACGGCGCGGACTCGTTCGGCAACGTGTACTTCGGGTGGGGGCCGGATGACGCGAAGTTCGTCTACGGCGCGACCGAGCCCAACGACGAGGTCTCCTGGTACTGGACCGATCTGTCGGCCGCGACCCCGGGCACCTACGACGACCAGAACCTGGCGGTGAACTCCTCCTACGCGCAGTTCTGCCCGTGCGGCAGCACGCTGGCGATTGTGACCAGCACCGGCACCGACACCGCGAACGTCGTGCTGTTCGACGCCGGCGCGCAGACATCGCTCGGGACCGCCAGCGCCAGCGCGGATAACCAGGCCGTCACGTTGACCGCGACAGCGACCGAGTTCGAGGCTCTGATCGGCGGCACCGACGCCGCCAACACCCATGATCTCGCCGCCAACAACTGCCCCACCACCGGCGGTGGCGGAGGCGGCGGCGGAGGCGGCGGAGGCGGCGGCGGAGCGGACGGAACACCGGACGCGCTGTTCACGGTCCCGTCGAACTCCGTGCTGACGGGCATTCCGCTGGCGTTCACGGACACGAGTACGGACACGGGAGGGACAATCGTGGGCTGGCTCTGGGACTTCGGTGACGGCTCATTCGGCTCGAGCGACGAGGATCCGACACACATCTACACGACCCCCGGCACATATACGGTCACGCTGACAATCGCCGACGCGGGTCCGTCAGGGGCGACCGCGACAACGACCGCGCAGATCACGGTCACCCAGGACCAGCCGCCTCACGCCAGCTTCGACTACACCCCCGACCCGGCCGCCGATGGCGACACGGTCACGTTCACCGACACCTCCACCGACGACGACGGGGTCGTCGAGGAGGACTGGACCGATACGGCCGGCGCGCCCGAGGATCCTGACTACTCGGTCACGTACGGCTATGGGAGTATTTTCACCACGAAGATCTGCGGTGCCAACAGCATCTCCCTGACCGTCTACGACCACGACGACCAGTCTGACACCGCCACCGTGGCACTCGGCAGCGCCGCCAGCCGCACGATCACCGTGCCCGCTGGCGGGAACCTGGGCGACGCGCTTGCGCACACCTGCCCAGGTGACACCGTCGACCTCGCCGCCGGCACCTACTCGGGCGGAGTCGAGGATGACGGCGTCAACATCACCGGCGCCGGTCAAGGACAGACGATCATCAGCGGCTGCCCGGAGGCCGATGCGCTGGGTGACTACGCCGGTCTGCTGGTCGAGCCGTACGGCACCGACACGACGGTAAGCGACCTGACCGTCTCCGGCTGCAGTGATGGCAGCGACGACGGTGGCGGCTATGGCATCGAGCTGTCCAGCACCGTCTATACCAACGCGGGGTTCGGGCCGAGTAGCGGTACGGTCACGCTCGACTCGGTGGAAGCTGCCGGCAACGACGGGAGCGGCATCGACGCCGCAGCCAGCGATCAAGGACGGATGACCGTCAAGGACTCCGTTGTGCATGACAACGGCGGCGCCGGCGTCGTCGCCGCCGGCGATACCTCGTCGCTCGAGATGGACCACGACGACATCTACGGCAACGCAAACGCTGGCGTGTTGTTCGACAACACCGTCACGGCGATGGAGGTGGACAACTCGGAGATCCATGGCAACACGGCAGTGCGCGGTGGCGGGGTCGATGACGTTCTCTCCGATGTGTCGCTGACCGGCGACGAGATCTATGGCAACAGCGCCACCGGCGCGGAGGGCGGCGACCGGGGCGAGGGAGGCGGGGTCTTTGACGGCGAGGCGCGCCTGGACCTGGAGAACGACTACATCCACGACAACACCGCGGCGGACGAAGGTGGCGGCGTGGCCTCCGCAGACTCGATCCCGACCATCGTCGACACCCGGATCGAGGCCAACACCGCGCCTGCCGGGGCCGGGATCGCCGCCGATGACGGGCTCGAATTGCTCGGCAGCCTGGTGGCCGGCAACGACGGCGACGGCATCGACATGGGGGACGGGTACGTCGATGCGGTCAACGACACGATCGTGGCCAACACCGGCCAGGGCCTGGCCATCGAGCAGGGCGAGCAGCTCCCGGCGGCCTTGTACCTGGCGAACTCGATCGTCGCCGGCAACGCCACCGACCTGCCGGCGGATCTGCTGACGTGCAACGCCTCGCACAACATCCTCGGGGCCGAGCCGGCCTTCGCTGACGACGAGTACCACCTGGCCCCCGGGTCGGCGGCCATCGACGCCGGCGACAACAACGCGGTGCCCTCCGACCTCACGACGGACGCTGACGGCGACCCGCGGATCAGCGGGGCGGCGGTTGACATCGGCTACGACGAGACGACCGGCACCGGCACCACGACCCCCACCGGATCGGACTTCGATCCGGACTCCTGCACCTGGCCCACCGTGCAGGCGACGCCCGATCCCGGCGGCATCGCGGCTACCGACTCCGGCGCTGACCCGACTCCGCTGGTTCCGCTGGAGACGTCGGTGACCGTGCCGACGGTGACACCGGCTGCGCCGGCCACCGGGTACGGGGTCAGCGTCGACGAGTCCTACGACGGTGACATCAGCGCCTCCGCGCTGTCCGAGTGGGCGTCGGACATCGACACGGCGCCGAGCTACCCCACCGGTCCGGCCGGCACAGCCGCGTCGCCGTACCAGGTGGTGTTCTCCTTCGACCCGTCGCTGGTGTCCTCGGCCGACGGCCTGGATGTCCACCTCGACGGTACGAAGCTGGCGGACTGTGCCGACGGCTCGGGCGATGCTGTCCCGGATCCGTGCGTCTCGGCGCGAACGCTCGCGCAGTCCGGTGACGTGCAGCTAACGGTCCTGGCAAGCGACCCCACCGGGTCGTGGACGTTCACAACAACCGCGGGTGCTGCTGGCTTGCCGGTGTCGACTGCGGTGTCGTTGTCGGTGGATTCCACGGCTGTGGGCATTGGCGGTGATGTGAGGTTGACGGCGTCGGTGGTGCCGGTGCCGGATGGTGGGACGGTGGAGTTTGATGAGGCGGTGGGTGGTGGGTCGCCGGTGGTGGTTGCGGGGTGTGGTGCGCAGCCGGTGGACACGACTACCGGGCTCGTGACGTGCGTGACGAGTTTCGCTGACGCGGGCGTTTACGCGCTGACCGCGAGCTATGGCGGCGACGACAGTTTCGCTGGGTCTGGGCCGAGCGGTTCGGTGGCGGTGACGGTGACGGGCGCTGGTGGTGGGCTGTCCGCGCAGGTGGTCAGTTTTACGGCGCCGGCTGCGATGACTTATGGTGATCCGGATCAGGTTCTGGCTGCGTCGGCTGATTCTGGTTTGGCTGTGTCGTTGACCGCGGCGCCGGCGTCTGTCTGCAGTGTGGTGGCGGGGGGCTTGCATGTGGTGGGGGCGGGGTCGTGCACGGTCACGGCCGCGCAGGCCGGGAATGGCAGCTACGCGGCAGCGGCGCCGGTGATCCGCACGGTCGCGGTGGGTAAGGCGTCGCTGGTGGTGACGGCCGGTGATGCGGCGATGACTGCGGGTGGGGCGCTGCCGGCTGTCGCGGCGTCGTATTCGGGGTTTGTGGATGGCGATACGCCGGCGTCGCTGGACACGCTGCCAACGTGTACGGCGGATCCCGGCAGTCAGACGACGAGCTGCAGCGGCGCTGTCGATGGTGACTACAGCTTCAGTTACGTGCCGGGG
>JBOGYJ010000391.1:0-8943 GCA_050696795.1 Solirubrobacteraceae bacterium | reverse complement strand
ACCTGGAGCCTGCACCTCGAGAAGGTCGTGAAGGTCGACCGCGCCGAGAACCTGCGCATGATCGCCGAGTCGATCGCCTTCCTGGTGGGTTCCGGCAAGCGCGTGATCTACGACGCCGAGCACTTCTTCGATGGCTTCGTCGACGACCGCGAGTATGCGCTGGCGTGCCTGCGCGCCGCCGCGCAGGCCGGTGCCGAGACCGTCACCTGCTGCGACACCAACGGCGGCACGCTCCCGGACGGGATCGCGGCGGCGATGGCGGCCGTCGTGCCGGAGCTCGCCCCGACCGGCGTCAGGATCGGGATCCACTGCCACGACGACGCCGGCTGCGCCGTCGCCAACACGCTGGCGGCGGTCAGCGTCGGCGCCACCCACGTCCAGGGCACCCAGAACGGCTACGGCGAGCGCTGCGGCAACGCCAACCTCAGCAGCGTGATCCCCGACCTGCAGCTGAAGGCGGGATACGAATGTGTGAGCGAGCAGCAGCTGCACGCGCTCACCACCAGCTCGCACTTCTTCGATGAGCTGCTGAACCTCACGCCCAACCACAACCAGCCCTACGTCGGCCGCAACGCCTTCGCTCACAAGGGCGGCATGCACGTGGCGGGCGTCAGCGCCGACCCCAGCACGTTCGAGCACGTCGAGCCGGAGGTGGTCGGCAACGATCGCGCCGTGCTGGTCTCCGAGCTCTCGGGCAAGGGCACGATCCACGCGCGCGCCACCGAGGCCGGGATCGAACTCGACGACGCCGCCGCCGTGCGCCTGATCGAACGCGTCAAGGAGCGCGAGCACAAGGGCTACCACTACGAGGCCGCGGACGGCTCCTTCGAGCTGCTGATGCGCAAGGAGAGTGGGGAGTACAGACCGCTGTTCACGCTCGAGTCCTGGCGCGTGGTGGCCGAGAAGCGCGCCGACGGGCGCGTCGAGACCGAGGCGACCATCAAGCTCTGGGTCGGTGGCGAACGCTACCTCTTCACGGCCGAGGGCAACGGCCCGGTGAGCGCGCTCGATCGCGCGCTGCGCGGGGCGCTCGCTCGCGTGTACCCGGAGCTCGACACGATCAAGCTCGTCAACTTCAAGGTCAGGATCCTCGACGGGGCCAAGGCCAGCGATGCGATCACGCGGGTGCTGCTCGACTCCTCCGACGGGGAGCAGGAGTGGGGCGCGATCGGCGTCTCGGACAACGTGATCGAGGCATCGTGGGAGGCGCTGGTCGATTCGCTCGAGCTCGGCATGCAGGCCGGACGCCGGCCGGCACGCGCGCTGCAGGAGCGCGCCTGAGCGTGACCGCCTACGACCCATCCGCTGCCGACCCAGGCCGCCCGGACAAGACCATGCCGCTCGCCCAGCCTGTCCTCGGTGAGCCCGAGGAGCAGGCGGTGCTGGAGGTACTGCGCTCCGGCCAGCTGTCGCTCGGACCGCGGGGGCCGGAGTTCGAGCGCGCCTTCGCCGCGCGCGTCGGTGCCCGCTGCGCCAGCGCTGTCTCCTCGGGAACCTCCGGGCTGCATCTGGCGCTGCGCGCCGTCGGGGTGAGCGATGGGGCGGAGGTGATCACCTCGCCGTTCTCGTTCGTGGCCAGCGCCAACGTCGCGATCTACGAGCGCGCGCTCCCCGTGTTCGTCGACATCGACCCGGTGACGCTCAACCTCAACGCCGAGGAGGCCGCCGCCGCTGTCAACTCGCGCACCGCGGCGTTGATGCCGGTGCATGTCTTCGGCTACCCAGCCGACATGCAGCGCCTCGAGCAGACCGGAGTGCCGATCGTCGAGGACGCCTGCGAGGCGCTCGGTGGCGCCTACCCCGATGGCGGCCCGATCGGCGGGCGCGGGCATCCGGCGGTCTTCGCCTTCTACGCGAACAAGCAGATGACCACCGGTGAGGGCGGGATCGTCGTCAGCGCCGATCCCGAGGCCAAGGAGCGCATCGACTCCGAGCGCAACCAGGGCCGTGCCCCGAACATGGACTGGCTCGACCATGACCGCCTGGGCTTCAACTACCGGCTCTCCGACATCGCCTGCGCCCTCGGCCTGGCGCAGCTGCAGCGCCTCGATGCGCTGCTCGCCGGGCGCGAGCGCGTTGCCGATCTGTACCGCACGGCGCTGCAGGAGATTCCCGGGATCACGCTGCCCTGCGAGCCCACCGGCCAGGCCCAGCGCGGCTGGTTCGTGTACGTGATCCAGCTGCCGCGCGGGGTGGACCGCGATGCCGTCGTTACCGAGCTCGGCGCGCGTGGTATCGCGGCCAAGCCGTACTTCCCGGCGATCCACCTGATGAGCTATTACCAGAAGGAGTTCGGCTACCGCCGTGGCCAGTTCCCGATCTGCGAGGACGTCTCTGACCGCTCGATCGCGATCCCGTTCTTCCCGCAGATGAGCGAGGGCCAGGTCGCGCGCGTCGCCGAGGCGCTCGCGGCCGTGCTGCAGAGCACGCCGCGCGCGCATGGGCCCCTAGCTTCGCGCGCCTCATGAGCTCCTCCAAGCGCCTGATGTCGAGTCCGCGCCTGGCGGTGGCCCAGGCGGACGTCTTCCGGCGCCTGAACGACTCGCTGGCGTTCGACTGGAGGCTCGCGCCCTACGACGTGCAGCAGTCGGTCGCGCACGCGTCGATGCTGGCCGCCCGCGGGATCATCGGCGAGGCAGACCGCGACGCGTTGCACGCGGCGCTCGAGACCGTCGCCGCCGAGGTGCGCGAGAACCGCTTCAGCTTCGCGCAGGGCGATGAGGACGTGCACATGGCGATCGAGCGGCGGGTCACCGAGCTGGCCGGCGAGCCCGGCGCGCGGTTGCACACCGCGCGCTCGCGCAACGACCAGGTCGCGACCGACATGGCGATGTTCACGCGCGACGCCACACTCGCCGCGGAGGCCGCGACGCTCGAGCTGGCAGGGATCGTGATCGACCTCGCCGAGCGCCACCTCGACTGGGCGATGCCCGGCTACACGCACCTGCAGCGGGCCCAGCCGGTGTACCTCGGTCACCACCTGCTCACCTACGCCTGGATGCTGCTGCGCGATGCCCAGCGCTTCCGCGCGGTGCTCGCGGGCACCGACGCGCTGCCGCTCGGCGCCGGCGCGCTGGCGGGCGTGAACTTCGACACCGACCGCGTGACGATGGCGGCCGAGCTCGGCTTCGGCACGGTCTCGGAGAACTCGATCGACGCCGTCTCGAACCGCGACTTCGTACTCGATTACCTGGCCGCCGCCGGCACCTGTGCCACGCACCTCTCGCGGCTCGGCGCCGAGCTCGTGCTGTGGTCCAGCGTTGAGTTCGGCTTCTGCGAGGTCTCCGACGCCTGGGCGTCGGGCTCTTCGATCATGCCCCAGAAGAAGAACCCCGATGCCGCCGAGCTGCTGCGCGCCAAGGCGCCGCGGATCGTCGCACACCTGGCCGCGATGCACGGCGTGATGCACGGACTGCCGCTGACCTACAACAAGGACATGCAGGAGGACAAGGAGCATCTGTTCGACGCCGTGGACTCGCTGGCGCTGGTGCTGGCGGCCGCCCAGGGGATGCTCAGCACGATCAGCTTCAAGCGCGAGCGGCTGGCCGCCGCCGCCGGCGACGAGTTGCTGGCCGCCACCGACGTTGCCGACTATCTGGTCAAGCGCGGGATGCCGTTCCGCCGCTCCCACCACATCGTCGGCGGGCTCGTGGGGCTGGCGCTCACGAGTGGCCGCACGCTCTCGCAGCTGACGCCCGAGGAGCTGCAGGCAGCCTCACCGTTGCTCGACGCCGAGGGCTTCTACGCGCTGCTGCGCGACGGGGCCTGGCTCGAGGCCAAGGTCTCGCGCGGCGGCACCGGCTCGGTTGCCGTGCGTGAGCAGCTCGCGCACGCCGGTGAGGCGCTCGAGCGCGCGCTCGCCGGGCGGTGAAGTCGGACTTCTACACGCGGCCCGTACTCGAGGTCGCCGAGGCGCTGATCGGCTGCGTGGTCAGCCACGGCGAGACCAGCGGCGTGATCGTCGAGACCGAGGCCTACCACGACAGCGAGCCCGCCTGCCATGCCTACGTCGGGCTGACGCCGCGCACCGAAACCCTGTTCGGGCCGCCGGGCCGGGCCTACGTGTACCTGTCCTATGGCGTGCACGCGCTGCTGAACGCCGTGTGCGAGCCGGCGGGCGTGGGCGCGGCGGTGCTGATCCGGGCGCTCGAGCCACTCCACGGGATCGAGCTGATGGCGCAGCGCCGCGGGCTCGACCCAGGCCGGCTGACAGGCCTCTGTTCGGGCCCCGGAAAGCTCACGCAGGCGCTCGGCATCGTGCTCGGCGACAACGGCGGAGATCTGGCCCGTGGTGCGGTGGCGATCTCGGGCCGCCGCGGACGCTATGGCGATCCTGTGGTCCAGCGGGACCGCAGGATCGGGATCACGAAGGCAGCCGATCTGCCCTGGCGCTTTTGCCTGGCCGGCAGCCGGTACCTGTCGGTGCCGGTGCGCAACCCGCTCTAGAGCCCGCCGCCGCCGTTGCTGGTCGTGGACGTGTCCGACGTGGGGGGCGGCGCGATCGAGTTGCTCTGCGGCAGCGTCTCGGTCGGGCTGGCGGCGCCGGAGCTCGAGGTCAGCGTCCCGCCATTGGCGCCGTAGGTCTGCGGCGTGGTCTGGGTCTGGGCCTGGGCCTGGACGGTGCTGGTCGTACTCGCCGTGGTGGTGCTGGTGGAGGTCGTCGCGGTGCCCGTGCCCCCGGTGTAGGTCGAGGACGGCGCCGTAACTGTGCTCGTCTGCTTGTGCTGCTGCTCGTCCTGCAGGATCTGCAGCGCGCTGACCATGAAGTTGCGCCAGATGACCGCCGGGAAGGTGCCGCCCTCGACCGGGCCGCCGTTGTACTGGGTCGTCATCGGCTTGCCGCTGTCGGGGTAGCCGACCCAGACCGCGACGGTCATCTGCGGCGTCCAGCCCACGAACCAGGCGTCGATGTAGTTGGAGGTCGTGCCGGTCTTGCCGACGACGTCGACTCCGGGGATCGCGGCGGCGGTGCCGGTCCCGTAGCTGTCGTCGACCGGTCCGTGCAGCAGCTCGTCGATCGTGGAGGCGACCTGCGGGGTCAGCACCCTGTCGGTCTGCAGGGTGTCGCCGTTGTGGCTATTGCCGGCCCTGTTGACGATCGTGTGCTGCGCGCAGCGCCCGCAGTTCGTGATCGAGTCGATCCCGATCGGGCCCTTCTTCACGTCGCCGAGGTACGGGTTGAAGGTCTTCACGCCGCCGTTGGCGACCGTGGAGTAGGCGTGCGCCATGTCCAGCGCGGAGACGCCGTGGCTGAGGCCGCCGAGGATCATCGACGGGTTCGTCGAGACATACGAGCGGATGCCCATGAGGTGCGCGTAGTTGGCGATCGCTGCCGTGCCGACCTGCGGTTCGGTTCCCAGCTGCGCGAAGACGCTGTTGTCCGATGCCGCCGTGGCCACCGTCATCGGGATCAGGCCGCTGTACTCGTTGCCGAAGTTGCGCACCGGGAAACGCCCGGTGCCGTTGGCCGCGGCGTACGCGTTGCCGTGCTGCTTGACGAAGTGGATCGTGATCTGCTTGGAGTCGATCTCGGTATACGGGGTGATCGCGCCCTTGGACAGCGCCGCCGCGAGCGTGAAGATCTTGAAGGAGGAGCCGGGCTGCCGGTACCCCATCGTCGCCAGGTTGAACGGCGAGTGCTCGTAGTCGCCGTCGCCGCTGACCATCGCGCGAACCTCGCCGGTCTTGTTATCGATCGCGACGAGCGACGCGCTCGGCAGCCCCTTGGTGTAGAAGAGCTCGTTGTCGACCACGGCCTGCGCCTGCTGCTGCATGTTGAGGTCGATGCTCAGCTTGATCTTGAGCCCGCCGTAGTAGGCCTCGTACTGGGCCTGCTTGACGCTGAGACCCTGGCGTTCCAGGGCGGCGAGGATCTGCGGTTCGACCCAGCTGGTGAAGTAGCCGGCGGCCGACGGCTGCTGCTGCGGCTCTCTGATCTGGGCGGCTGTCGGCAGTGGCCGGTTGCGTGAGTACTCGTAGAGGCCGCGAGAGATGTAGTGCTGGCGGTACATGTCCTCCAGCACCAGGTCACGGCGTGCCGTCGCCGCCGCACGCTGGCTGGAGCTGCCGGCCGGATTGAAGGCGCTGGGGTTGGCGACCATGCCGGCCAGCAGGGCGGCCTGCGCCACGGTCAACACGCTCGCGCACTCGGGGCGGCGCGGGTGCTGCGGGTCCGCGTCTCCGCAGGAGTCCTTCCCGCCCTCGGCGGGGTTGGACGGGTCATATCCGTGCGCCCAACCGAAGTACACGCGCGCCGCCGCCTCGATTCCGATGGCGCCGTTACCGAAGTAGATCGAGTTCAGATACTCGGTCAGGATCTTCTCGTGAGACCAGTGATGTGAGAGCTGGAAGGCCATGCCGGCCTCGACCAGCTTCTCGGCGACCGAGCGATCGCCCTCCTCCTGGCGGACGTTCTTGATGAACTCCTCGGGGATCGTCGAGGCGCCCTGGATCTTGCCGCCGGTCAGGTCCGCGAGGCCGGCCCGTGCGAGTCCGCGGACGCTGATGCCGGATTCGCTCCAGAAGCCGTGGTCCTCGACCGCGACGATCGCGTGCACCATGTTCTGCGAGATCTGACCCCAGTTGTCGATCGCCGGCGTGCTCGCCGGCGCGAGCGGACCGATCGGGCTGCCCTGCGAGTCGTACATGTAGGAGTCGACGTTGTGACTGAACTGCACCGTGTTCTCGAACTTCGGCAGGTCCGAGGCGATCGAGGTCAGCGCGCCGAACAGCATCGAGATCACCGCCAGCAGCCCGAAGCCGGTGAGCACGAACAGCAACCGCAACTTGCGCACCCGCGGGCGTGGAGGCCTCGGACCGTGGTGGCGCCGCGACCTCTTGCGGCGACGCTCCGGGGGCTCGATCACGATCGGGGCGGGATCCCCTTCGCCGTCTCTCTGTGTGTAGTTCTCGACGCTCATGCGAACGGTGCTAAAGCCGCGACTGCGCCCCCGGCGTCATCGCGATGGCACACCGCATCGGTTCCTGGCGCACGCGATGCCAGAACGAGTATGCGGCGAGCTTCCGGCTGCCCAGTTTAGTCCTAAGCCTGACCCGTGAGCGACCCGGCCACGTGGTTATTTCGGTCGCCGTATCTCCCCGTGTGCCGGATCTGACGGGCGCGCGGAGGAGTCGGGCGCGACCCTCGACCAATACGATTGCGCCCATGTCAGCCAGTTCCTCAGACGCAGCCGCGTGGCTGTCGCGAAACGCCGTCGACTGCCTACCGGATGGTGGGCTCGAAGCCAAGCTCGAGCTCGGGAGGCCGCTGCGCGTGAAGCTGGGCGTC
The DNA here is from genome assembly GCA_050696795.1 of Solirubrobacteraceae bacterium. GTDB lineage: Bacteria > Actinomycetota > Thermoleophilia > Solirubrobacterales > Solirubrobacteraceae > Palsa-465. Next base: position 1,655 of record JBOGYJ010000391.1, on the reverse strand, counting down.
GATCCCACCGCCCCGGACATCACGCTCGGCCACACGGTCGTCCTGCAGAAGCTGCGCGAGTTCCAGGACGCGGGTCACACGGTCGTGCTGATCATCGGCGACGGTACGGCGCGGGTGGGGGACCCCAGCGGTCGCTCGTCGACTCGCCCGATGCTCACCGACGAGGAGATCAGGGCCAACGCCGCGACCTTCCAGGAGCAGGCGATGAAGGTGCTCGATCCCGAGCGGCTCGAGGTCCGCTTCAACGGTGATTGGCTCGAGCTGTCGATGGCGGAGCTCTTCAGGCTGCTCGCGACCACGACGGTGGCCCACATCATCGAGCGTGAGGACTTCGCCAAGCGGCTCGCGGAGGGGACGCCCGTGTCGATGCTCGAGCTGCTGTACCCGTTGCTGCAGGGCTACGACTCGGTCGCCGTGAAGGCTGACGTGGAGCTCGGCGGCACCGACCAGAAGTTCAACCTCCTGATGGGCCGCGACGTCCAGCGCGCCTACGGACAGCCCGAGCAGGTCGTGCTCACGACGGAGCTCTTGACCGGCACCGACGGTGCACGCAAGATGTCGAAGTCGCTCGGTAACTACATCGGGGTCACCGATCCGCCGCAGGAGATGTACGGCAGGACGCTGAGCATCCCGGACAGCTCGATGGACATGTGGTACGGGCTGCTGCTCGGCCGCCCCGTTCCCCCGGAGCTGGGTGCGCGCGACGCCAAGCGCGCGTTGGCCCGCGCGCTGGTCGAGCGCTTCCACAGCGCGGAGGCGGCGCAGACGGCCGAGCAGGCCTTTGATCGCGTGCATGTGCAGCGTGAGATCCCGGAGGCCGTTGCGGAGGTTTGGGTCGCCCCCGCTGACGGGGTTGTGCACATCCCTGCGCTGCTCGCGGCGGCCTTCGGTGTGTCGACGTCAGAGGCGCGCCGCGCACTCGCCCAGGGCGGGGTCAAGCTCGACGGTGAGGCGCTCGCGGGGGGGACGCTCGATCTGCCGGCCGAGGCCGTGAATGGGCGAGTCGTGCAGCTCGGAAAGCGACGATTTGCACGGATTATGCTCATGTAGACGAAGAAGCCTCACGGCCGCGACGCATTCCGTTGCACGGTACGCTACCTTTCGGCGTGCAGTGAGCGCGGCCACGCGCCTCCCAAGCTGGGCGAATTCGAGCCCCCAAGTGAGAATGTGGCTATACTCTTCTGCCCCGAGTGCCGCAAGGCCTCGGCGCATCCTCTAGAGGGAAACCCCTTCTGCCGGGAGGCGACGGTCTTTGAAAACTCAACAGCATGCGCACCTCGGCCTGCCTATGGCCGAGTGTGTGTCCAGGTTCGACGCCGTTGTCGAACTGCCCATTCGTGGGCAGATCGAGGAACGGCGCCAAGATTGAACCCGTCTCGTCTCCCGGAGCTCCCCTTGTGTACTTGGAGCTCCCGATGGCCGCCTAGCGGTCGGGCGTGGAGGCGAGGGTCTCTTCCACCAGGGAGAGGCCCAGGTTTTGCTCGTCAGGTTCTGCGGCATAGTTCGCAGGGCCGTTACGGCGAGCGGAATTCCTGACAGCTCTTTGTGAAGTTCTTCACGGAGAGTTTGATCCTGGCTCAGGACGAACGCTGGCGGCGTGCCTAACACATGCAAGTGGAGCGACGAACCGGGCTTCGGCCCGGGGCAGAGCCGCG
>JBOGYJ010000390.1:0-5893 GCA_050696795.1 Solirubrobacteraceae bacterium | reverse complement strand
GAGACTTCGCCGACGCGCACGTGACGGGCGACCAGAGCGCGGTGCTCCCCACCGACACCCAGAAGAACACGGCATTCGCCTACGCCAAGCGTCACGGCGTGAGCTCGCCCGAGGACTACGCGATCGCGTTGGGTCGCCGGCTGCTCGAGGCCACACCCAAAGCCGATAGCGCTCAGATCCGGGTTGAGGAGTACGCCTGGGACCGCATCCCGGTCGGTGACTCCGGTCACGACCACGCCTTCGTGCAGCGCGGCGGGGCCGTGAGAACCACGGCGGTCACCGTGAACGGCCGCGGCACGGAGGAACGGATCTGGGTGATCTCGGGGCTGCGCGACCTGGTCCTGCTGAAGTCGACCGGCTCGGAGTTCAAGGGCTTTCTCAAGGACGAGTACACGACGCTCCAGGAGACCGACGATCGGATCCTCGCCACCTCGCTGGTTGCGAGATGGCGGTACAAGAGCAGCGAGTCGGACTGGAACGCGCGCTACGACACGATCCACTCGGCATTGCTCGAGACGTTCGCGACCACCTACAGCCATGCCCTGCAGGAGACGCTGTATCTCATGGGCCGACGCGTCCTCGAGATCTGTGACGACGTCACCGAGATCAGGTTCTCGGCCCCGAACCGGCATCACTTTCTGGTCGATCTGGAACCGTTCGGGCTCCGTAACGACGGCGAGGTGTTCATCGTGGCAGATCGTCCCTACGGCTTGATCGAGACGACCGTCGAGCGTGATGAAGCTCCCGACCCCGGTGAGGCGTGGCTGGCCGTGCCGGCCTTCATCTAGAGGCCGGACGATGTTCGACCTGGCGCTCGTGGCCCCTCGTGCGATCGTCGACGGCGTCGAGACGTCGTGCGAGATCGGTGTCAGTGACGGTCGCATCGCAGCCATCGAACCATCCGGCTCTCAGCTGCCCGCCCGGGAGTCAGTCCGCCTTGCGCCGGGCGAAGTGCTCCTGCCGGGGCTGGTGGACACGCACGTGCACGTCAACGAACCGGGACGAACCGAGTGGGAGGGCTTCGAGACCGCGACTCGGGCGGCAGCTGTCGGCGGCGTGACCACGATCGTCGACATGCCGCTCAACAGCATCCCGGCAACGACCGCGCTCGACGCACTCGAGACAAAGCGGGCGAGCGCCCGCACACAGACATACGTGGACGTCGGCTTCTGGGGTGGCGCCGTGCCCGGCAACGTCGACGAGCTCGCTGCGATGTACGAAGCGGGGGTGCTCGGCTTCAAGGCGTTCCTGATCGACTCCGGCGTCCCGGAGTTCCAGGCGTTGAGCGATGCCGACCTACTGCCCGCAATGACCGAGACGGCCAGACTCGGTGCGCTGCTGCTTGTCCACTGTGAGGACGCGCAGACAATCGCAGGTGCACCGTCACCGGCGGGACCGAGCTATGAGGCGTTTCTGCGGTCGCGACCGGCGGCCGCCGAGGATGTGGCGATCAGAAGCGTGATCGCCGCGGCTCAGGCGACCGGTGGTCGCACGCATGTGGTGCACCTCTCGAGCAGCAGCGCGTTGCCGGACCTCCGCGCTGCCCGCGCCGGCGGCGTGGACGTGACGGTCGAGACCTGCCCGCACTACCTGACCCTGGAGGCAGGCGCGATCCCCGACGGTGCGACGCAGTTCAAGTGCTGTCCGCCGATCCGCGAAGCCGAGAACCAGGAGCGGCTCTGGACTGCGCTCGTCGCCGGAGATATCGACATGATCGTCTCCGACCACTCCCCCTGCCCGGCGGAGTTGAAGCGGCTCGACACCGGCGACTTCGGCGACGCGTGGGGCGGGATCGCCTCCCTGCAGCTCGGTCTTTCGGTGGTCTGGACCGAGGCCCGGGCCCGTGACCGAAGCACCGGCGAGGTCGCGGAATGGATGGCGCGTGCCCCGGCAGACCGTGTCGGGCTCATGCACAAGGGGCGCATCGCGCTCGGCGCCGACGCCGACCTGATCGCCTTCGACCCTGACGCCACATTCGTCGTGGACCCAACCCGCCTGCTGCATCGGCACCCCGTGACCCCGTACGCGGGGCGGGAACTCCATGGCGTCGTCAAGCAGACCTGGCTGCGCGGGGAGCCCGTCGACGTCAACGGGACCGCACGTGGAAGACTGCTCGTCCGAGAGGAGCAGAGATGACCACCTACTACGTCCCGCGCGGCGGGCTTCCGGGGCAACGGGAGCTCGCGACGGATCGCGCGATCTTCACCGAGGCCTACGCAGTGCTGCCGCGCGGAACGATGCGCGACATCGTGACCAGCCGCCTGCCCTTCTGGGACGACGCCAGGTTCTGGATCCTCGCTCGCCCGCTATCCGGATTCGCCGAGACGTTTTCGCACTACATAGCCGAGGTGGGCGCGGGCGGAGGCAGCGACCAGCCGGAGCCGGACCCGACGGCCGAGGCGGCGCTGTTCGTCGTCGAAGGCGAGGTGCAGCTCACGATCGACGGCACCTCCCACAGGCTCGACGCGGGAGGCTTCGCGTATCTGCCCACCGGTAGCAGCTGGACGCTTCGCAACCGAGGCGACCGCACGGCCTGCTTCCACTGGATACGGAAGCGCTATCAGCGCGTCCCCGGTCTCGATCCGCCGCCGCCCGTGATCAACCACGACCGCGACACCGAGCCTGAGGCGATGCCCGACTCAGGCGGCACATGGGCGACGACCCGCTTCGTCGATCCGCAGGACGTGCGTCACGACATGCACGTCAACATCGTGACCATGCAACCAGGAGCGACGATCCCGTTCGCCGAGACGCACGTCATGGAGCACGGCTTATACGTGCTCCAGGGCAAGGCGCTCTACGTCCTCAACCAAGATCCTGTCGAGGTCGAGGCCGGCGACTTCATGTGGCTACGAGCCTTCTGCCCGCAATCGTGCATCGCCGCAGGGCCCGAGCCCTTCCGCTACCTGCTCTACAAGGACGTGAATCGGCATCCTTCGCTACAGCCGTTCGAGGGCGCGAGCTAGTCGAGGTCGAGATTGCGGGTGATGCGCGTGCCGTCCCGGCTGAACGCGTCGAGGTACTCACGGATACGGGCCTCGCCGATCGCGAGGTCGGTGTTGTTGGTGTTGACGTTGAGCAGGTCGATGTACCAGGGCGCCTTCACCGGCTCCAGCACGTAAGCCCTGACGATCGCACGGGCCAGCGGAAGCGTCGTCGCCTTGGAGTCCTCATGCACATCCTGGTCCTCGGCCTCGAGCAGCTTGGTGTACTCCTCCTCGAGCAGGCGCTGGAACAGCTCCTGGGTGAGCGATTCGCCGGCACGAACGCCGGTCTGGTCGTCGTCGGCCGTGAAGCGCCCCGACTTGTGCAGCCACTCCCACAACACCGAGAGCCTGATCTCCCCCGTCGCCGCGTCCTCCATCAGGTACAGCACGTCGTCCTCGCCGAAGAAGTCTGCCGGCTTGAGCGCCGCCGCCTGGAAGCCCTGCCCGAACGCGTTGCCGTACTGCAGGCCGACGCTGAGCAGGTCGCGCGCTCCACGCACCGTGCGCGGCGCGTCCTCGAGCAACGTGAGCGCTCGTGCGTCGGTTTCGGTGTAGGTCAGAGGCGGGAACTCGCGGCCGAGCTGGTTGTCCTGTCCGACCCGCTCCCAGACCGGGCGCATGATGTGAACCATCTTCCAGTGCGCGACCCATTTGCCCGACGCGCCCTCACGCTGCTCGCGCTCGCCGCCGGCAACCGCCCGCTGCATCGCCGCCTTCACGCCCGCCTCGCTGCCGACGGGGATGTTCGGCTCCATCCCGCCTTGCCACAGCGCGAAGTTGCCGTGGATGTCGGGCGTGTTCACCGCCCGGCGCACGCGATCCTCGTAGACCCGCATGTACCCGTAGGTCATCGTGACCTGATCGATGTTCGGGTTCACGAAGCCGGTGTCCCACGCGTATGCGTCAGAGACCGAGTTGATGTAGTCCCAGCGCCCCGTGTTGAAGCCGACGAAGTGGCCTCCCAGCGCGGCGCGGATCTCCATCAGCTGAAAGCACGCCTCGATCTGCTCCACCAACACGTAACACAGGAGCGTTCCGCGTCGCAGGCCCAGATGGTCTTCCAGGTTGTCCAGCAGCAGGCTCCAATGCGCCGCCTCGCCGGCGGTTTGGATCTTCGGCAGGTACAGCACTATCGAACGCCCCTGGGCAGCCAACGCGGCATGGTTGCTGCTGACGTACAGGACGAGGTCGGCGACCGACGCCGAGAACCCCCGTCCGTCGGCATGGGCGATATGACGGTCGTCGAGGTGCAGCCCGCGCGCGCGGAAGATCCGGGTCGTCGCGCGGATCTGCTCGCGCCAGTCCGTGATCGTCTCGTGGCCGAAGAACCCCTTTGCCCACGCGTTCACCTCGCCCGCAACCTGCTCGGCCACCGAGAGGAACTGCGGGTCCTCGGCGATCATCAGCTTCAAGTTGCGCTGGTTGTCGAGTGACATCGTCTGGATCTGCCCGAGCGCATCCTCGCCGTCGAACATCCAGCCGTCGGCCCCCGAGAGCATCGCGTAGGCGACGTTCCGCAACCCCGATGCCGTACTCGAACGCGGTTTGGTCGCAGGACCCGTCCCCTGAATCCACTGACGCTTCAGATCGTCCGGGATAGCAGCGCCCGCGAACCGGCCTGCCCGCGCATCCGCGACTGAGATCGAGGTCCCGTCAATGATCCCGTCCGCGGACAGGAACTCGATCGGACGGCGGGCGCGCGCGCGTTGCCCGCGTCGTGCGATCCGCTCGGCCATCAACGCGTAACGGCGCGAGTCGAGTGGGGCCAGCGCCTCGAGCGCCGCCAGCGCCTCAGGTGTGTAGATATCCGGGTAGGCGGCGCGAGCGTCCCCGGCGATTTTGATCGAGCTCACGCGTCCAACCTACCCGTTCGCGGGCAGGAATCGCTAGCGGGTCGGTCAGAGCGCAACATCCGAATTTGGTTGCTTTTCGCTCTACTGGAGGCCCGAGCAAAGTGATAGCTTCGGCGCCCGCGTTCAACAGGAGGATGAGGTCATGGCGGTTCTCGATCAAGAGAATGGGGTCGTCGCCGAGGTTCGAGATGGGGTCTATGGTGACGCTGTCGCGACGGTTGAGCCCGGGGGCGCGGAGTTCATTCCGCTCTCGGAGCGGCACGGGGTACCCCGTACGCTGTTTGGGACTTGGACATCGCCGAACCTGGAGTTCGCGACGGTGTTCGTCGGGGTGATCGCCGTGTCGTTCTTCGGCCAGTCCTTCTGGGATGCGGTCCTGGCGATCGTCATTGGGACGGGGCTCGGCTCGCTCGCGCAAGGCTTTCTGAGCGGCCGTGGCCCCGCGTTCGGGGTCCCGCAGATGGTCCAGAGCCGGATCTCGTTTGGTTTCATCGGCAACATCCTGCCGGCGGGGCTGAACTCGGTGACGGCCGGGATCGGCTGGTTCGCAGTGAACAGCGTCAGCGGCGCGCTCGCACTGAATGCCCTGTTGGGGGTCAACGAGTGGGTGTGCCTCATATTCGTCGGCATCGCGCAAACGGCGCTCGCCTTCTACGGCCACAACCTCATACAGTTGTTCGAGCGCTGGATGTTGCCCGTCCTCGGCGTGGCGTTCGTGATCGCCTCGGTGGCGATCCTCTCCAAGAGTCACCCTGGAGCCGTGCACACCACCCAGGGGTTCGGCGGCTTCCTGCTGAGCGTCGGCGCGTCCTTCGGATACGCCTGCGGCTGGAATCCCTTCGCCTCCGATTACACCCGCTATTTCAAGCCTGGCACAGGCCGCAGCGCCGGGTTGTGGTCTGGAGCGGGCGTGTTCGTATCGTGCATCGCGCTCGAGATCGTGGGCGCGGCGTCGGCGACGATCCCGGGGTCGAACTCGAACCCCACCGCGCTGTTCACCTCGCACATGTCGACCGCTGTCGCCGACATCACGCTGATCGCGATCGCGTTCGG
>JBOGYJ010000389.1:0-26695 GCA_050696795.1 Solirubrobacteraceae bacterium | reverse complement strand
GGGCCGGGACGGGCGGGGCCGGGACGGGCGGGGCCGGGGCGGGCGGGGCCGGGGCGGGCGCGGCGCTTACGAAACGCACCAGCACGCCCCGATCGGTGACGAACGGCTCGGGCGCGGGCTGGTCGGGCGCGCCGGTCAGCACGACGATGGCGGGTGCGCGGGTGGCGATGTCGGGGACGAACGACTTGCCGATCCAGCCGACGGGCGCAAAGCGGTTGGCGTGATCCCAGTTGTCCAGGCGCGCGGCGCCGGACACGATCAGGCGCTCCCTGGCGCGCGTCATCGCCACGTAGAAGAGCCGCCGTTCCTCCTCTGCCTCGCGCTCACGTTCCTCGAGCTTCAGCTCCTCATAGGCGAGCACGCTCACGCGCCGGCCGTCCCCGGGCTGCTTGAGCCGCAGGCCCAGGCGCTGGTCGTCGCGCGCGATCCTGATCAGCGAGCCCGCGCGCGGCAGTACCTGGCGGCCGACATCCGCGACGCACACGACCGGGAACTCGAGCCCCTTGGAGCGATGGATTGTCATCAGCCGCACGGCGTCGAGCGCCTCGCTCTCGACCGGCGCCTCGCTCTCGCGGGCGCCGTCGCTGCCGTCGGCGCGGCTGCGCAGCAGGTCGACGAAGCCGCGCAGGTCGCTGCCGCGCTCCGCCTGCCACTCGCGCGCGAGCCGCAGCAGCTTGCGCACGTTAGCCAGCCGGCGGCGGGCATCCGGCAGCCCCGCGATGTGCAATTCGTAGCCGCCCCGCGCGAGCGCGCGGTCGAGCAGCTGCTCAGGGCCGAGCCAGGCGGCGGCGCGCCGCTCGCCCGCGAACCAGTCGCCGAACTCACGCAGGAGCTCGCGATCGTCGATACCGAGTTCCTCGGTGGCCCCGGCTCCGCTGAGCACGAGCCCATCGAGCGACAGGCCGCAGAGCGGCGAGAGAAACACGCCGTAGCGCGACTCGGCGTCGAGCGGGTTTGCCAACGCCCGCAGGTAGGCGACGAGCTCGATCACCTGCGGGTGCGACCAGTAGCCGCGCCCGCCGATCACGTAAGTCGGCACGCCGGCCGCCTCGAGCGAGTGCTCGTAGACGTGCATGTCGGTGGTCGCGCGCAGCAGCACGACGATGTCGGCGGCGCGCGCCTGACCGGAGGCGATCAGCTCGCGCACGCGCGCCGCCAGTGCTCGTGCCTCGGCCACCCGCCAGGGGGCGGCCAGCTGCTCGACCGCCGGGTCCGGCTCGGGCGATGAACTGTCGCGGTCGGCGATGATCAGCTCGACCAGCGGCTCCGCGGACGGCTCGTCGACGCGACCCGCCGTCAGCGGCCGGAAGCTATCGCCCAGGGCGTCCGCGAAGGCGCCGTTCAAAGCGGTCAGGATCTCCGCCCGTGACCGGAAGTTGGTCGCCAGCGAGGCGCGTGCGCCGATCCGCTGCAGTCGCCGGCCACGCTCCTCGAACAGCTCGACGTTGGCGTGACGGAACCCGTAGATCGACTGCTGCGCGTCGCCGACCATCACCAGGTCCAGCTGCGTCACCAGGTCGATCAGCTCCAGCTGGACGCTGTTGGTGTCCTGCATCTCGTCGACCATCACGCGGGTGAAGCGCTCGCGGTAGCGGTTGCCGATCTCCTGCGTGCGCAGCAGCTCACGGGCCAGCAGCTCGAGATCCCCAAAGTCGAGTCCCGAACGGCGCCGTTTGAGCTCGGCGTAATGCGCCCCGTACTCGCGCAACAGCCGTTGGAAGGCATCCCGCGCCGCGACCACCGCACTCTCCGCCGCCATCTCCTGCAGCTCGGCGAGCGCCTCGCGGTAGTCCTCGCAGGCCTGGGTCTTCAGCGCATTCGCACCGTTACCGAGCTTCATGCGCTGCAGTCCCCCCGGCCAGGGTCTGCCGGACTCGAGGATCGCCGGGGCCCGCTCGAGCATGTCGATCGCGTCGGTCACGCGCCGACCCGGGTCGCGGATCGAGCCGAGCTCCTGCGCCACCACCAGCGCCAGATCCTCGACCAGCAGGCAGGCGCTGCGCAGGTCCAGCGGATTGGGCGGCGCCGGCGCCGGTGGCAGGCTCGGCTCGGCCGCACCCCGCGCCCGCAGCTCCGCATACGTCGACACGATTGTCCCGCGCAGCGTCGCTGGGCCGAAGGCCGAGATCAGCTCCGAACCCTCAGGCGTGTGCGCGGCAACCCCGAGCGCGGAATCGAACGCTGCCGACCGCAGCGGCGCAGTCTCGCGCTCGTCGAGCACGCTGAATTCGGGGTCCAGCCCGGCAGCGAGCGCGTGCGCGCGCAGCAACCGCGCGCAGAAGGCGTGGATCGTCGAGATCCAGGCGCCATCGGTGGCACGTGCGGCCACATCCTCCCCTGCCTCGCGCAGGCGCTTGCGAATCCGCTCGCGCAGCTCCGCGGCCGCCTTCTCGGTGAAGGTGATCGTGAGGATCTGGCCGACGCCGATCCCGTCCTCCTGCACGGCACGCACGAAGCGCTCGACCAGCACCGAGGTCTTGCCGCTGCCGGCGCCGGCATCGAGCAGCAGCTCACCGCGGCGGCGCTCGATCGCGCGCATCTGCTCGTCGGTGAATTGCATTGGCGGGCCGCCCATCAACGAGTCGCCCAGCAGATCCCGGGGTAGCGGCAGGTGCCGTCGGGCGTGCAGGTGTCCGGGCACGGGGTCAGCTCGCCGCGGCGCAGCGTCGCCGCCAGTGCCACAACCTGATCCTCGATCTCCGCCAGCAACTGTTCGAGCTCGGCGGCCGGCAGCGCGTCAGGAGCCACGACGCCCGATCCAACCGCAGCGCCTTCGACATAGACGCCGCGCGGGCGCAGGTCCTCACCCGCCAGCGGCTGGTAGAAGCCGGCGACCGGGCGCATCCCGAGCAGCCGCTGCACCGCGATCATGTAGAGCGCGACCTGCACCTGGTCGTCGCCGACCCAGCGCGCGGACGGCCAGGTGTCGCGCTTGCCGCCGCTCTTGTAGTCGCGCACGATGACGCGCCCGGGATCGCGCGGATCGGCGTCGATGCGGTCGACGATTCCATGCAGCAGCGCCCGCTCGCCGCGGCTCGAAACCAGCTCGACCGGCGGCACCGCGTCCTCCCCCTCGCCGTCGAGCCCGAAGCGCAGCTCGGTGGCGGCCGCCGGCCACTGGCAACCCTCGGCGGCCTCCTGGCCAAGGTAGCGCAGCAACTCGGCCTCGATCCCGCGCAGGATCGCGGCGCGCACCTCGGTGGTCTGGTCGAGCGCGAGCTTGGCTCGATGCTCGGCCGCCGCCGGCCCGCGCATCTCCTCATGCAGCAACTGCTCCGCCGCCGCGAGGGTCCCGCTGGTGAGCGCGGCGCCGAGCCGCGCGAAGACGCGCTCGAGCACCGTGTGGATGAACTTGCCGCGCACGAGCGGGTCGGCCTCCGGCTCGAGCAGATCGGGGTTGAGCTGGCTCTCCACCAGCCAGCGGACCGGGCATGAGGCGAACTTCTCGATCGCGCCGGCCGAGACCAGCTCACGGTGGCGCACGTGGCGCAGCGCCTGCTCGGACAGGTACCGCGTCGCCGGTGGTTCGTTCACCTGTGCCACACGCCCGCCGCCCGCCTGCTCAAAGCTTGCGGCAAGCAGCGCCTCGCGCTCGGTCGGTGCCTCCGCGAGATCCCAGACGACGTCCGCCAGCAGCCGGCGGCGGCGTCGTTGACGCCAGTCGCCCGGAAACAGCTCGGCGATGTCGTCCAGAAATGGCGACGGGATCACTACGTTCCCGTCCTCGTCGGAGCTGCGGTAGCTGAAGATGACCTTCTCGGTCGCGCGCGAGACGCACGCGTAGAGCAGGTAACGCTCGCGATCGAGCGGGGCCGCCGCCTGCGCCAGCACCAGCCCCGTGCTCAGCGCCAACTCGCGGCGACGATCATCGTCGAGGAACGGATCGGCGCCCAAGACCTGCGCGCTGGGGAACTCGCCCTCGCACAGACCGGTGACGAATACGCGGCGGAAGCGCCGGGCCCGGATCGCCAGGGGCTCGGCGATCAGCACCGCCGCGGTCGGCGGCGGACCATGGGCGGGCACCTGCAGCTCCTCCAACAGCTCGACCAGCTCGGCAGCCGAGAAACGGCCCTGCTCGAGCGCAGCGAGCTGCTCGAGCGCCTCGAACACCGCCGCCGCGGCACGAGCATCCTGCTGCTCGTCGGCGCCGAGGATGGGCGCCTGGCCGCGATGCGGGGCCGCCAGCAGGCTGCGCGTGCCCTCGGCGAGGCCGGCCAGCTGCTCCGACGCAAGCCGCAGCCGCTCGATCTCGGCAAGGGCGCTGCGCAGACCCGGGCCGCTCGAACGCAGTGCCGTCCCCACGCGCCCGGCCTGCCGGCGGACCTCGCGCTCGAAGCGGTCGACTACATCGGCGGACTCGGCCACACCGGGATGACGCAGGTAGGCGATCAGGTCATCCACGTTGCGCCGGGAGCCCGGCAACAGCGCATAGCGCGTGAGGCCGAGCAGCGCCCGGCCCAGGGGCGTGTGCCCCAGTGGCACAACACGCGCGCTCGTGCCGAGCACGCCCGCGCGGGCCAGGGCCCGCTCGAACACCTCGCCGCTGCGCTGAAGGGTGCGGCAGACCACAACGATCTCACGCGGGTCGATTCCCTCCCCCAGAGCGGCAAGCACCTCGGCGGCGACCAGCTCGGCCTCGCTGCGCTCGCCCCCGGCCTCCATCAGCGTCATCGCCTGCTGCGGCTCGATCGTCGGCGGATCGGGCTCGAACAGGTGGCGCTCGAGGTGATGCAGCGGCGCCCGCGAGTCGGTCGCGTAGTACTCGTCGAGCGCCGGCAGCTGTGTCACCGACTGCGCCAACTCGCGCAGTTCCTCGACGACGGTGGCGCGCGCGGCGAGCGCCGGGCGGTCGGGCTCATAGGTGAGTGAGATCGTGACCGCGACATCGACCTGCCGGGCGAGCGTCTCCACGGTGTCGAGCTCGATCGGGGTGAGATCGTCGAAGCCGTAGAGGAAGACCGGCGTCGTGGCCCAGTTGTGGGGCGACTCGCGCAGCGCATCGAGCGCGCCCCAGGCGAAGGTCTCGCTATCGACACGGTCGAGCTTCTCGAGCTCGTCCATGTAGCGGCGGTAGATCGAAGCGAGCTCGCGCGCGTAGGCGACGCGCTCGCGTGAGCCACCGGGTGCGCCGGACCAGTCCCTCAACGCCTGCGTAAATCGGGCCGGGTCGACCCGCTGCTGCTCGAGCTCCGCGATCAGCCGCCGGGCAGCGCGCGCGAAGCCGGCACCGGCCGCGGGGTCGGCCAGTGTGTCGAGCCGCAACGAGGCGATCGCACGGCGCAGCACCCGGTCGCGCTGGAGCGGCGTCAGCCGGATCCGCCGGTAGCGGGCACGCAGAGCGATCTCATCGAGCAGCCCCGGGAAGGTCAGCGCGCGGCCGAGCGTGACTCCGGGTGCCGCCAGCTCGCGCTCGTAGTGCGCGACGTCGGCCGCGGTCGGCACCACCAGCAGCGCGTCACGCCGGGCGGCCTCCGCGTAGGCGCCGAGCACCTCCCCCGCCTTGGCTGCGTTGGCGGGTCCCAGTACGAGCGTTAGCGGCATTCCGGCAATGGTGACGACGCGCGCCGACAGGTAGTAGCGCGGCGAAGCGGGGCCGCGCTACGCACTACACACGGACTACAAACCACCCAACTCCTGAAACAGCGCCCGGACCGTGTCGATGCCCAGCGGGATGTAACGGGACGGCATGTTCTCGTTGGGGGCATGGATCTGAGCATCCGGCAGTGAGAAGCCCGAGATGATCGTCGGGATGCCCTTGTCCGCCAGCGCCGCGACGATCGGCAGCGTGCCGCCGGAGCGGATCAGCGCGGGGCGTACGCCGAGCACACGCTCGAAGGCGTCCTGGCCGAGCTGGATCGCGCGCGCGTCCGGCGGCACGATGCCGGGACGCGCCGATGACATGCGACGCATGTCGATCTCCGCGCCCTCGGGAGCGGCCGCACGCAACAGCTGCTCGAAGGCCGCCGCGATCGTGTCCGGGTCCTGTCCGGGGGCCAGGCGCACCGACACGTTTGCGACCGCGCGCACCGGCAGCACGGTCTTCTCCAGGTGCGGCGAGCCACCCTCGATGCCGTTGACGTCGAGCGCCGGCTCCGCCGTCGTGCGGAGGTAGAACTCCTCGGCCGCGGTGGGATCCGCGGGCCGCCCACCCTGCTCGCCGAGCTCGCTGCTGCCGGCCGGCAGCTGCTTCCAGTCCTCGAGCTCCTGGGCGGAGGGCGGGATGATGCCCTGCCGCAGCGGCTCGGCCAGCCGCCCGTCGGCGGCGAGCAGCGGCTCGAGCGTGCGCACCAGCGCGTGGACCGCGTTCAGCGCGGCCCCGCCGTACAGACCGGAGTGGAGGTCCGTGCTGCCGGTGGACAGCTCGACGTGGAAGTAGACGAGCCCGCGCGTGGCAATGTTGAAGGCCGGCACGTCCTCTCCGATCATGCCCGAGTCGAAGATCACCGCGGCGTCGGCACCACGCTCGTCGTCCTGCAGGAACTCGACGATCGAGTGCCCGCCGGTCTCCTCCTCGCCGTCGCAGGCGAAGCGCACGTTGACGGGCAGCGTGCCCGCCTGGGCCAGCGCGCGGGCACCGGCCAGCAGCATGTAGAGCTGTCCCTTGTCGTCGGCGACGCCGCGGCCGTAGAGGCGATCGTCGCGGATATTGGGCTCGAACGGGCCCGATTGCCAGAGGTCGAGAGGGTCGGGCGGCTGCACATCGAAGTGCCCGTAGCAGAGCACCGTCGGCGCCGAGTCGGCGCCTGAGGAGGCGCGGATCTCGCCGACCGCCAGGGGCTGGCCATGCCAGTCGACGACATCGCAGGTGCCGCCGGCACCGCGGATCAGGTCGCGGACCCACTCGCCGGCGCGGACCACATCGGCGGCGTGCTGGGGATCGGCGCTGATCGATGGGATGCGCAGGAACTGCGCCAGTTCGTCAAACCACTCGTTCATGCAACGAGGCTACCTCGGCTCGCGGCCCGCTGGCCGCAAGCCGGCGCCGGAGCGCGCAGCGGTCGCTCGGCGCTCGCGGCCCAGCCGCAGCGCCAGGGTCGGGCAGGCATCGACCGCGCGACGCGCGTGGACGAGCAGCTCGCGGCTCAGCTCGCCCTGCTCGATCACCGGATAGCCCCACTCGTCGAGCCAGATCCGCTCGGGGAAGAGCTCGGCGCAGAGGCCGTGGCCGCTGCAGGCGATCGGATCCAGGTGCAGCTTCTCGCTCATCCTGCGTAGACCGGGTCGATGGTCGCTGTCGGCAGCACGCGCTGCCCAAGACAGCCGTCACAGCTGCCGTGGCGCGCATGATCCTCGAACAGCGGGCGGAAGGTGCGCACGGCGCTCGAGACGAAGCTCGCCGCGCCATCGGGCAGCGAGCAGGCACCACGCCCGATCACGAGCTCGCACCAGCGCTCGATGCGGCCGTAGGCGCGGCGCCGGTCGCCGCCGGCGCAGAGATCCTCGAGCGCGCCGGCGATCGCCTGCAGGCCGTTGATGCAGGGCCCGCACTGGTGGGCGCTCTGGCGCTGCAGCCAGCGCGCGACACTCGCGACCTCTGCGACCACGCAGGCGGTCGCGGGCAGCAGCAGGACGATGCCGCTGCCCAGCCGCAGGCCGCGCTCGAGCAGCCTGTGGGCGTCCAGCCGCAGCGCGAGTGAGTCCGCGGGCAGCCAGGTGCCCGCGTAGCCACCGATCAGCACACCCTGGATCTGCTCCGTGAGCCCGCCAGTGGCGCGGATCAGCTGCTCGAGCGTGGTGCCGCCGGCGAGCTCGACGACGCCGGGGCAGTTGACGGCACCGGCGACCGTCACCAGCCTGGTGCCGGGGTCCGTGGATGTGCCGAGCGCGCGGAACCAGTCGGCGCCGTGACGGGCGACCAGCGCGAGCTGCGCGAGCGTCTCCGGGTTGGAGACCAGCGTGGGGCGGCCGCCCAGCCCGCGCTCGAAGGGATACGGCGGAGTCGTGGTGGGCTTCGCCTCGCCGCCGTCGAGCACGTTGACGAGCGCCATCTCCTGTCCGGTGAGATAACCGCCGGGCACGGCATTCACGATGATGGTCGGGGCACCGCGATGCTGGCACTCGTCGCGTTCGGCGAGCGCCTGGGTGAGCGCCCGCGCCGGGCCGCGAGCATGCTGATCGAGCGCGAAGACCACCCGCTGGCTGCCGAGCGCGGAGGCCGCCGCGAGCGCCCCGTCGATCACCAGATGCGGCAGCCGGCTGGTGAGTAGCGCGTCCTTGCTGCTGAGCGGCTCGCCCTCGGCGCCATTCACGAGGATCGTCGGGCGCGAGCGCTGCGCGGCGACCGCACGCAGCTTGGTGGCGGTCGGGAAGCCGGCGCCGCCGTAGCCGCGCAGCCCGGCACGCTCGAGCTCGAGAATCAGCGGGTGCTCGCCGCGTGACCGCGGCCGCGGCGACAGCATCAGCGGGCCGTGCAGCGCCACATGCGCCGCCAGATCCTGCGCGCCGCTCGATGGCATCCCCGCGAGCAGGCGCGGAAACTGCGCGGGCGCGAGACTCATCGGCCTGCGCTCGCCGAACGAACGCCGTGCAGGCTGCTGATCAGCTTCAGCGGCGTACCGGCACGGCGTGCCCAACCGGCGGCCAGCGGGCCGCCGGGCAGCCAAATCGCGAGACCGAGCACGAACGCCGCCGACAGTCCAGCGGCCGTCGCTCGTCCCGCCTTGGTGGGGCACTCGGCCATCCGCACCCGCAGCCAGACCGCGGCGAGCACCACGGCCACGCAGATGACGTCGAGCGCGAGCATCCAGGTCTGGCGCACGTCACTGCCGGTGCCGAGACCGTGGATCACGGCCAGTGGCCAGCAGGCGTATGCCAACCAGTGGATTACGCGCCAGTTCTGCGCGCCCACGCGGGCACGCAGCAGGCTGGTTACGAGCACCGCCAGCAACAGATCGGAGGCCGCTGCGCCGAGCCCGAGCCAGAGCGGCCGGTAGGCGCCGCCGAACGGGATGAACGCGTCGAGCAGGCTGATCGGCGCGTAGGTGTCGAGCACCGAGGTGACGATGTGGATCACCAGGAAGACGAGCGCCAGCATCGATGCCCGCCTGTGCACGCCATCGGTCAGGAAGCGCGGCCAGTACGGCGAGGCGACACGCGAGACATCGGCCACGCCCAGCGCCACGACCAACGTCAGCAGCAGCAGCGAGACGACACCGGTGGCGCGGGTGAGATACCAGTACGCCGTCGACGAGGATCCGATGGCGCCGATGAGCATCGCCCTAACTGCCTCCGGAGACCGCCACGGCCGGCGGTGAGGAGACCGCCACAGCCGGCGGTGAGGAGCTCGCCGCGGAGACGCTGGGGCTCGAGCTCGATTGGCTGGGTGTCACGGTGCGCGGAGCGGAGCTGCTGTGCAGGCTCTCCGGGGCGGGGCTCCTGTGATGAGCCGCCGCCGCGCGGTGGTGATGCGTGACCGTCGTGCGCCGCGAGGTCGTGCGCGCGTGGCTCGTGGCCGTGTTGGCGACGACGTCGGTGATCACGCCCGCGGTGAGTAGCGCGGCAGCTACCAGCGAGCGGTTGACGGCGGTCAGACGCCGGAGCGCGGCATCGCGGCCGAGTTGTGCGCGTGTTGGCATGTTCTGCTCCTTGTCCGGTCGCTATTTGACGTTCAGCTGGAACGGGTGGTAGGCGAGGCCCGCCGTCCACGTATGGATGTCCGGCAGGAATATCAGCGCCAGCACGAGCCCACCGGTCATCGCCGCAAACAGCGCGAGCCCGCGGCCGCGCGAGCCAGGAAGGTCGTGGCTGCGCCCCTCGGCACGCCGCACGGCACGCACCCCGGCCGGCACCTCGGCCAGGTGCCAGAGCACGTGGATGCCGACCACCGCGAGCCACGCGAAGAAGGTCAGCTTGTGCAGCAGGCGGATCGTCGAGCCCGCCCCTGGACCGTCGATCAGCAGCAGCAGCCCGGTGAAGAACACCCCGAGCGTCGTGAGGATCACGAACGGTCCGAGGATGCGCATCAGCGGATGCGGCGGTCCCTTGCGCCGGTAGGCGCGGTGGGAGGTGTAGTAGCGGGTGAAGCGGTAGCCGGTGCTGGCGAGCTTGAGCGCGACCGGCCCGATGAGCAGTACCCCGAGGAACAGGTGCAGCCAGAGCATCTGGTCGTTGCCGATGAAGACGATCGTGACGCCGAGCACCGCGAACAGCACGAGCAGGAACACACCGGCGACGGCCGTCAGCTGTTCGTTGCCGCTCGTGCCGCCACCGAACAGCCGGCCGAAGCGGGAGCGGCGAGCGATCCGGGCCCGCGGGGGGGCGATAGGTTCCGACACAGCCATGAGTTGAGTCTTGTAAGACTTGCTAAAGGCGCTCTGACTCAGCTGTTAGAAAAGTCTCGTAATCGCCGCACAGGAGATTCCTCCGTGCGCACGACCTTTTAGGATCCCGCCATGATTCTGGTGGTCGAGGACGAGCCCGGGATAGTCGACTTCGTCGAGCGAGGACTCGGGCGCCATGGCTTCGAGGTGCTGTCGATGGGCGACGGCGAGTCTGGGCTCGAGCGCGCGCTGGAGCCCGATGTCGAGCTTGTGGTGCTCGACCTGATGCTGCCCAAGCTGAGCGGCATGGAGGTGCTGCGGCGCCTGCACGCGCAGCGGCCCGCGCTGCCGGTGATCGTGCTCACCGCCCGGGCCGAGGTCGAAGATCGCATCGCCGGCCTCGACGGTGGCGCCGTCGACTACCTCGTCAAGCCGTTTGCCGTCGGCGAGCTCGCGGCACGTATCCGCGCGCAGCTGCGCACCGCGTCGCGCGGGGCGACGACGATCAAGACCGACGCCCTGCGGATCGACCTGGTCTCCCGACAGGTGCTCGTCGAGGGCGAGCCCGTGCGGCTCTCGACAACCGAGTTCGAACTGCTCGTGTACCTCGCGCAGAACCGCCCGCACGTGCTCTCCCGCGAGGAGATCCTGC
Source organism: Solirubrobacteraceae bacterium (assembly GCA_050696795.1). Lineage (GTDB taxonomy): Bacteria > Actinomycetota > Thermoleophilia > Solirubrobacterales > Solirubrobacteraceae > Palsa-465. The sequence goes on along the minus strand of JBOGYJ010000389.1, from coordinate 15,784 downwards.
GCGCCGTCTGGGGTTACAACCATGACCCCGGCACCAACGTGCTGGAGGTCTACATCGGCTACCTGCGGCGCAAGCTTCGCACCGCCGAGCGCCCCGTCCCGATCATCACGATCAGGTCGGTGGGCTACCGCTTCGACGAGGACGCGAGCTGAGCCGACTGTCGTTACCTGGCAGCCTGCGCTCGCGGCTGATGGTAGGCGTGGCGGCGGTTCTGGTGGCGGTGCTCGCCGCGACCTTCGCGTTCGTCTACAGCTCGACCGGGTCGCAGCTGCACGCGCAGATCGACCGCTCGATCCGCGGCAGCGCGCTGCAGCTGAAGGCCGCGATCCTGCAGCGCCGCTCGAGCTCGGCACGCTCGGCGCTGGCCAGCGCCCGGCGCTACGCGAGCTCACAGCCGTACGTCAATTCGAACGTGCTGCTGGTCGTGATCGTTCCCGGCGTCGGGACCACGAGCAACCATCCCGAGCTGTTCGGAGACTCCAGCGACGACGCGCACGAGACCGGGGCCGAGCAGGCACAGGAGAACGCCGAGGGCGAGCGGCTGGAGCAACCCAGGCTCGGCTACAGCACCAAGGATGCTCCGGACACGGGTCCCGTGCGGCTGTTCGAGGTCGCTTTCGAGGTTGCCGGCGGGCCCGCCTACGCCGGCGCCGGCGAGCCCCTGGCGACCGTCGATCACGCCCAGGAGGTGATCAGGCACTCGTTCGAGCTCGCTGGAGCGATCGCGCTGGTGCTGGCGCTGCTCGCGGCCTATCTGATCGGCACGCGGATCGCAGCGCCGATCCGTCGCTCGGCCGAGGTTGCCGCGCGCGTCGACGCCGGCGATCTGAGCCCCCGCATCCGCCTGCCCGACTCGGCCAGCAGCGAGCTGCAGGTGCTGGCCGAGGCGCTCAACCACATGCTCGACCGGCTCGCGGCCGCATTCACCGCGCAGCGTGATTTCGTCGCCGACGCCTCGCACGAGCTGCGCACGCCGCTGACGGTGCTGCGCGGGCAGATCGAGGTGATGAGTGGCGGCGATCGCGAGGACGGATCGCTGTCAGCGCAGGAACTCGAGCGCGTGCAGCACCTGGTCGAGGCCGAGCTGTCCCGGCTGACACGGCTGGTCGATGATCTGCTGGTGCTGGCACAGTCGGACCGCGACGACTTCCTCCACCGTGGCAGCGTGCGCGTCGACGAGCTCGTGACCGAGCTCTGGGATGGCCTCAGCCTGATCTCTGAGCGCAACTTCGAGCTCGGCCTGCTCGACCCGGTGACTGTGACCGCCGATCCCGACCGGCTCGCCCAGGCCCTGCGCAACCTCGCCGGCAACGCGATCACCCATACCAGCGGGCCGGGCGGACTCGTGCGCGTCGATGTGACGCGCGCCAGCCCGACGACCGTGAGGATCACCGTCAGCGACGACGGCCCCGGCATCCCGCTCGAGCTGCGCAAGCGCGTATTCGAACGCTTCTATCGCACCGACAAGGCCCGCACCCGGGCCGCGGGCGGTGCTGGGCTCGGGCTGGCGATCGTACAGGCGATCGTCGAGGCGCACCACGGCTCGGTGCAGGTCGGCGAGTCGCCGGCCGGCGGCGCGGCGTTCGCGCTGGATCTGCCGATCGAATAGCTCGACCGGCAGATCCAGCATCCGAGCTCAGGCGGCAGCCTCGAGCTCCGCCGCCGGGCGCAGCGGCTGCGGCTCCGCCGGCTCGCCGTCCTCGATGATCTCCTGAATCGTCCCGGACGCCGCGTGCGGCGAGAGCGCAAGCCACACGGAGAGCGCCAGCCCGGCAAGCACCGTGATCGTCCCGATCAGGAAGGCCAGGTGGTATCCGCCGGTCAGCGAGCGGGCCGTCGAGAAGCCGGCGGCCTGCAGCGAGCCCGTACGGCTGCTGGCCAGCGTCGCCAGCACCGAGAGCCCGAGCGCCCCGCCAACCTGCTGGCTGGTGTTGACCAGCCCGGACACCAGGCCGGAATCCTCCGGGGTGGCCGTCGACATCGCCAACGTCATCAGCGAGGGGAAGGCGAGCCCTGCGCCGATGCCGATCGCCAACGTCGCCGGCAGCAACTGCGTGAGGTACGTCGCGTGCGTGCCCGGGACGCGGAACAGCACCACGCCGGCCGCGACCAGCAGCATGCTCGGCACCAGCGTCCGGCGCGCGCCGATGCGTTCGATCAGGCGCGCCGAGACGCCCAGGGACATGACGGCGATGCCCAACGCCAGCGGCAGGAAGGCGAGACCGATCTGGATCGGGTCGTAACCGAGCACGTGCTCGAGGTACAGCGCGCCCAGGAAGAACACGCCGAACAGCCCGGCAACCAGCGACATCTGGATCAGGTTGGCCGCCGAGACGTCGCGCGAGCGGAACACGCGCAGCGGCATCAGCGGGTTGGCGGCGGTCGCCTGCCGAGCCAGGAACCCGGCCAGCAGCGCCACACCGGCGCCGCCGAAGCCGAGCGTGTGCGCCGATCCCCATCCGTCATTGGCCGCCTCGACGATCGCGTACACGACCAGCATCAGCGAGCCGACCAGCAGCAGTGCCCCGGAGAGATCGGCGCCGCCGCCGAAGCCGAGGCCCCTGTCGTCGGGAAGTAGCCGCAGTGACAGCGCCAGCGTGACCACTCCGATCGGCAGGTTGACGAAGAAGATCCAGTGCCAGCTGAGCGCCTGCGTCAGCACGCCTCCGGCGAGCAGCCCCAGGGCGCCCCCGGCCGAGGCGACGAACGCATAGACGCCGATCGCACGAGCCCGCTCGAGTGGCGCGGGGAACATCGTCACGATCATCCCGAGGATCACCGCGGAGGTCATCGCGCCGCCGACTCCCTGGATGAAGCGGGCAGTGATCAGCATCGCCTGGCTGTCGGAGATGCCGCACACCAGCGAGGCGAGCGTGAACAGCACCAGTCCGGACACGAAGATGCGCCGGCGACCGACGAGGTCACCGAGCCGTCCGACCAGCAGCAGCAGACCGCCGAAGGCGATCAGGTAGGCGTTGATCACCCACGCCAGCCCTGACTGCGAGAAGCCCAGATCGTGCTGGATCGAGGGCAGCGCCACGTTCACGATCGTCTGGTCGAGGATGATCATCAAGAAGCCGAGGCAGAGGACGACCAGCGCGATCCAGCGCCGCCGGTCACCGGCCTGCTCGATTGGGTTTGTACTCACTGCGGACATTGGCTTGTCACTCCTTTTCTTCCCGTTGTGAGAACGTACCGTATCAGATCATCTTGATTCAGACGATCCCGGCTGAGATTATCTAGGACAGGAGCTGACCGCGGCCGGGGGGTGACACGGTTGGCCTCACGCGAAATGGCCACGCGGAACGGCCGCGGAACGGCCACGCGGAATGGCCACGGGGACCGGCCTCAGGCGGAATGGCCCACGCGCAGCGGGAGGACAACGCACCGGCGAGAGCGCGGCGGTGCCGCTCTGGCGTGGCCGGTGAGGCGCCTAGGCCAAAGCGGCCGGCACGCCGTCGCAGGCGGCCTCGCGCGACTCGACCCAGCCCGGGCAGGCGAGGCGCTCGAGCGCCTGCAGGAAGACCGAGCGCTCGTTCTCGGGCAACCGCGAGAGCACGCGCTCGTTGGCCTCGACGAAGGCCTTGTCGACCCTGCGCAGGAGCTTGCGCCCCTCCGCGGTGACGGCGACGATCCGCGCCCTGCGATCATTGGGCAGGGCGCGGCGCTCGGCCAGCCCTGCCCGCTCGAGCTCGTCAAGCGCCACCATCATCGTGGTCTTGTCGAGACCGAGCATGTTCGCGAGTCGCGTCTGCGTGTGTTCGGCATCGACTGCGGCGAGCAGCACCTGATGCTGGCGGGTCGTGAGCCCGGCGCAGGTCAGCGCGGCTTCGATCTCACCCTTCTGCAGCCAGTTGGCTCGTGACAGCAGCCAGCACACGTTGGAGGCCAGTGCCTCGGGAGGCGAGATCGGCTCGGTGTGCATGTGCGAACCCACGAATCAGATGCTAGCACCAGATAGGTTGGCTATGAGAAGATCTCAGGCGAGACGATCTCGGGCGGGTGGCGGTTGACCCGGTAGGGCCCGGGTCGCGAGCAGCCAGCCGCGACCCGCGGCGGCAAGCCCAGGGGTTCGCGCTCAGGCAACGGCGGCGGACTCGCCTCCGGCCGCTCGGGCCGACGCCGCGGCGGGCGTGTCGGCCGCGAGCGCGCCGGCCGCGGCCGCCTCATCGGCCTCGGGCGGCTTGGCGCCCTCCTTGGCCCAGGGCTCGTCGAACTCCACCCGCCAGCGCCCCTCGTCGTTCTGGACCAGGGCCAGGCGTGAGCGGAAGCTCTTGCCGGCCCGCGACTTGAAGCCGGTCACCGGGCGCTCTGTGCGGCCGGTCTTGATCAGCTCCTTGGCGATAGCCGTGGTGAGGTTCTTGCCGGCCTTGGCCTTCCAGATCACGAAGCCGCAGCCCGGATCCTCGCGCGACCAGCACGAGTAGCCCTTGCGGTTCTCGACGATGTCCTGCCGGCAGACCGGGCACGGCCCGAGATTGGCGCGCGGGATGCGCACATCCTTGAGCGTCGTGTCGAGCTGGTTGACGGTCTGCTCGGCGAACTTGCCGATGTCGGCCATGAACGCCGCACGCGTATCCGCACCGGTCTCGATGTTCGCCAGGCGGTGCTCCCACTCACCCGTCAGCGAGGGCGAGATGAGGGCGTGATCGCCCAGTAGCCGGATCACGTTCATGCCCTTCTCGGTGACGACCAGTGCGCGTCCGTCGCGCTCGATGTAGCCGACCTGCAGCAGGCGCTCGATGATCGCCGCGCGGGTGGCGGGCGTACCGATGCCCGACTCCTTCATCGCCTCGCGCATCGCCTCGTCGTCGACGAGCTTGCCGGCGGTCTCCATCGCATCGAGCAGCGAGCCGTCCGAGTAGCGCCGCGGCGGCTTTGTCTCCTTGGCGGTGGAGCCGATCCGGTGGACCTTCGCCTGCTCGCCCTGCTCGAGTTTGGGCAGTTGCTGGTCGGTGCCCTCGTCTTCGTCCTGCGCGGCACCACCGCCCGCATCGGCCGAGACGCCCTCGCCGTAGACGCCGCGCCAGCCCGGAACCAGCAGCAGCTTGCCGCGCGTGCGGAAGACGTGCTGCTCCGCGACCGTCGTCTCCACGCGCGTGTTCTCGAACACCGCCTCGGGGTGGAACACGGCGAGGAAGCGGCGCACGACGAGGTCGTAGACCTTGTGGTCGTCCTCGCTCATCTTGTCGACCGGGTGGCGCTCGGCCAGCGTCGGGATGATCGCGTGATGGTCGGTGACCTTCTCATTGTTGACCACGCGCCCGAGCGGCAGCATGTCCAGACCCGTCACGTACTGTGCCGCCGCCGCGTACTCGCGCTGGCCCCCGACCTGCGCCGCGGTCGGCTTGATATCGGGGATCATGTCGCTGGTGATGTAGCGGCTATTGGTGCGCGGGTAGGTGAGCGCCTTGTGCTCCTCGTAGAGGCGCTGAGCGGCCGCCAGCGTGCGCCGCGCCGTGAAGCCGAAGCGCGACGAGGCGTCGCGCTGCAACGAGGTCAGGTCGTAGAGCAGCGGCGCGCGGTCCCTGCTCTCGCGCTTCTCGACCTTGGTGATCGTGCCGGTGGCGCCCTCGCAGGCGGCGACGATCGCCTTGGCCTCGTCCTCGCTTGCGATACGCGGGTTGGCGCCGGCGTGGAAGCGGCCGTCATAGGCCCTCCTCGGATTCGAATCCCGCCCACCCTCCCCAGCAACCACCGCGAGGAAGCGACCGTCCACCACCCAGTAGGGCTCGGAGACGAAGTCTCTGATCTCCTGCTCGCGGCGGGCAAGGATCGCCAGCGTCGGGGTCTGCACGCGCCCGAGGCTGACGGCGCCGTCGAATGAGCTGCGCAGGCGGATGGTGGCGGCACGGGTGGCGTTCATGCCGACGATCCAGTCGGCCTCGGAGCGGGAGCGCGCCGCCTCCTCGAGCGTGTGGTACTCCTCAGAGGGTCGCAGCGAGGCGAACGCCTCCTTGATCGCCGAGTTGGTCATCGAGTTCAACCACAGCCGCTGCACGGGCAGCTTGCTCCCGGCCTTCTCGTATAGGTACGCAAAGATCAGCTCGCCCTCGCGGCCGGCGTCGCAGGCGTTGACGACCCGGCCCACGTCGTCGCGGTCGAGCTCACGCTTGACGACCGTCATCTGCTTCTTGGAGCGCTCGTCGCGCACCACGAGCTTGAACTTCTTCGGCAGGATCGGCAGGTCCGGCATGCGCCACTTCGCGTACTTGGCGTCGTATTCATCCGGATCGGCCAGTTGCACGAGATGGCCGACCGCCCAGGTGACGATGTGGTCCGGTCCCTCCAGCACGCCCTCCCCCTTCGTGAAGGGTCCGGGCAGCACCTTGCTGAGGTCACGCCCGACGGAGGGCTTCTCTGCGATCACCAGGGTCTTGCTCATGGGGCCAGCAGCGTAGCGGTCTGGGGACGCGACTACCCGCACAAGTCAGTCGGCGCAACTCTGAGTGCTGACGAAGCGACGTGCGAGATGGGCCTTGTCGAGCTCCCGGCGCACGATGCCGTTGGGGACCGCTAGGCCGCTCGGCTCGTTGGCCGGCGCGTTGGTGATCTGCGCGAACACCGTGCCGATCACACGGCCACCGGCACTGAGAACCGGGCCGCCCGAGTTGCCCGATTGCACCTTGCCGCGCAGCGAGCTGATCAGCCGGATCGCCGGGTTGCCGTAGGCGTTGGTGGTGTTGGTCCGCTGGGTCGAGCCGAGCCGTGCGGGCTGCGAGACGAAGCTGCCGTTGAGCGGGAATCCGAGGATCGCCGCTGACTCTCCTGAGGCTGGCTGGCTGGCCAGCCTCAGGGCCGGAGCGCTCAGCCCGGGGACGCGCAGCACGGCGATGTCGTTGTGGGCATCGAAGACCAGCACGTGGGCACGGAGGCGACGGCCCCTGCCCTGCAGCAGCACAGCGGTGTCCGTTTCGCCCGCGACCACGTGCGCATTGGTGACCACGAGCCCCGGCCCGGCAACCCAGCCGCTGCCTTCGACACCGAAGCCGCAGGCATCGCCGAGGATCTTCACGACCGACGCCGACGCCGTGGTTACCCCGCGGGCATAGAGGATCGCGTTGTCGGGTGCGGGCACGTTCGCGATCTGGCCGGTGACGTTCCCAAGCGGATCGATGCGCCCGAGCGCATTGAGGATCGGACCAGACGGCGGCAGCACCCGGTTGAGGTTGCGCAGGATCAGCGAGCGCGCGATGCTGTGGCGGAAACTCGACGGCAAGCTGAACTGGCTGCTGGTCTGCAGCAGCACGGCGCCGGTGATCCAGGCCATCCCGAGGCCGATGGCGGCCGTCAGGATGGCCCCGAGCATGCCGTCGACGATGCGCAGGCCAGGCAGCCAGATGAAGCGCCGCACACGGCGCGCGACGCCCTCGAAGATCGACGCCAGGAGCCCACCGAGGATCACCGCCCCGCCGAGGCTGAAGAGCGCAGAATAGGGCGAGTGCGCTCCGCCGGACAGCAGCAGCAGCGCCACCCGTGAGCCGATGAAGGCGCCACCGATGAAGCCGACCAATGCCATCGCGCCGACGATGAAGCCGCGCGCAAAGCCCTGCAGCGCCATCAGCGCCACGAGCGCGAGGATCACCAGGTCCGCAACGGTCATCAGGACGAGCAGCTTAGGGTCTGGTGCGGTGGCGATGCCGAGGTGCACCCTGGGGGATCTAACGCGCGGGTAAAGCTGCGCCCGATGAGTTTTGCTGCGCCGGATGGGTTTTTCTCTAACGTTCGTCGCATAGCGGCTCCGGGGCATCCAGCGAAGCGGCGTCCGTCCCGATGGCGACGGGTCGCGACCCGTGCCGTGCCGCTTGTGGTCGTGATTGCCGCCGCTGTCGGCGTGGGCGTCTATCTGCTCGGTGCGCCGGGGCGCGACGAGCGCGCGATCGTGCGCAGCTACGCCAACGACTGGGCGCACCACGACTACGCCGCGATGTGGGCCGAGCTCACCCCAACATCGCGCCATCGGATCAGCGCGGCCGAGTTTACGGCCGAACTGAGCGATGCCGAGCAGACGGCGACCGTCAGCTCGCTGCACCCTTTGCCGCGCCTGTCGATCCACGGCGAGCTGGCCCGCATCGGCTTCGTCGCCAGAACCCATGTGTTCGGGCGCCTGCACGAGACGCTGCTGCTGCCGCTGCGCGGCAGTGGCGGCAGCACCCAGATCGTGTTCAACTCATCACTGCTGTTCCCGGGCCTGAAGCTCGGCCAACTGCTCTCACGCACCACCCTGATCGGGAAGCGCGGAACGCTGCTGGCCTCCACCGGCCAGGTGCTCGCCAGGGGCGAGTCGCTGGCGACCCCGATCCCGGACGCCGCCGCACCGATCGCCGGAACCATCGGCCGGATCTCCACCGACCGGGCCACACTCTACGCGCAGGAGGGCTACCCGCCCAACGCTCGGGTCGGGATCGATGGACTGGAGGAGATCTTCCAGCGTCGGCTGGCGGGCCGGCTCGGCGGTGAGCTGCTGGCGGGCAAGCGCGTGATCGCCCGTGCACGGCCCGGTCACGGCGCCACCGTGCGCACGACGATCGTGCCGGCGCTCGAGTTGGACGCGATTGCTGCGCTCGGCGGCAGGTACGGCGCCATCACCGTGATGAATCCCAAGACCGGGTCGGTCGAGGCGGCAGCCGGAATCGCCTTCACCGATGTCCAGCCTCCCGGCTCGACCTTCAAGATCATCACGGTCACAGCGGCGCTGCAGGCCGGCTTGACGACCCCTTCGACCGTGTACCCATATGAGTCGCACATAGTGCTCGACGGCTTCAAGATGCAGAACGCCGGCGGCGAGGTCTGCGGCGGCACGCTGAGGGACGCCTTCGCGAACTCCTGTGACACGACGTTCGCGCCGCTCGGCGTCCAGCTCGGGGCTGCGAAGCTGGTCGCGATGGCTCGGCGCTTCGGCTTCGACCGCCCGACGGGCATCGCCGGCGCGATCGAGAGCACGATTCCGGCGGCCGAGCAGATCGGCGGGCCGGTGGCCGTGGGCGCCTCAGCGATCGGCCAGGGACTGGTGCAGGCGAGCACGCTCGAGATGGCCGATGTCGCAGCGACGATCGCCGACGGTGGCCGGCGGCCACTGCCGAGCTTCCGCTACGGCGCGCACCCGCGCTTCGTGCACGTCACCTCGGCGAGGATCGCCGGCGAGGTCCAGGCGATGATGGAGGCGGTGGTCTCCGAGGGCACCGGCACCCCGGCGCAGATCCCAGGGGTCACCGTCGCGGGCAAGACCGGCACGGCCGAGCTCAAGGACACGGCCGGCAAGAAGAACGCGGCCAAGTACACCGACGCGTGGTTCGTCGGCTACGCCCCCGGTGGCGATCCGAAGGTCGTGGTCGCGGCGCTGTTTCCGGGCGCCGGTTATGGCGCCGACACGGCAGCCCCGGTGGTCAGGCAGATGATCGAGGACGCGCTCGGCGTCAGCTAGAGATCGAGCGAGACGTTGGACGCCTTGGCGTGGCCCGGCGCGAAGACCTTGAGCGTCAGCGGACGGTTCGAGTAGACCGACTGGTTCAGCTTGAAGAGGATCAGTCCGCCGCCGGTCGAGCTATCGCTGCCGGCGCTGTCGGCCACCGGCTCGATCGCGTCGGGGCCGAGCGTCTGCTGCGTCCAGGCGTACGGGTTGATGCCAGGGTTGAGCCGCTTGGGCATGTAGACGTCGCCGGCGGAATCGGTGATCTCGAACTTGTCCGCCGTCGTGGCGTTGTGGCCGGACTGGTTCTTGGCCCACAAAAACACGGCGAACCAGAACTGCTGCGAACCTATGTTCTGCGCTCCCTGGACTCCGGCGAGGTACTGGACGTCGTAGGAGTCGAAGGGGTTGAGCTGGCGCGAGATCTGGACCTGGTAGCTGATCGACCCGGCCCAGAAGTACGGCTCGACACCGTTTGAGAGCTCGTCCTGCGAGACGCCGGACGCCCTGGCCTGGCGATTTGCGACGCCGCAGCCACTGACGCCCACCGCCAGCGCGCCGACCGCAAGCACGAGCGGCAGGCGAAGACCGCGCCTTCTGAGCTGAACTCTCACGTGCCGGGAGTCTATAGACCGGCTCATCAGCGCGCGGCAACAGAGGGACGCTTGCCCCGCATGCGGTCCTCCTCGAGGATCGCGCGGAGGCGCTTCATCGCCTTCTTGGCCTTGCGCTTGGCCCACGCGCGTCCTCCGAAGTTCTCGGCAAATACGTCCGAGAGCACGTGCGCGTCGGTCTCGTAGGTGTACTCGACACGCGAGGCGCCGGGATGGGCCTCGACGAGCTCATACGTCCCGATCATCTTGATGCGGTTGAACTTGCCGCCGCGGCCGCGCTCGACGATCTTGAACGGCGGTTGCAGCTCGGCGATCGTCATGTCGGCCCAGGCGAAGCGGTTCAGCGGCGCCTTCACGCGGAAGCGCGCGCCGGCGCCCTCCCCGTAGCTCTCGATCCGCGTCAGCCGCCAGTCCACCAGGTAATGGTCGGTGAACTCCGCATGATTGGCGATGTCGGACAGGTACGCGAAGACCTGCTCGCGCGGGAGGGCGATATTGACTGAGACGGTGAACGGATCCACGGCGCCCCGCAGTCTAAATATCCGCTCGGGTAAACGTCTCCACCTACGCCGCGTGCTTCACGGGACGCTGATCCAGCATGCGGATCGAGTGCCCGTGGGCAGCGGTGTGGACGGTGCGCGACTGCGCAGGGGCGCGGCGCTCGCGGTCACGACAGAGGGCGCAGCGCAGCTCTCCGTCGTCGTATTCGTAGAGGCGCTCTCCGATCAGGAGAGCGCGGTGACAGCCGTGACACTGCTCGACCTTCCCGGCGATGTCACCCAGGCTGCGACGCAGGAGCGCCAGCTCGAACTCCGGCATATCGCCGATGGGGGTTTGCATGAAATCACTTTCGGTTGGGAAGGAAGAATCCCTGCACGGCCGGTGCCGGCTAAGTACTTTACGGCCGCCGGATGTGGCGAAGAACTACTGAAGAAGCGTGTTAACCCCATTACGACTGTGTTGACCTGCGGACTATGATCTTGGGACGTGCCGGAGCCGGCGCGTCATGTCCACCGCCCAGAGGAGATGACCATGGAGGCCTGGACGACAGACCCAACGGCAAAGGTTGGGGTAGCTTCGGAGGAGACTATGAGTCCCGAGATGGAGATGCCCGACCAGGACTGGATCGCTGAGCTGCGCGACGGGATCGACGTGCCCGGCCAGTACCTTGCCTACCGCGGCAGCGACGCCAACGTGATTGCGTTTTCACTCGACCGCGAGTGGACCAGGATCGGGCGCAGCCTGGCCGCGGACATCCGCTTCGACGACCCGACCGTGTCGCGTCGGCACGCACTGATCGTGCGCCAGCCCGACGGCCTGCGGGTTGTGGACGATCGCAGCCTCAACGGCGTGTTCGTCAACGGTGAGCGCGTGGAGTGGAGCGCGCTGGCCGACGGTGACGAGATCGTGATCGGCCGTCACCACCTGCACTTCTGTGACATCCCGGTCACGGCGGGCATGGCGATGGCTCCGGCCGCAGAGCCCAACGCCGTCTGATTCCTGATAGCGCGGAGAGCCGGTGCCTGGGGCGGGCACCGGCCGATCCGACGTCCCTGCAGACCAACCGGCGCCGGGCGGATGTCGTGCTTGCCGGCCGCCCGTCAGTGGCGCTGCGCCAGCGCCTCTACCCGTTGATGCAGCCGGTCCACGACCAACTCGTGCTCGGGCTTCATCAGCACACTGCGCAGGATCCGCGCCGAGTCGGCGTCGATCGTCAGCTCCGGATGCAGGTGCGCGAACGCCGTCGCCTCGACGCTCAGGACGCTGAGGAAGGTGGGGTCCTCGACCTCGCTCATGCCGGCCTGGAGGATCGCGGCCGTGCGCGCGTCGACCCGCGAGAGCGTGTCCGCCGCCGGGAAGAACGTGACGATGTCGAGCTCGGGCTCGAGGTGCACCCTCAGCAGCTCTGAGCTGGCCAGCCGAGCGGCCCAGGCACGGGCGGCGCGGCGGCCGGCGCCGAGCATCGCCCCGAGACCCTCGTCCGCGCTCAGCGGGAACACCTGCAGAGTCAGCCACAGCGCGGCAGCCGCCGCGCCGGCGCGCGAGCACTCGAGGCTGATCTCGCCGAGGTGCAGCTCGTCGGAGGTAAAGTAGGTGTAGGGCGAGTCGTGCTTGTAGATGCGCCCAACGCTGGGATCGGCAAACAGCACGGCGCCGCAGCCGTAGGGCTGGAGCCCGTGCTTGTGAGGGTCGACGACGATCGAGTCGCACGATGCGACCGCTCTGAATGGCGCGGGATCGACGAGCGGCTCGGCCGCGTCCGCCAGCAGCTTGAAGAAGCCGCCGTAGGCACCGTCGATGTGCAACCGCACGCCGTAGCGCTCGCGCAGCGCGAGCGCCTGCTCGACGCGATCTATCGCGCCGACGCCGGTGCTGCCGAGCGTGAGGACGACCGTGCCGACGTCTCCCCGGCGGCACTCGTCCTCCACGGCATCCAGGTCGATGCGACCCGCGGGCGTGGCCGGCACGCTGGTGCCGTGCACGCCGAGCACGCCGCACATGCGCCCATGGGTGTAGTGGGCTCCCGCTCCGTAGACGATGCGCTTGCCCGGATGCAGCTCGCGCGCCACCCACAGCGCCTCCAGGTTGGCGATCGTGCCGCTGGAGGTGAGGTGCCCGAGGAAGGGCGTGCCGAACCCGAACATGTCGGCCAGCGACGCGACGACCTCGCCCTCGAGCGTGCTCGTGCCGGGCCCGCCGTCGAGCGCATGGTTGTTGGGGTTGATCAGCATCCCGGCGAGGTAGCCGGCCACCGCCACCGGGTTCGGCGGCTTCAGCATCTGGCCCGCGTAGCGAGGGTGGAAGAACGGATAGTGGTCGTCCATCCGCCGCGCGAATGCCTCCCAGGCGGAGGCGAGGCGGTCGGGATCCGGGACGGTCGCCGGGTGCGGGTCGTAGGCACCGAAGCGCCGCTCCCAGGCGGCGACCATCGCCTCCGCCGCCGCCAGCAGCGCCGCCCGCTCGCCGGCGTCCCGAGTCATACTCGCCACCGCCGCCGCATATGCACATATGCGCATATGCGCATGACTAGTGCCACCATTTGCCTTCGCGGGCCTGAGCGCTCTCGCCGGTGGTGTCGAGCGCGTCCAGCGCCGCAACATCCGGCTCCGACAGCGAGAAGTCGAACAGCGCCCCATTCTCCTCGATGCGCTCGCGGTGGGTGCTCTTGGGGATCACGAACGTGCCCTTCTGCAGGCACCACCGCAGCAGCACCTGCGCCGGCGTGCGCCCGATGCGCTCGGCAACCTCGACCACGGTCGCGTCATCGAGGTGGCGGCCCGTGCCCAGCGAGCTGTAGGCGGTGACCTCGACCCGGCGCTCGCGACAGCCGGCGAGCAGCCCGGCTCGGTACTCGAAGGCGCTGAACTGCACCTGGTTCATCACCGGGCGCGCCCCGCCGAGCGCCAGAACCTCGTCGACCTCCTCGATGCTGAAGTTGGAGACGCCGATCGTGCGGGCATGCCCGCGCTCGAGCGCCGTCTGCATGCCGGCCCACGCCCAGGTGGGGCCGCCCTGCGGCCAGTGCACGAGATACAGATCGACCTGGTCGACGCCGAGCCGGCGCAGGCTGTTCTCGATCTCGGCGGCCGGGTCGTCCCTGGCGGGGAAGAACTTGGTGGTGATGAACACGTCCTCGCGCGGGACGCCGCTTTCGCGCAGGGCCTTGCCGACGCTGGCCTCGTTGCCGTAGGCCTGGGCGGTATCGATCAGGCGGTAGCCCACATCGAGCGCCCAGCGCACGGAGCTCTCGCAGTCGGCGCCGTCATCGACCTGCCAGACGCCGAGGCCGAGCAGGGGCATCTCGCTGCCGTCGGCCAGTGTGCGCGCCTGGTCAAGCCTCTCATCCATGGTCATCGCGTCTCTTTCATCAGGGGACACTTGTAGTGTTCCAGAGTCCATATGGTGGGCCGTTCACGGCGACGACGATCACCGTGCTCTCGCAGAGGGCTCCACCGGCAAGACCACAACGGTGCGGACGCTCACCGACGTCTTCTGGCGGATCGGATGCAGCGTGCTGGAGCCGATCCGGCCTCAGAACGGGCTGACGCGGGCCCCATGCGGCTCGAACCGCACGACCAGCACCTCGGCCCAGCCCTGGCTGATCCGCTCGAGCCACGGGATCAGTCCCGGGGCCTCCCCCTTGCGACACCAGATCAGCACGGTCGGTCCGGCGCCAGAGATCGTGGCTCCGAGCGCCCCATGCTCGGCCGCTTGGGCGACGATCTCGGCCGAACGCGGGTAGAGGTGCGCGCGGTATGGCTGATGCAGGCGGTCGCCGAGACCGGCCGCGATCAGGTCGTAGTCGGAGGTGGTGAGCCCGGCGACCAGCTTGGCGATGCGCGCCATGTTGTGGACGGCGTCGGCGATCGGCACCGAGGCCGGCACCGCCTCGCGCGCCAGAGCCGTGCGCACGGGCTTGTGCGGGATCACGAGCACCGCCCCGAGCCCCGCGGGCATCTCGAGTCGACGCACGTCCGCTCCCTGGCAGATCACCAGGCCGCCGAGCAACGACGCCGCGACGTTGTCCGGGTGTCCCTCGAGCTCCGTCGCGAGTGCCAATACATCGGCGCCTCGGGCGGCGAAGTGATCGGCTGCCAGCAGGCCGGCGACCACGCCGGCGGCGCTCGAGCCCATGCCGCCGCTCAGCGGAATCGTCGAGCTGACGCGGAACTCGTAGCGGTCGGCCGGCAGCACACGCTCGAAGGCGCGCACGATCAGGTTCTGACGGTCGCGGCGCAGGTGCAGGTCGGTGAGCAGCCGGAAGTAGCCGGCCTCCTTCACCTCGACGGTGAGCTGCAGTCCGAGCGCGGCCGCGAGCACGTCGTAGCCGGCACCAAGGTTCGCCGTCGAAGCGGGAACTTCGATGCGGACGCCGGTCACCGCGGACTCACCGCTCGCTCACCGCAGGATCGCGCGCTCGATCGCGCCCAGCTCGGGCTCACACGGGATCACACCGCCGACCTGCGAGAGCGCCGTGTCGGGATCCTTGAGCCCGTGCCCGGTGAGCACGCAGGCCACGCGCTCGGCACCGCCGGCGCCGTGCACCATCAGCCCCGCCACCGAGGCCGACGACGCCGGCTCACAGAAGACGCCCTCCTCACGCGCAAGGAAGCGGTAGGCGGTGAGGATCTGATCGTCGGTGACGGAGCTCACCGAGCCGCCGGACGACGTCATCGCGTCCATCGCCTGCTCCCAGCGAGCCGGGTTGCCGATGCGGATCGCGCTCGCGATCGTCTCGGGATGCTCGACCGGCTCACCGAGCACCAGTGGTGCGGCGCCAGCGGCCTGAAAGCCGAACATCCTCGGTTGCAGGTCCAGCTCCTTGAACCCGCGCCAGTAGGCGGTGATGTTGCCGGCGTTGCCGACGGGAATGCAGAGCGCGTCGAGCTCACCGCCGAGCGCCTCGGCGATCTCGAAGGCCGCCGTCTTCTGGCCCTCGACGCGGAACTCGTTGACCGAGTTCACGAGCGCGATCGGATGCTTGTCGGCGACCGTGCGCACCAGCTCCAACGCGCGGTCGAAGTTGCCGTGCAGCGCGATCACCTGTGCGCCGTGCATCAGCGCCTGGGCGAGCTTGCCCATCGCGATCTTGCCCTCGGGCACGATCACCACGCCGCGGACGCCTGCGCGTGCGGCGTAGGCGGCCAGGGCCGCGGCGGTGTTGCCGGTGGACGCGCACACGATGGCCTCCGCCCCCTCCCGCACCGCCGCGGAGACGGCGCAGGTCATTCCGCGGTCCTTGAAGGAGCCGGTGGGGTTC
>JBOGYJ010000388.1:0-6339 GCA_050696795.1 Solirubrobacteraceae bacterium | reverse complement strand
CCCGCGGCCGAGGCGGTGATCGCCGAGCCGTTCCGCGCGCACCCGGAGTTCTTCGCGGCGTTCGACAAGGTGCAGGTGAAGTACGAGATGCTGCGCGCCCATCTGCTCGACGGGCAGACCGCCAGCGGGGCCGCGGCGGCGCATGGCTACTCGCGCGCGTCGTTCTATCTGGTCGCAGGCGCGTTCGAGCAGGCCGGGATGGTCGGGCTGCTGGACGAGCGACCCGGCCGGCGTGGCCCGCTGAAGCTCTCACCGGAGGTGCTCGCGTTCCTCGAGGAGCGCCACCGCGAGCGACCGGACGCATCCGGAGCGGACCTCGCGGTGGAGCTGGACGGGGCGTTGGGGGTCAGGCTGCACCGACGCACGGTCGAGAAGCTGCTCGGGAGCCGCGGATGACGCGCTTGTGGCCGATCAGCGAGCCGGCGCAGGCCGACTATGAGCAGCTGCGCGCGATCGTTCTGACGGGCGAGTCACCAGACGATCTGCTCCTCATGCGCCGGTTCGCGCGCAGCGGACTGGCGGGGTTGATCAGCTCGCCGGCGGCCGAGCCCGCGTTTCTCGGGTCGATGATCGGCGCGCAGCGGCCGGAGTGGTGCGGGTGCGAGGATCCGCGCGAGCAGCAGCTGCGTGACACCTACGGGTTCCTGCTCGCCCGCGAGGCGAACGATCAGGCGTTGAGGGCGGTGGGCGGATGAGAGTGGCGCTCTACGCGCGGGTGTCGACCGAGCGCCAGCAGGAACGCCGGACCGTCACGTCCCAACTCGAGGCGCTCCGCGCCGCGGCCGACGCCGACGGGCATGAAGTGATCGAGGAGTTCATCGATGATGGCTACTCGGGCGCGCGGTTGGACCGCCCCGCATTGGATCGCCTCCGGGACACTGCCGAGGCCGGTGTGTTCGACACCGTGCTGTGCTTGTGCGCGGACCGGCTCGCGCGCGCCTACGCCTACCAGGTGCTGATCCTCGAAGAGCTCGAGCGGTTCGGGGTCAAGGTGCGGTTCCTCGAAGGTCCGGCGCTCAGCGAGGACCCGGGGTCGACGCTGCTGGTGCAGATGCAGGGCGTGATCGCCGAGTATGAGCGGGCGAAGATCGCCGAGCGCTACCGCCGCGGGAAGCTCTACCGCGCTCGCGCCGGCGAGATCCCGTTCTGGAAGACCTCATACGCCCACCGCCGCGTCGTGCCGGCCGACGGCGGCCCAGCGCGGATCGAGATCTTCGAGCCCGAAGCCGAGATCGTGCGCGAGATCTTCCACGCCTACGTCGAGAAGGGACTGTCGATCCGGCAGATCGCGCACGACCTGCTGGACCGCGAGATCCCCTCACCGACCGGCAAGCCGATGTGGGGCACCTCGACGATCACGCGGCTGCTCAACAACGAGGCGTACATTGGCACCGTCTACTACAACCGCCGCGAGTCGCTCGACGGTAACGGCCGTCACGGTGCCCGGAACCGCAAGACCCGTCACCGCGAGCGTCCGCGCGAGGAGTGGATTCCGATCCCCGTCCCGACGATCATCGACCCTGACACATTCGCGCGTGTCAAACACGTCAGCCGCGACAACACGAAGTGGAACCCGCGCGGAGCGGAGTGGGGCGCGTGGCTGCTGCGAGGACTGGTCGAGTGTGGTCACTGTCACCTCGGATGCAACTGTCACAAGATGCGCGGCCGCAACGGCACCGTTCACCGCTACTACTACTGCCGCGGCCACGACCTGCTACGCGCCCGCTCAGAGGGCCCCTGCCCCGAGCGCAACATCCGCGCCAACGAGCTCGACGAGTACGTCTTCGCGCAGGTCCGGCAAGCGCTGCTGGACCCCAGACAGATGATCGCCGCCGAGCGAGCCGTGATCGCCGGCACCCCCGCCGACGAGAACGAGCTCGTCGCCGCGCAACTCAAACACCTCGACCGCGCTCTGGAGTCCAGCGAACGTGAGCGCTCCCGGCTGCTCGACGCCTACCAAGCCGGCCTGCTCGAACTCGCCGAACTCACCCGACGCACCGCCGCCGTCACCTCACGCCGCGACAAGCTCGCCACCGAGAAGGACACGCTCACCGAACGCAGCGCCGAGCTCTCGACCGAGAACCGCCTCCGACGCCGACTCACCGGCTTCGCCGAACGCGTCGCCGCATCGCTCGACGACCTCGACATCGAAGCCCGCCGCCGGCTCCTGCGACTCGTCGTCGAGAAGGTCAGCGTCACCGGCTGGCGCGTCGAGATCCACCTAAAGATCCCACTCGCGGACGACCCACCCGACGACGACCGGCCGCCGGGCCCCGGGCCGGACGAGCCCCCGTCAAGCGATATACGCCTGCGTTCCGTCCGTGATGAGCACGTGGGCGTGGTGCAGCAGCCGCTCGACGGTCGCGGTCGCGATCGTTTTGGGCATCAGCTCATCGAACCCAACTGCTCTTGGCATAGGTTCGGGTGAGCGCTTAGCGCTCGGAGCAGCGCTCTTTCTGCTGTCCGGGCGAGTCCATAGCTTTCAAGGTGCTGGCAGCGTTTGTGAGGCGTTGCCTTCTTCTTTGAGGCGATGTGGAGGTGTGCAGGGTTTTGGGACAGCGAAGGCTTCAGGTGGTGGAGGGAGCGGGCGGGCTCGTCGGAGCCGAGGCCGTAGGCCGAGGCGAGGACGGGCCCGCCCGCTGCGCGGCCGATCCGGGGGTCCTGCAGCAGGAATACGTTGAGGCGTATGCCGCGTCGCAGGTCGCGCAGGGGTTCTCGCAGATCACGATCGATAACGGCAGCGGCGTGTTGGAGCGATTCTTGGCGTTGGCCGAGAAGCCGGCGTGGGAGATCACCGAGGACGATGTCGACCGGGTGATCGTGGTGCTGGTCAAGCGTGGGGTGACGCAGACCACGCGCCGTGGGTATGTGCAGGCGTTCCGCGGGTTCTTCGCGTTTCTGCAGGCCCGCAAGGCGGTCGAGATCGAGGCGCTGTTCGGCTGCCGGCTGCGTGATCCGCTGGATCGCTTCAACAGCGCCCGGCACGTGTCCTCTGAGACACCAGGACTCATCCCGCCACCGACGGTCGAGCGGGTTGACGCGTTCTTCGATTTTCTCCGTGGGCGGTTGGAGACGGCGAGGACGTGGGCGCCGGCCGCGCGGGACTATGCGCTGTTCCGCACCCTCTATCACGCCGGGCTGCGTGCCCAAGAGGCGGCCGCGCTGGAGATCCGGGACGTGCACTTCACGCGCGGACCGTTCGGGAAGCTGCACGTGCGGTTGGGCAAGGGCGCGCGCGGGTCGGGCCCGCGGCCGCGGTGGGTACCGATGCTTGACCAGCTCGATGAGCTGTTGCGCTGGTATCTGGCCGAGGCGCGCCCGCTGTTCAGGGCGAAAGGGCCGGTGTTGTTCTGCGATCAGTCGGGCGGGGCGATGGCGTTCGGGACGATCCGCAACCGGCTGGCGTATCTGCAGCAGCTCGAGGATGGCCCGCTCGAGGAGCGGTTCTCGCCGCACGCGTTGCGTCGGGCGTGCGCGACGCGTAACTATGAGCGTGGCGTGGACCTGGTCGCGATCCAGCAGATGCTCGGGCATTGGCATGTCGGCACGACGATGCGCTATGTGCAGCCGTCCTCGACGTTTGTCGAGGACGCGTATGTGCGCGCGATCTCCGAAACGCTGGCCGAGCTCGAGCACGAGAAGGAGGACTGAGCATGGACGTCACGTGGAAGCTGCGGATGGCCGCCGCGCAACGCGAGGTCTGGACCGGCGCGCAGCTGCGCCGGCTGCTGGCCGAGCGTGCCGGTGTTGAGATGTCCGCCGCGTCGGTCTCGGCGTTGATGCGCCAGGCACCGAAGCAGCTCAAGCTCGCCACCCTGCAGGCGCTGTGTGTCGCGCTCGACTGCCAACCCGGCGACCTGATCGAGATCGACACCACGCCCGTCGCCAAGCCCGTCGCTCGCGGCGGCAAGCCTGCCCCGAAGCGAGCGTCGCGCGGCCAGACACGTTCGCGGACCCCGCCGCCGTTCTGATGCAGGGCGTCTGCGCCGATTGCGGCGATCACGGAAAGCTGCACGCACGCGGGCGCTGCCAGCCGTGCTATTGGTGCGCCAAGCGCGACGCCGAGAAGGAGATCTGCCCCGGCTGCGGACGACACGAGAAGCTCAGAGCGATCGCGTCAGGACCGCGGTGCTGGCGGTGCGTCCGTCGCGAAGCGCCGCGCAAGCAGCCGACGCCCAGGGCGTGTCTGCGGTGCGGTCACGTGCGCCGCCATGCCGCGCATGGGCTCTGCAGCGCGTGCTATCAACGCGACCCGCTGATTGTCAGCGTCTGGGTCCAGGGCGCCGAGGATCGACTCGGTGAACGCAGCCCGGAATGGTTCGCCGCGTTCGCCGACTGGCTCCTTGAACGGGGCGCCCCGGCCGTCACACTGCGACATCTGCGCCGGCTCGAGCACGCGCTGCACGCCGGCGTTGACCGGCCCGCCGCGCTGATCGCCGCCGTTTCCGACGGCGGCCGGTCCGGCCGCAGCCCAGGAGACGCCGCCCGACTGCTGGAGGCGTTCCTCGTCGCCGAAGGACTGGTGCTCGCCAGCGACGAGCAGGGGCGCCTCGCTCACCGTCGACGCCAACGCCGGATCGAGCGCTGCCCGCTGCTGCTACGCCCCGCCGCTGAGCGCTACCTCACCTGGCTGCTCGCTGGTCGTGACCGTGCGCGGCGGATCGGTGAGCGGCCCGTGAAGGATCACACGCTCGAGCAGCGCCTCGCCGTCCTCGCTGACCTCGCGACCCGCCTCGACGAGCACGGCATCAGCGACTGGGCGACCTGCTCACGCGCCGAGATCGAGGCGTTCCTCGCCAACGGCCGCGACCGCGGGTTCCGGCTCGCTGCACTGCGCGACTTCTTCCACTTCGCGCGCCAGCACCGGATCTGCCTCACCGACCCGACCGCGGGTCTCACGCACCGACCCGCCCGCGGGTTCCGCGGCCGCACCCTCACCAGAAGTGACCAGGCCCGGCTCCTGCGTCGCTGGACGGCTGCTGACTGTCACCCGCACCAAGCGCTCGTCGGGCTGCTCGCGCTGCTGCACGCCGCGTCAGCGAGCGAACTGCGAGCACTGACCGTCAACAACCTCAACACTACGAAGAGAACGATCATGCTGGGTCGCCGCCAGCACCCGGTGCCGCTCGACCCGCTCAGCTTCGCCGCGCTCGAACGCTGTCTCGATCACCGAACACAACTGGGCACCGAGAACCCGCATGTGATCGTCACCCGCGGGACCCGCGCTCACCGCGCGCCTGCCTCCCAGCCCTACCTCTCACACGTCCTCGACCCCGCCGACGTCACCCCGAGCCGGCTACGCCAGACGCGACTCGCCGAACTCACCCACCGCTTCGACCCGCGCCTCGTCGCCGCCGCGTTCGGAATGACACCCGAAGGAGCACTGCACTACCTGATCGGAGCCGTCGAAACCGAAGCCGCCGCGTTCGCGAACCTGTGAGCGCTGCAAACGACAGCTCATACCTTCACTCGAACCTGTGCGCTTTGGACGGGTGGATGTTGGAGCTGAGCGCGACCGAGCGGCGTTCGTAGGCGGCGTCGATCACGCGGAACATCGCTTCGGCGGCGTCAGCTGAGATCGGCAGCAGGCCAACGTCATCAATCACGACCAGATCGGCGCGGATCAGCTTCTGAACGGCCCGGTTGACGCTGTCATCAGCGCGGTGGCGGTGGATGAGTTGCGCGAGTGTTTCGGGGGTGTGCCACGCGACGGTCTTGCCCTTGTCGATCGCGTGATGGCCGAGCGCCTCGATGAAGTGGCTCTTCCCCGTCCCGGACGGGCCGCAGAGCACGAGGGTCTCTGCTCGCCCGACCCATTCCAGGGTTCTGAGCGCCTGCTGAGTGGCCTGTGGGATCGCCGACGCTTGCGGATCCCACGCGTCGAATGTTTTGCCTGCCGGCAGCCCGGAGGAGCGGCGCCTGAGAGCGATCGTCGCTTTGTCACGGCCGGCGGCCTCCTCAGCCAGCAGCACCCTGACGACTTCCGCGGGATCCCAGCGTTGGCTGGTCGCGGTCGCGATCACATCCGGCGCTGCCTTGCGGAGATAGGGCAACCTGAGTCGACGGCAGAGCCGCTCGAGCTCCTCGGGGATCGGCGGCGCGGGTGGTGTGGTTATGGTCATCGACCCAGTCCCTCCCATCCGCGGGTGGATGCCTGCAGCGAGCTCTCCTCGCCACGCGGGAACGGGATCAGCTCCCCACCACCGGTCTGCTGCTGGTGGGAGAGGATGCGGGCGAGGTCACCGTCAGCGAACCGGCCCGCTCGTGCGCACGCCTCGAGCGCCTGGTTCACGGCCTGTTTGCCGTGCAGCTTGGACAGGTCGACCGCTTCGGCGATCT
>JBOGYJ010000387.1:0-5701 GCA_050696795.1 Solirubrobacteraceae bacterium | reverse complement strand
GTACTGGTTCGCTACGAAGTTCAGCGTCGGCGTCGTACAGCTGAGGCTGTCGATCAGCGGGAAGATGTCGGTCGGGGTCTGCTTGGCGAGCTGCCCGACCGTGATCGTCCCGCCGCGCAGCGCCCGGCCGGGGGCCGGCAGCGTTCCCCGGATCCCGTCGGTATCGGCTCTGGGTCGGTGCTTGACGTGGGAGCCGCCACCGCAGGCGGCCAGCAGCAGCGCCGCCGCGAGGGCCGCCACGAGCGTCACGGCAAGCGCGGGCACGAGCGCCACCGCGGGCCGACGGCGCCGCCAGCGGCCATCACCGCGCCGGCGCGCACCCCCTGGCCCGACAGGCACTGGGCCTACCCCCGGACCAGCTTCTTGTAGGTCAGCCGGTGTGGCCGGTCGGCCTCGGCGCCCAACTGCTCGTGCCGGAAACTCTCATAGGCCTCGAAGTTGCCCTCGAACCAGCGCACCTGCGAACCGCCCTCGAAGGCGATCACGTGCGTGGCGATGCGATCGAGGAACCAGCGATCGTGCGAGACGACCACGGCGCAACCGGCAAACGCCAGCAGCGCCTCCTCGAGCGCGCGCAGGGTGTCGGTGTCCAGATCGTTGGTCGGCTCGTCGAGGATCAGCAGGTTGCCGCCGCTGGCCAGCAGCTTGGCCATGTGCAGACGGTTGCGCTCACCGCCGGAGAGGCTCCCGACCTTCTTCTGCTGGTCCGACCCCTTGAAATTGAAGCCTGCGACGTAGGCGCGGCTCGCGATCGACTGCTCGCCGAGCACCATCTGGTCGAGGCCGCCGGAGATCTCCTCCCAGACGGTCTTCGCGCCATCTAAGGCCTCGCGCGACTGGTCGACGTAGGCCAGCTTCACCGTCTCACCGACCCGGAACGTGCCCTCGTCGGGCGCCTCGTCGCCGGTGATCATGCGCATCAGCGTCGTCTTGCCGGCGCCGTTGGGGCCGATCACGCCGACGATCGCAGCCGGCGGCAGGTTGAAGCTGAGGTCGTCGATCAGCAGCGTTTCGTCGAAGGACTTGCGTACGTTCTTGGCCTCCACCACGAGACCGCCCAGGCGCGGGCCGGCCGGGATGTGGATCTGCACCTGGTCGAGCTTGACGTTGCGGTCCTCGGCGAGCAGAGCCTCATACGCGTTGAGGCGTGCCTTGGGCTTGGCCCGGCGGGCGCTGGCATTCATCCGCACCCACTCGAGCTCCTCCTTGATCGTGCGCTGGCGGGCCACGTCCTTGCTGGCCTCCTGCTCGAGCCGCTTCTGCTTCTGCTCCAGCCAGCCCGAGTAGTTGCCCTGGTAGGGGATCCCGCGCCCACGGTCGAGCTCGAGGATCCAGCCGGCGACGTTGTCCAGGAAGTAGCGATCGTGGGTGACTGCGACGATCGTGCCTTTGTAGTCCTGCAGGTGGCGCTCCAGCCAGGCCACGGACTCGGCGTCGAGGTGGTTGGTGGGCTCGTCGAGCAGCAGCAGGTCGGGCTCGGAGAGCAGCAGCCGGCAGAGGGCCACGCGCCGGCGCTCACCACCGGAGAGCTGGGTCACGTCGGCATCGGCCGGCGGGCAGCGCAGCGCATCCATCGCATAGTCGAGCTTGGTATCGAGATTCCAGGCGTCGGCGGCGTCGATCTGCTCCTGCAGCCGCGCGAACTCAGCAGCGGTGTCATCGGAATAGTTCATCGCCAGCTCGTTGAAGCGGTCCAGCAGCGCCTTGGTCTCCCGCACACCGTCCTCGACGTTGCCACGCACATCCTTGCCCGGATCCAGCTCCGGCTCCTGCTCGAGTAGGCCCACGGTCGCGTTCGGCGCCAGCTGCGCCTGCCCGTCGAAGTCCTGGTCGCGGCCGGCCATGATCCGCAGCAGCGTCGACTTGCCGGCGCCGTTGTACCCGAGCACGCCGATCTTGGCGCCCGGCATGAAGGACAGTGAGACGTCGGTCAGGACCTGCTTGTCGGGCGGGTGCCGGCGGGAGAGCTTGTAGGTGGTGTAGATGTACTGGGAGGACACGAACCTGAGACTAGCGAGCGCTCTCTGGCGCCGGGTGGGCGGGCTCGGTCGGCCCCAAGCCTGACTGCCCAGAGGTCCACCGCCGCTCAGAGCCCTGGAGGGTGGCGAACGACGAAGCCGGCGGCGCTGCGCACGAGCGGGTGCCAGCCGATCCCGCCTGAGCCGTCGGCGGCTCCGGCGGCGTTCCAGGTGTCCCAGCGCAGGCCGGCGACGTACATGAACACGTGCGTCGCGCTTGCATAGATCGTGACCCAGCGACCCGGTCCCGGTAGCCCCCAGGACTCGAGCTCGCCCGAGGTCATGTCGTCGCTGACGGGCAGCAGCCCGCCCCCGTTGAGCAGGTGCGCGACGCTGCTCGAGCAGTCGTAATCGGGCGCCACGACGTCCAAGGGCAGACCGTGGGCGCCACCGTAGACGTAGGGCTTGCCGACGATCTGGTTGCCCGCCGCGATCATCTCCGCGACCGCCGGCGGAGCGGACGCGGGAGCGGACGCATCGCCGTCGGGCAGTAGCTGCGCGTGTGGACCGGCCGTGACCGGCGGGGCGACACCGTCGAAACACGCGCCCGACAGCGGCGCGACCTTCACGGTTCCCGACCAGCGTCCATCGTCGTAGGGAATGCCCAAGCTGCGAGCCAGCTGCCACCACAGGTCGATCGCGCGCGGATGGCCGCCGATCGGACCGCCGCCGAGGCCGATGTCCTCCTTGTAGGCGACGGCCGTGTGCCCACCCGCCGTGATCTGAAGTGGCGTGCCGTAGGGCAGGCCGCCGAGCGCTATCGCGGTCGCGAAGCTCGTTCCGCCGAGCTCGGCGAAGCTGTCGGGCGCCGCGATCAGACTCACGCCAGAGGCCCCGACGGTACCGCTCGAGGGATCACCGGGACCGCCATACTCGGTCGCGCCGACCGTCTGCGGTGGGCCGCAGCCGGCGCCCACCGACGAGCTACCGGTCATGCCTCCGACTGCGGCCAGCAACGCCAGGCAGAGGCCGCAGCCGAACGCGATCGCCAGCAGCGCCGCACCGAGCAGAGGGCCTCCTGAGCGCTTTCTGACCGATCTCACGCGGCCACGCTAAGCCCGGCGCGGCGGTGCTCACCGCGTTTGACACACAGTTGTCACAGAGCGTTCGATCGCCGGGCGAAATGACCCGCAATCGCTCACCAGGTATGCGCTCAGGCACGCATCGCGGTCGCTAACGTAATGGCGATGCCACGCATCCTCGACCTCGAACAAGCACTCCTGCTGCTCGAGCTCGAGGCGCCGTTTGACAAGCGCCAGGTTCAGCTCGCGCGCCGCCGGATGGCCAAACGCTGGCACCCAGACATCGCCCCGCCCGGGCGCCAGCACGAGCATCAGCGCCACCTGCAGGCGATCAACGAGGCCGCCGACGACCTCGAACGCCTGGCGGAGACCTCGCGCAGCGGCACCATCAGCGCCAACGCGGTCAAGGTCTCGGCCGCCGCGGCTCGCAAGGCGCGCGAGGAGGAGGGCCAGCGCGCGTACGAGGCCGAGCAACGCGCCCGCGAGCGGGCCGCCGACCGCGCCAAATACGACCCGTTCGGCGCCCGCGTTCCCGATCACTCGGTGGTGCACCGCTACGCCCGCTGCATCTCCTATCCGGAGTGGGGCGTCGGCACCGTCAGCGGCATCTATTTCTCCGGCGAGGGTGACGATGTCCAGCAGTGGGCACGCATGTCCTTTCAGGTCGGGGTGCGCACCGTACCGGCCGGCTCGCTGCAGTTCGTCGACTTCTCGAAGCCCGACCCGGGCGCGGAGCGGGTCGAGCGCTTTATGACCGCGGCACAGCACGCGCTGGCCGAGGGCGACCCGGCACTCGCCGCCAAGCGCCTGATCTACGCCCGCGACGCCGACCCCTCAAACCCGGCGGTGCTGCGCCTGCTGACCGTCGCCTTCTGGCAGTCGGGCAACCTGCCCGCCGCCGGCCGCGCCGTACGCGACTGGGGCCGGGCCGAGACCGACCGCCCCACCGCCGAGCGCTACGCCTCCCGCATCTACGAGGACATGGGCGCGGTCGACCTCGCGGCCGAGTCGGCGGAGCGCGTCACTCAGCGCGTACCCGAGGACGCGTCGGCCTGGGCGCGGCTGGGCCGTCTGCGCCTGCGGATGTTGCGGCGCGACGCGGCGATCGAAGCGCTCGAGCGCGCGCGCCTGATCGAGCCGTCGCTGGAGGTCCTGCTCGACCTGGCACTCGCCAACCACCTCGCCGGGGACGTCGGCGCCGAGGTCTCCGCGGCCGATGCGGCGACCGGGATCGCACCGGACTCACCCCAGGCATGGTCCGCCTACGCGCACGCGCTCGCCCGCACCGACCGGCTGCAGGAGTGCATCACCGCCTGCGAGCACGCGCTCGGGCTGAGCGACGACCACGAGGTCAGGGACCTGCTGGAGCGCGCGAAGGCGGCGCTCCCCCACGAGCTGTCCTCGCGCACCGCGGCCTAGCACCCCATGCGGGGGGACTTTCGCCGCCCTACGCGGCATTTCTCCCCCCGCATCCGGTGCAATCTCGCTGGACCGGCGCTGGACGGGTGCTTGGACCGGCGCTTGGACCAGCGCTGGACCAGCGCTTGGACCGGGCGCTGGCACTTGCTTGGCGGCCCGCTGGCCGCCAATCAGACCGGAGCGCCGGGCAGCTCGGCCAGCACCCCGAGCAGCTCGCCGACGCGGCACACCAGCAGCCGCTCCTCGTCGACCTCGACCCAGGCTCCGGCCGAGGCCGGGAAGACGACGTGGTCGCCACGGGCCACCGGCATCTTCACGCCCACGTGGTCCCACCAGTCGAGGCCGGGCCCGACCGCGAGCACGATCCCCTGCTGGGGCGGCGGCTCGTCGTTGCCGGGCGGGACCAGCAGGCCCGAGCGGCGCACGCGGTCTGGATCGAGCTCCTTGATCACCACGCGGTCGAACAGTGGGCGTAATTCATGACGCATCGTCATGCGATGCTAACGAGGATCTGATGTGATGCCCGCGATGGCACAGGCCGCATTCGCCGATGACATTCCCAGCTTCCTGGAGCCGCTCGTCACCGCCGGCCCGGTCACGGCAGCGGTGATGGTCAGCTCGGTCGACGGCCGCGCGACCGTCAGCGGCCGCGTCGGCCAGCTCACGGGAAGCGCCGATCAGCGGGTGCTGCTTGGCGCACGCGAGCATGCGGCGGCCGTGGTCGTCGGCGGGCGCACGGTGCGCGCCGAGGGTTACGTCGGGCTGCTCGGCGACGAGGCCAAGGCACGGCGCGAGGCGAAGGGGCTGCCGGCCGAGCCGGAGCTCGTCGTCTTCACGCGCGCCAGCCCGAGCCCGCCCGAGCTATGGCGACAGATCAGAGAGCGCCACCCCGGCGAGCTGATCGTCTGCGAGGGCGGCCCCACGCTGCTCGGCATGATCGTCGAGGCCCAGCTGCTCGACCAGCTCGTGCTGTGCCTCTCGCCGCAGATCGTCGGCGACGACGCGCAGAAGCGGCTGCTCAGCCACGCCGGCGAGCTGAACGTCGAGCTCACGCTGCTCGCCGCCACCGCCAGCGAGGGCTTCCTCTTCCTGAGATACGGTCTGCGGTAGTGCAGCTGCAGCTACCGCAGAGGACACTC
The DNA here is from genome assembly GCA_050696795.1 of Solirubrobacteraceae bacterium. Classification (GTDB taxonomy): domain Bacteria; phylum Actinomycetota; class Thermoleophilia; order Solirubrobacterales; family Solirubrobacteraceae; genus Palsa-465. Next base: position 103 of record JBOGYJ010000387.1, on the reverse strand, counting down.
GACCTGCGCGCCGGCGAACCCGTCGTGATGGGCATCCTCAACATCGGCCGTGACTCGGTCGCCGACTCGCGGACCTTCGAGAACGTCGAGCAGCAGCTCCGGC
>JBOGYJ010000386.1:0-12823 GCA_050696795.1 Solirubrobacteraceae bacterium | reverse complement strand
CCCCCGAGGTACCCTGATCGCGCGATGGATGCAGCCGCAGGTATCGGAATCCCCGTCGCCTTCGGCGCGGGCTTGATCAGCTTCCTCAGCCCCTGCGTCCTGCCCCTGGTCCCGGGCTACATCTCTTCGGTGGCCGGCGTGACGAACACCGCCGAGATCAAGGCGCGGCGCGTGATCGGCCCCAGCCTCGCCTTCATCGGCACCTTCAGCGCTATCTTCATCGCCCTCGGCCTGCTCGGCCAGCAGGCGTTGCGCGGCACCCTGACCGGCGCGACAGCCCGCGAGGTCTGCGGCGCGATCATCGTCGTCATGGGCCTCCTGTTCGTGCTCAGCCCGCTGATCCCCCGGATCGCCCGCGAGTGGCGCGTGCAGTCGCTGATGGAGCGCGCCGGCGAGTCCGGGCCGGTGCTGACCGGCGTCGCCTTCGCGATCGCCTGGACGCCCTGCCAGGGGCCGACGCTCGGCGCGATCATCAGCGCCACGGGCACTTCCTCGAGCGCCCTGCGCGGCGCCTTGCTGCTCGCGATCTACTGCCTCGGCCTCGGCGTCCCGTTCCTGATCACGGGCCTCGCCTTCGGCAAGGCAACGGCGGCCTTCAACGTGATCAAGCGCCACTACCCGCTCGTGATCGGCGCCGGTGGCGTGATCCTCGTGGGCATGGGCGTGCTGATCTGGACCGACCAGTTCGCCGTGCTCAACCAGCACGTGAGTAACTGGCTCAGCGCACTCGGCCTGCCGAACTTCAATCCCGATACATAGCTCCTTCCCGGGGCGCGCGGCTCGCTTGCTCGCGCGCCCCGCCACAGCGTCCTCGCGGACGCCCGTGGGTCAGGACAGCCGGCTTGACACCTAGCAATCCGAGGTATAGGATGGCTAGGTATGAAGGCGGAAGAGCTCAAAGGACACCTCGACGGACTGATCCTCTCGGTCGTCTCGCACGAGTCGCTGCACGGCTATGCGGTGATCGAGGCGCTGAAGGCGCGCAGCGGGGGCAACCTGGCGCTGCCCGAGGGCACCGTCTACCCGGCATTGCACCGGCTCGAGGCCGACGGCCTCTTGAAGAGCGAATGGTCGGCGGCCAGCGGCCGGCGCCGGCGCGTCTACAGCATCACGAGGCGCGGGGAAAAAGAATTAGGCGCCAGCCGTGAGCGCTGGCGCCTGTTCGCAAGCACGATTGAGGCGGTGCTCGCATGACCTACCTGAACGCGCTCGCGTCCGAGCTCGCCGCGGTGGGCATCCCGCCGGCTCGCAGGCGACGCATCCTGACCGAGTTCGAAGATCACCTTCACGAGGATCCGAGCGCCGAGCTCGGCGCTCCCGGGGAGCTCGCCAAGCAGTTCGCCGATGAGCTCGGAACCCGCCTCGCGCGCGCCGCCGCGTTCCGTGCCTTCGCCGCGCTGGCCTTCGCCGGAATCTCGCTCTGCGCAATGCTGCTGGCGGTTGGCCGCATGCGGGGGCTGACGATGTCCTCCACGAACCAAACCCCGACCCCCGGCTGGGCCGCGCCGGTCCTGATGCTCGCGGTGCTGGCGGGCCAGATCGCGCTCGCGGCCGGAGGCACCGCGCTGGTGCGGGCGTGCTGGCTGCGAAACCGGCCCGTGATCAATGCCAGGGAGGCGACCGTGCTGGCACGGAGGTCGGCCGTCGGAGTCGCCGCGGGCGCGGTCGCGTTGCTCGCGTTGCCCACCCTCGCGCTCGCCTTCCCCAGACAAGCGGGCGTCGCCTGGACGACGATTGCGTGGGTTGTCTTCGGCCTGGGGCTGTGTGCGCTCGCCGCTGCCGTGCCGACGCTCCTTGCCGGGCTACGGCTGCGGCCCCATGTCGACGGGAAAGCGGGTGATGTGATCGACGACCTCGGGCCGTTCGCGCCCGCCGGGCTCACACCGGTTCGGCTCGCCTGGCTGCTCGCCGTGGCAATCGTGATCGCACTGGGGGCGCTCGGTCTTGTCACCGACGACCCGTACGATGGGCTGGCCCGCGGCGTGGCCGACGCCATCGCCTGCATGACGGGATTCATGGTCCTCGGCCGCTACCTGGGGCTACGCACCACCCAGTAGTCTTTCGCGGCGACGGTGTCGCCGACGATCCCGATCCCACCGCACGACAAGCCGCTGACCGGTGGGTCACCGTTCCCGGCGATCGCCGACTACGGCTTCCTCTCCAACTGCCACACCGGCGCGCTCGTGGCGCCCGACGGCAGCGTCGAGTGGATGGGCACGCCACGGTTCGACTCGCCGAGCATCTTCGGGGCGCTGCTGGACCGTCGCGCGGGCTCGTTCCGCGTCGGTCCTTACGGGATGGTCGTGCCGCTGACCGTGCGTTACGTCCCCGGCACGATGGTGCTCGAGACGACCTGGCTGACGCCGTCGGGTTGGATGGTCGTGCGCGACGGCCTCACGATCGGGCCCTGGCGCGAGGAGGACGCCTCGGGCGACGAGCGGCGCACGCGCCCGCCGACCGACCAGGACGCCGACCATATGCTGGTGCGGCTGATCGAGTGCGTCCAGGGCAGCGTGCAGGTCGAGGTGATCTGCGAGCCGATGTTCGCCTATGGCAGCGAGCCCGCGCAGTGGACGGTCCAGGACGGCAACTGGGGCGTCGCCGAGGCGACCTGTGCGGCCGGGGACAAGCTCGCGCTGCACTCCGACCTACGCCTCGGCATCGAGGGCAGTCGCTGCCGCGCGCGGCACACGCTGGTCGAGGGTGAGAAGCGCCACGTCGCGCTCGGCTGGTCGAGCGGCATCGAGGGACCGCGTGACCTCCGGGACGCGGAGGAGCGGCTGCTCTACACCGAGCACTACTGGCGCGACTGGCTTGCCGGCGGGCGCTTTCCCGACCATCGCTGGCGCGGCCATCTGCACCGCTCGGCGCTGACGCTCAAGGGCCTCACCTACGCCCCCACGGGCGCGACCGTGGCGGCGCTCACAACGTCGCTGCCCGAGACCCCGCAGGGAGAGCGCAACTGGGATTACCGCTACTGCTGGATGCGTGACGCGACCTTCACGCTGTGGGGCCTGCACGCGCTCGGCTTCGACTGGGAGGCCGACGACTTCATGCAGTTCGTGGCCGACCTCAACCGCAACGACGACGGCGGCCTGCAGATCATGTATGGGGTCGGCGGCGAGCGCGACCTCGAGGAGAAGACGCTCGACGAGCTCGGCGGCTATGAGGGCGCCAAGCCGGTCAGGATCGGCAACGGCGCCTACAACCAGACGCAGAACGACGTGTTCGGCGCCGTGCTCGACTCGATCTACCTGCACACCAAGACCGGCGGCCACATCCCGCAGCGGCTGTGGGGCGTGATCCAGGACCAGGTGAAGTGCGCGATAGCGGTCTGGGACAAGCCCGACCAGGGCATCTGGGAGGCGCGCGGCGAGCCCAAGCACTACGTCTCCTCGAAGCTGATGTGCTGGGTCGCCGCCGACCGCGGCGCCCGCCTGGCCGAGCGCGAGGGCGAGGGCGAACTAGCCGGGCAGTGGCAGCGAGTGGCCGACCAGATCCGCGAGGACATCCTCGCCAAGGGCGTCTCCGAGCGCGGCGTCTTCCGCCAGCACTACGACACCGACGCACTCGACGCCTCGACGCTGCTGATCCCGCTGAACCGCTTCCTGCCGCCGGACGACGAGCGCGTGCGCAAGACCGTGGTGGCGATCGCCGACGAGCTCACGCAGGACGGCCTGGTGCTTCGCTACCGCACCGGCGAGACCGACGACGGCCTCTCCGGCGAGGAGGGGACCTTCCTGATCTGCTCCTTCTGGCTGGTCTCGGCGCTTTCGGAGATCGGTGAGCAGGAACGCGCCACGATGCTGTGCGAGCGGTTGCTCTCACACGCCTCCCCACTGGGTCTCTACGCCGAGGAGCTCGATGCCCGCAGCGGACGCCACCTCGGCAACTACCCGCAGGCGTTCACGCACCTGGCGCTGATCAACTCGGTTATGCATGTCATCACCGACGAAGAATCCGACTGACCCCCCAAGCTGCTAAACCCCCATGCTGGGGATGCGGGAGTGTTAAGGCTTCGTCACGGGGCGTGCCGAGACTGTGTCGCGCGCGGTCCGGCCGCCCCAATGCGTGAGCGTTCAGGGCAGGACGATCCGCGCCTGATCGCCGACGCCCTCGATCCGCGGCTCGATCGGCTTAATCTGATCGACGCGCGCCCGCGCGTGCCCAAGCGCCGCTTGCGCCGACGCGAAACCACGCAATGACTCGAGCTGCTTCTCGGTCGGCAGCGCGAGCTCGAACTCGCCCGACCTGAACGCCGCCAGGCCGGCGGCCGGCGTGATCCAGCGCCAGTCCACGATCTCGACACCGTCGACGCGCGGGTCCGCAGGGGCAGGCGCCGAGGCGAGGTAGAACCACGTGTCGAACCTGATCGACGACTGCGCCGGCGTGATCCAGCGGGCGAACGGAACGAGCTCCCAGCCAGCGGTGAGCGACACCGCCGCCTCCTCCTCGAGCTCCCTCGCCGCCGCCCTCTGCAGCCCGGCCTGACCGTCTCCGTCCGCTGCGTCGAGCGCCACGCCGGGAAACACCCAGAAGCCGGCCATGAAGCGCGCCGCGGGGGTGCGCCGCACCATCAGCAGCTCAAGCGCGCCCTCGTGATCGCGCATCAGGATCACGGTGGCGGCGGCTCGCGGAGTCACGCTGCGACCCTACCGGGCGGACCAACCGCCGGCCACAACCCGTCAGCTAACCTCGGCCCGGTGAAGTACATCTGCGAGTCCTGCGGGTACATCTACGACCCGGCGGAGGGAGATCCGGACGGCGGGATCCCCGCCGGCACCGCCTTCGCGGACATCCCCGAGAGCTGGTTCTGCCCCGTCTGCGGCGCGCGCAAGGTCGACTTCACGCCCTGGGACGAGTAGCGGGCCTCTCGCTGCCGGCCGCGCTTGGCCGGCAGCTCACCACGCGACGGCGCTACTCGAGCACGACCAGCACGTCCCCCTCGGAGACAGCTTGCCCCTCGTGGCAGCGGATCTCCGTGACGACGCCGGAATCCTCGGCCTCGACGGGCATCTCCATCTTCATGGACTCGAGGATCACCACCGAGTCGCCCTCCTCGACGCTGTCGCCGACCTCGACCTCGATCTTCCAGACCGTGCCGGTGATGTGGGCTTCGACGTCGGGCAACTGACTCTCCTAGCGGCGGGGACGGGGATCGCGGCCAGCATAGTCGCGTGGCCCGCCAGGCGCGGACAGCGCTGCAGATTCTCGTAATTTCCGCGGTTCTGTCCGAGCACTGTTATTGACTACCTGAGGCCGGATCCGCCGTTTGTTCCACATCGAAGGACCAACTATGGATGGCACAGGGCTGTTCGTGAGTTCGTGTAGTCGCCGGGAGCTCGCCCGGCGGCGGTCCACGGGTCGCTTCTGGAGCAGGCAAAACCTGTTCTGGCTGCTCGGCCGGATGGTCGGACCCTCACGGCGCGCGATTCGCTGAACCGCAGGCGACCCGTTGCAGGCCACTCGCCCACGCCGGTGTCGTAGGCTGCTGGTGTGACATCGCAGGAGAGCCAGTCCACCGACCTCGACCGTCAGTACGAAGGCAGTCAGTCCGAGGACACGGACCTGGATCTGGCTGCGGCCGCGCTGCGGGCGGACCTCACGGATACCGATGCCTTCGTCGAAGGCCTGGCGACGCGGCTCGAGCAGGCCCTCCCCGGCTTCGTCGAGGTGAGGCGCTCGAAGACCGGCTTCCGCGGGCCCAAGGTCGTGAGCGAAATTCTCGTGCAGGCCGGTGACGTGCACCTGCAGCTGCGCCGCCGCGGCGGCCACGTCGAAACCGCGCGGGCGCGGATCTCGGGTGGGATCGCGATCAAGACCGAGGCACTCGAGATCGATGTCTGGCTGCAGGCGCTGACCGCCGCGGTCAGCCAACAGGCCGCACGCAGCGAACGCACGCGGCTCGCGTTGCAGCAGCTCGTGCTCGACAGATAGGAGAAACGTCATGGGGTTCCGCGATCGTCGTTCCGACCCCGCTGAGCGTCAGCCGGGATCGGCGCCCGCCCACCCGGCTGAACAGCCGGATACCTCTGCGCAGTCCGAGCAGTACCGCGCCGGCTCGCTCGAGGGGTTGCCGGAATCCGGGCGCGAGCGCCTCGAGCGTATGAAGCAGGACATCGCCCGCGGGTTCTTCACCAGCGACCTCTCCGTCAATGAGTTCCTGCTGGTCAAGGAGTCGGGCTTCGAGCCGCTCGGGCTGGTGCTGGGCAGCTCGATCTACCACATCGGCTACCAGCAGGCCAACTGGAACCGGAACATGGAGATGCAGGTTCTGACGCAGGCGATGTACCACGCGCGCGAGCTGGCGATGACGCGCATGGAGGAGGAGGCCGACCAGCTCGGCGCCGACGGCGTCGTCGGCGTGCGGCTCACGATCGGACGCTACGACTGGGGTGCCGACCTGGCCGAGTTCATCGCCGTCGGCACCGCCGTCAAGCACGCCGGCGGCGAGCTCCACCGCGCGCCGGGCGGACGCCCGTTCACCTCGGACCTGAGTGGGCAGGACTTCTCGACGCTGCTGCGCGCGGGTTACCGCCCGGTCGGGCTGGTGATGGGCAACTGCGTCTACCACGTCGCCCGCCAGGGGATGATGCAGTCGATGCGCAACGTCGGGCGCAACATCGAGATGACCAACTTCACCCAGGCGCTCTACGACGCGCGCGAGCTGGCGATGGGGCGCATGCAGGCGGAGGCGGAGGCGGTCCAGGCCGGTGGCCTGGTCGGCGTGCGGCTCAACCAGGCCTCGCACGGCTGGGGCTCGCACGTGATCGAGTTCATGGCGATCGCGACCGCGGTGATCCCCACCCAGGACGATCATACGATCGAGAAGCCGGCGCTCGTGCTGCCGCTGAACGGCTGAAGCGGCGTACCACCGAGCGGCATGGCTGAAGACGTCAAGATCAAGGCGCAGGTCTACAAGGATCCGCGCCCGGCGGAGGTGTTCGACCGCCACCATGCACGGGTGCGCCGCCGCCGGCCCGAGTGGCCCTACGAGCTGGTGCGCGCGATCACGGTCTGGATCGCGATCGTGTTCTTCCGCTCCGAGTCCTACGGGGCCGAGAACGTGCCCAACGGGCCACTGATCCTGGCGCCCAACCACGCCTCGTTCATGGACCACTTCTTCACCGGGGCGTTCGTGCGCCGGCACATCCAGTTCATGGCCAAGTCGCAGCTGTTCGGGCACACGCCGATGAGCTGGGTCTACAACCACGGCGGAGTCTTCCCGGTGCGCCGCGGCCATGCCGACGAGGAGGCGTTCAAGACGGCGTTCACGGTCCTCGGGCGTGGCGGCGCGATTGGCATGTACGTCGAAGGCGGACGCTCGCGCACCGGGCAGGTGGGCGAGGAGGCCCGGCGCGGGATCGGCAGGCTGGCGCTCGAATCGGGCGCCGCCGTCGTGCCGGTCGCGATCCTCGGCTCACATCGCGTGCGGAACTGGAAGCGGCTGCGCTTCCCCAAGGTGGTGGTGCGCTACGGCAAGCCGTTCCGCTTCACGCGGATCGAGAACCCGACGCGCGAGCAGCAGCAGCGGGCTGCGGACGAGATCCTGCGGCGCATCCGTGAGATGCACACGGAGCTCGAGCAGCCCGGTTTCGGGCGGGCCGCCGCGGCCGCACGCGAGAGCGTGCTGGCCGAGCGCTAAGGTTTCACGCGGGGTGGAGCCGAGCAGTGGCCGGGCCGGCGCCCTCACCAGCGAGTACACGGTCGGCGACGACGGTACATAGAGGCGGATCTGGATGGCAACCGAACGTCAGGTGAAAGCGGCTCGGCAGCGTGTGATGGAGCGCCGTCCCGGCGATCCGCGCAAGCCGGTCACGATGATCGAGGTCGCTGCCGCCGCCGGTGTGGCGCAGAGCACGGTATCGCGCATCCTCAACGACGCGCCGGGGATGATCGCGGTTTCCGAGGTGACCCGCGATCGGGTCAAACGGATAGCCGGCGAGCTCGGTTACAGCCCGCATCCGATAGCTCGCGCGCTGCGCGGGGCGCCGACCATGCTTCTCGGTGCGATCGTCCGCGACATCACCGACCCGTTCTTCACCGGGGCCGTTGAGGCATTGACGATCGCGTGCAGGGCACGTGGCTACTCGGTAGTGCTCGGTAACGCACGGGCCACCGAAGACGAAGCGTTGGAGATGACCGCTGTACTCGAGGCCCGTCAATGTGACGGCATCGTTTTGTTCGGTGATTTCACCGCGGAACATCGACTCGTAGAGGATCTCCGGGACGTACACGCGCGTGTCGTGGGCCTCTGGCATGGGGCGGAGAACGAGCATCCGTTCCCGACGGTGGGCGTCAACAACCGCTCCGGCGCGCGCGCCGCACTTGACCATCTCTGGGAACTGGGCCACCGAAACATCGCTTACGTGGGCGCCGAACAACTGGGCGACATGCAGGAGCGCCAGGCGGGCTACCTGGAGTGGATGGGCGAGCACGGCCTGACGGTTGCGGATGGCAACGTTCAGATGGTTCCCAACTTCTTCGGGGGTGGCAATCACGCGCTCGCACCGATCCTCGATCAGCAGCCGCGCGTCACCGCGGTGTTCGCGGCCACCGACACCCTGGCGGTGGGTTTGCTGCACGCGGCCCATAGACGTGAGATCCATGTGCCCGAGCGGCTCTCGGTCGTGGGGTTCGATGACATCTCGATGGCCGCGGTCACGGTCCCCTCGCTGACCACGGTGCGCATGCCGGTGGTCGAGATCGTTGCGCGCGGCGTCGAGCTCTGCATCGGCTCGGATCTTTGGTCCGGGGGCTGGCCACCGCCGCGGGAGACATTCGAGCCCACGCTCGTAGTCCGCGGTTCGTCCGGACCGGTAGACGGCTAGCGATCACGCCGACCGCGTGCCGGAACACGGAGTCGGAGAGAGCCACCGGCCCGCGGTCCGATTGCTGGGCCGGATGCTGCGCGCTGATGGGTTGTGTCGCTGCTAGGCCACGGGCAAGATCTGTGGCTGCACCTGGCCGCCTCCGAGGCTACGGAATGTTGATGTTCGGTTAAGGAAAAACACGACAGCAGTGTTGTCCTTGACAACCACCGCATACGATTGCGTAGGATCGTATGCGGGAGAGGGAAAAACCATGCGCGATCGACTTGACGGGCCGCTGCGACAGGTGAGTATCTGCGCGGCATGAGCTCGGTGATGACAACACCAAAGACGAGTGAGCCCGAGGTTGCCAGGCCGACCGCGTACCGGGCTGTCGGCATCACCAAGGCGTTCTCGGGAGCCCGGGCTCTCGACGGTGTGTCGGTGGCATTTCGGCCCGGCGAGATCCACTCACTGATCGGCGAGAATGGCGCCGGCAAGTCGACACTCATGCGCATCCTGGCAGGGATCCAGCAGCCAGACGCCGGCGAACTGTGCCTCGGTGAGAAGCGGCTCCCTCAGCTCACCCCCGCGACCGCGCAGCAGCGAGGCATCTACCTGGTCCCGCAGGAGCCGACGCTGATGCCGCACCTCTCGGCTCTGGAGAACCTCTTCGTTGGGACGGTCCCGCGGGCGCGAATGCCGTTCTCCGTCGACTGGAAGCGAATGCGAGAGACGGCAGGTGGCTACTTCGCGCAACTCGGGTTGATGATCAACCCGCGCCAGAAGGCCTCGACCCTGAGCATCGCCCAGCAGCAACAGCTCGAGTGTGCGCGCGCGCTCGTGCACCGCTGCAACGTGATCTTCTTCGATGAGCCAACCTCGCCGCTCACCTCGCACGAGGCCGACATTCTGTTTGCCCTGATGCGTCGCCTGCGCGAGCGCCAGTTCACGCTCGGTTTCATCAGCCACCGCCTGGACGAGGTGCTGGAGATCTCGGATCGCATTACGGTGCTGCGGGACGCCCGCGTCGTGGCCAGCTTCGATGGATCGGGCACGAGCCGCGACGAGCTCGTCAACAACATGGTCGGCCATGAGGTCAAGCTGCAGCGGCGGCGCGTCTCGAACGCGTCTCTGGGAGGTGTTGCCCTGTCCGTGAGCGGCTTCACCCGCCGGGGCGAGTTCGAGGACGTGGACCTCGAGGTCAGCCGTGGCGAGATCGTAGGCCTGGCGGGGCTCGTGGGCAGCGGTCGCACCGAGCTTGCTGAGACGGTCTTCGGCCTGCGCAGGGCGGAGCAGGGACGGCTGACGCTCGACGGTAAGGCGCTGCATCGCTTGAACCCACGCGCGGCGATCGACCGCGGGTTGATCTATCTCTCCGAGGACCGCGGGCGCAACGGCATCTTCTCAGAGGTTCAGCTGCCCGAGAACGCCACCGCGGCGATAGTTCCGCGGCTGCCACGGAGGCATGGGCTCCTATCTGCGAGCGAGGAGCGGCGCCTGGCCCGTGCGGCAATGGAACGCACGCGCGTGCGAGCCCTCAATCCGAACGTGCTGATCAAGGCGCTCTCCGGCGGGAACCAGCAGAAGCTGATGTTCGCCCGGTGGCTGATGACAAAGCCCAAGGTGGGGATCTTCGACGAGCCCACACGCGGCGTTGACGTCGGCGCCAAGGCGGATATCTATGCGCTGATCGAAAGCCTGGCCGAGACCGGCGTCGCGGTCATCGTGATCTCCTCGGAGCTCGAGGAGCTGTATTGGATCTGTGATCGCGTGGTGGCGGTCTACGAGGGCCGCGTCGCCGGCCAGTTGGCCGGTGATGAGATCAGCGTCGCTGCACTTGGGCGGCTGATCGTCGGCCAGGAGCGAGCATGACCACGGCGATTCCACCAGCCGACGCGCTGCGTCCAAGCGGACTGTCACGACACGCGGCTGCTCGCGCGTTCGCAACCTTGCTGATCCATCGTGAGATCCAGCTGATCCTCGTCACAGTCGTCGTGATCGCTATCACCACCATCGATAATTCCTCCTTCTCGTCGATGGGCAACATTGCGTTCTTGATCGCGGACTCAATGGCAGTAGCGATCGTGGCGGTGGGGGAGACGGTCGTGGTTTTGACGCGAGGCATCGACCTGTCGGTGGCGCCGGTGCTGGGTACGGCGGCGCTTGCGGTCGGCTTTCTCGCTCAGAACCACGGCCTGACCCCGCTCGAAGGTTTGCCGATCGTGCTCGCGATCGGGGCGGTGATGGGTGCCGGGAACGGCGTGATGGTCGCTTACGCCGGGATCCCACCGATCATCGCAACGCTCGGCTCGCTGGCTGTCTACAGCGGCGTGCAGGGTATCGTCGCCAACGGTCAGGAGGTTGTCACGCTGCCCAGCGCCTACTTCGACCTCGGCAACAACGATCTGGTCAGCGGCGTACCCTACGTGGGCCTGATCGGGTTAGGAGTGACGCTGCTGTTCATCCTCGTCCTCTGGCGCACGCCGTTCGGACGCTCGCTGTATGCCGTCGGCAACAACCTCGAGGCATCGCGCAGGGCTGGGATCGGGGTGAAGCGGGTTCTGATGTCGGCCTACGTCCTCTGCGGTGCGCTCGCGGGACTCGGTGGCCTGGTCTTTCTTGCTCACGTGGGCTCGGCGGACTCGACCACGGGCACCGACTCGAACATCGAGCTGACGGCGATTGCGGCGACGCTGATCGGCGGTAGCACGCTGACGGGCGGGAAGGGCGGTGTGCTGGGCAGCTATCTGGCGGCGATCTTCCTGTCGGTTGCCTTGGCCGCGCTGGTCGATTTCCAGCTCAACCCGATCTGGGAACCTGCCGGGGTCGGCGTCATGATCCTGATCGCGGTGATGGCCGATCCGACCACCGGCCGCTCCTCGCTACGTGCAACGCTGGGCTCGATGCTGCGCCGGCCGGGGGTTAGGCGATGACGAGCGTTGCGAACCGCTCAGGGTTGAGATCGCTGCTGGTGCGGCCGAGCAGGGACCAGTGGTGGATGACATCGCTTGGCGTGCTGCTGGTCATCGAGCTCGCCTACTTCTCGATCGCGGTCTCCGGCTTCTGGGGGGGCGGCGCGGGTATGCTCGACCAGACCGAGTACTTCCTCGACGTCGGGATCATGGCGCTCGGCGTTGGCTTCGTGATCTTCGGGGGGGACATCGACCTCTCGTGTGGCGCCATGGCGAGCTTCGTTGGAATCCTGATGGCCGAGTTCTGGAAGCAGGGTCTGGACATCTGGGTCGCCGCACTGATGGCACTCGCGATCGCGAGCTTGATCGGCTTGTTGCAGGGCCTGATCATCACGCTTTTCCGGCTGGAGTCGCTGCTGGTCACGCTGGCGACACAGTTCATCCTCGGGAGCCTCGCCACCGCGATCGGCGGCGGCTACCCGCCATACGGCTTCCCGCACTCCTTCGACGCCATCGTCGGAACCGGCACGGTCGGACCGATTCCGGCCCAGATCCTGATCTTTGCCGGGATCGGTCTGATCTCGTTCCTGCTCGTGCATCGCAGCGCGTTCGGTCGCTCGCTCGTGCTTCTTGGGCACAACCGCGAGGCAGCGCGCTACGCGGGCGTGAACGTCGCCTGGACGCGGACGCGTGCGTTCGTGCTCTCAGCGCTGTTCGCCGGGGTCGCGGGCGTCGTGATTGCCGGAACCTACGATTCGGTCCGAGACGACCTCGGAGACGCACTGCTACTGCCGGCAATCACGATCGTCGTGCTCGGTGGCGTCGACATCTTTGGTGGTCGCGGGCATCTGCTGGGAATCCTGTTCGCGTCGTTCGTGCTCGGGTTCCTCTATCAGGGCCTGCTGATCGCCGGAGCCAGCCAGCTGACCGCCAATATGGTGGGAGGCGTCGTGCTGGTGATCGCTCTTGCACTCAAGCTTCGGCTCGAGCGGGGGCACGGAGGAGCGCCGCTCGCCGAGCGGTTGCGAGTCCGATTGGCTCGGGGGGGTCCCTAGGGGGTCGCTCGAGAGCCGGAGGGCGCCGCGCGAGCGGCGCCCG
>JBOGYJ010000385.1:0-2902 GCA_050696795.1 Solirubrobacteraceae bacterium | reverse complement strand
TCTCGACGCGGCCGAGGCCGCTGATCTCGACCGCGACCACGTCACCCGGTTCCATCGGCCGTGAGTTGGCCGGGGTGCCCGTGAGCAACACGTCGCCCGGCTCGAGCGTGATCAGCCGCGAGAGGTCGGCCAGCTGATAGGCCACGCCCCAGATCATGTCCTCGGTGGTCGCCTGCTGTACGAGCTCACCGTTGAGGTAGGTGCGCAGCGTGAAGTCGGTGGGGTCGAACTGCTCGGCGGGCGTGACCCACGGGCCGAGCGGCAGGAAGCCGTCCTGGCCCTTGACGCGGAGCATCGCGCCACGGTCCGCGTGGCGGAAGTCATGCAGACCGACGTCGTTGGCGGGGGCGTAGCCGGCGACGTGGGCAAGCGCTTCGTCCTCGGGCACGCCGTGCATGCGCCGGCCGACCACCACCGCCAGCTCGCCCTCGTAGTTGAGGAACCTGGTTCCGCGCGGGCGACGCACAATCCTGCGGTGTCCGTTGAGCGCCGTCGGCGGCTTCATGAAGTACGAGGGGTAGGCCGGAGTCCTGGCCCCGTACTCGGTCAGCCGGCTCTGGTAGGTCAGGTGGACGGCGATGATCTTCGACGGTGTGACCGGCGCCAGATAGCGCGCATCGGCCTCGCGCACGGTACGCCCGTCCTCCAGCACGATCGTGTCGCCATCGAGCCGGCCCCAGGCTGACGCCTGGCCGAGCTCCACCCTGACCCTTCTCTCCGTCACGCCACGCATGGTCATGCCCCAGGTGCGATGGTGCAACAGGAAGATGCGAACGATTATTCGCGCTGCGCGATAATTGGCCAGGGTGGAGCTCAGGCAACTGCGTTATTTCGTCACCGTCGCGGAGGAATTGCACTTCTCGCGTGCCGCGGCACGCCTGCACCTGGCGCAGTCGGCGCTGTCGGCCCAGATCCGGCGCCTGGAGGCCGAGGTCGGCGGTCCGCTGCTGCTGCGCAGCACCCGTCAGGTGCAGCTGACGCCTGCCGGCGAGGCGCTGCTGAACGAGGGTCGCGCGATCCTCGCGGCGACCGACGGCGCGCTTGGACGGGTGCGGGCCCTGGCCCGCGGCGAGTCGGCGTCGTTCTCGATCGGTTCGCTTGGACCGGTGCCGGGCGCTCTCCTCTCGCCGTTGCTGGCAACCTTCAGCGCCCGTCATCCCCAGGTGCGGATCGACGTTCGCGCGATCGAGTTCTCCGAGATGATCTCGGCGCTGCGCAAGGGCAGGTGCGATGTCGCGTTCCTCTATGCGCCGCTCGACGAGGAGGACCTCGAGGTGATCCCGCTGATCAGCGAGCCGCGCGTCGCGGTGCTACCCAGCGATCATCGCCTGGCCGGCAGGGACTGGGTGACGCCGGCCGACCTCGCCGACGAGACCTTCGTCGCGCAGCCCGATGTGACGCCCCAGGCCTGGCGCGACTACTGGATGCTCGTCGACGAGGTCGGGCATCGGCCGAAGATCAGCGCCTACGTCGGTGACAACCTCGAGGAGTGGCTGTACCTGATTGGCCGCGGTGAGGGCGTCGACACCGCTCCGGCGATCATCGCCCGCTATTTCGCCCGGCCCGACGTCTCGTTCGTGCCCCTGCGCGAGGCTGCGCCGACGACACTCGTGCTGGCGCTGCACCGTGAGGTCAGGCAACCGATCATCGATGAGTTCGTCGAGCTGGCGGTGGGGATCGCCGCCAACGCCACCCGCAACCCGGGCACGGGCTATGCCGCCCCGGCTGAGGACCCCAAGGACGCGCCGGCCGAGCACCATGAGGAGGAACATGAGCGAGCCGCCCCATCCACTTGAGCTGATCGACCGCGCGCGGGTGCTGGCACTGCTGACACAGCACCTGGGCACCGCCTGGGCGTCGTTCGACCAGCCACGGCCCCAGGAGCCGCAGCTCGATAGCGCCCTCATCGACCGCCTGTCTGAAGCGTTGCCGACGGCGCCGGGCGATCCGGAGGCCTCGCTGGCGGATATCGCCAGTGTGCTGGATGCCAGCGTCTCGCCGTCGCGTCCGCTCTACTGCGCCTACATCGGCTCGACCGGGCTCGAGGCGGGCGTGCTCGCCGACGCGCTCGCCAATGCCTACGACGTCAACCTCGCGGCCGCCGCCGGCGCCGCCGAGTTGCTCGAGAACCAGACGATCCGCTGGGTGGCCGAGTTCGTCGGCTATCCGATGGGCGACGGCGCCTTCACCAGCGGTGGTATGACCTCGAACCTGACGGCGCTGACCGCCGCGCGCGAGCACGCGCTGCCCGGTTCCAGATACGACGGCGTGTCCGGCCGAGCCGCCGCCGTCTACTGCTCCGAGGAATCACACCATTCGGTCGCGCGGGCGGTCGAGGTGATCGGGCTCGGCAGCAAGGCGCTGCGGCGGATCGCGATCGACGCCGAGCGCCGCATGCGGGTGGACGCGCTGCAGGAGGCGCTCGCGGCCGACCGCGCCGCCGGCGTGGTTCCGGTTGCGGTGGTCGCGACCTCGGGCACGACGCTCACCGGTGCGATCGACCCGCTGGCTGAGATCGCCGATGTCTGCGCCGAGCACGACGTCTGGATGCACGTCGACGGCGCCTATGGTGGCCCCGCCGCCGGCGTGCCCAGCCTCGCCCCCCGTTTCGAGGGGATCGAGCGCGCCGACTCGCTGACGATCGACGCCCACAAGTGGCTGGGCGTGCAGAAGAGCTGCAGTCTCGTGATGCTCTCCCGCCAGGGACCGCTTCTGGACGCCTTCGCCCACGACGAGCGCTACATGCTGCACGCCGGCGTCGCCGCCAACGGCGTCGCTCGCACGCTCGAGTATTCGCGCCCGGTCCGCTCGCTGAAGCTGTGGCTGGCCGTCCGGATCTACGGTGCCGACATGCTGCAGCGCTGGATCGAATTGACCGCAAAGCACGCACGCGCCCTCGCCG
>JBOGYJ010000384.1:0-16824 GCA_050696795.1 Solirubrobacteraceae bacterium | reverse complement strand
CACGCCGATCCTCAGCAGTTGGGGCGGGAGCACGTCGCGGCTCTCGCCGACCATCGGCCAATGCGGCCGCTCTCGCTACGTCTCGCAACTGCGGCCAGACTGGCCGGCCATTGACAAGATCACCGGGGTTCGCGATCAACCCTAAGCTCGCCAGCCAACGACGCCCAAACCTCCACGCCCGACGCCGCGCAACCGCAAGACGCTGACAACACGGCCAAGATCGCTTACGGTCGCGGCCCGTCCTTGTTGACGCGATTCACTGAGGCGACGTCTCGCTTCTCAGGCCTGTCGCCCGGGCACCGTCGACCCGGATAGTGCTCGGTTGTGAGGGGATGTGACCAGATCGAGTCGTCAGACTGGGATCCGGGGCGGCGGTACTCTACGGCCGACCGCTCAGAGTCGTTCCCATTGCCGGCGGAGGGCGAGCTGCTCCCTTTCTCGCGCAGTACGTTTCGCGCGAGCTGCTTTCTGTGCCTCTTCGTTGCGGCGCGCGATTTCTTTCGTAGCGTCGCCGAACGTGGCCCGGGGTTTTGCCTGCTCTGGGTCAGGATGATTGGATTTAGCCATCAGCTCCGCTCCTGTCGCTCCCATCAGGACGGCCACGGAAGAATGCGAGAGCACGACACTCGGCTGTGGACCTGCACGTCCACTCTACGCCCACATTGGCGGGCATGCCTTCGACGAGCGCAAGCCCGGCGAGCTTCCAGGGTCTCGGGCACGTCGCTATCGAGCCGTCGCGGAGGTCGCGTGTCGCCGGGCGATTGCCGCGTACGGTCACGCTCGATCGGCGCGGGACGGTTCCTCAGACGAGCAGCTAGCGGGCCGGGCCCTGAAGTCGGACGCCGGCTGTTCACAGGATGGTCATACTCCGGGCAGATTTGATGCTTCGTGTCCTCAGCGCTATTCAGTTCTCACCGCGCGGAGGGTCATCGCATGCAGCGCGGGCGCTCGCGGCCGGCCTACGCGACCAGAATTTCCAGGTCACGCTGCTCGCGGGGTCTCGTCGTGATCACGGTGTGCATGGCGACGCGCGGGCGTTCTATGGAAAGGTCCGACCCGTCGAGTTCGATGCGGCGCTCGCCACTGACCAACCACAGCGGTTCCTCAGCCATGCTGGCAGCGCGCCGCTGCACCCGTCTTTCGAGGATCGGTCCGGCGCGCCGGACCGCGTCTTTGCGGCCTTGGACGATGACGAGTACGAGTTGCAGGTCGAGGCGTGGGCGCGCGAGCTCACCCGCGCCGGAGCCCAAGAGGCCGACATCCTGCACCTGCACCATCTCACACCGATCAACGAGGCAGCCGCCCGAGTCGCGCCGCAGGTCCCCGTGGTCGTCCAGTTGCACGGCACCGAACTGCTGATGCTCGAGCGGGCCGTCGGTGAGAACCCTCACAGCTGGTTGTACGCTGCGAGCTGGGGCCGCCGGATGCGTCGCTGGGCTCGGCAATGCGCTCACCTCGTCGTGGCGCCGGGCGGCGTCGAGCGCGCTGCCTCGCTTCTGGACGTGCCACGCGATCAGATCACCACGATCGCAAACGGGGTTGACATAGACCTGTTCGCTTCCGCCGTAGTCGAGCGTGAGACTTTCTGGCGGCGCGTCCTGGTCGAGCAACCCCGAGGCTGGCTACCCGACCAGCCGCCGGGCAGCGCGCGTTACCGCGAGACCGAGGTGACTGCACTGGCACGTGGGCCCGTCTTGCTGTATGTCGGCCGCTTCACCGCCGTGAAGCGGCTGGACCGGTTGATCGCCGCGTTCGGACATGCCCAGGAGCGGCTGCAGAACGCCTCGGGGCTCGTGCTGGTCGGTGGCCATCCCGGCGAATACGAGGGGGAGCACCCAGCGCAGATCACGGCTCGTTTGGGGGTCCCCCAGGTGTTCCTCGCCGGGTGGCACACCCACGAGGAGCTGCCCGAATTCTTCTCAGCCGCCGATGCCGTCGTGCTGACCTCAGAGCGCGAGCAGTTCGGGCAGGTGATCGTTGAGGGCATGGCGTGTGGACTACCGGCGGTGGCGACGCGGTCGCTAGGACCGGCGACGATCATCAGCGACGGCGCAACGGGCTGGCTGGTCGATCCCGACGATCAGCCAGCGCTCATCACGGCACTAACCGAGGTTGCGCGGGATCCAGCAGAGCGCCGCCGGCGGGGTGAGCTGGCGCGCATCGTGGTACGCGGACACTACTCGTGGAGAGCAGCATCAGAGGTACTCGCGACCCTTCTCACCAACGTCGCCAACTCGGATAGGAGCCGACCCCAGCCGCTCGTCCAGACCGCAACGCTGTGACCACCGCCGAACGAACCATCGCGGAGCAGGGCACTCCCTTGGCCCATAGCGGACATGGCTGATGCGCCACGGATAGCGCTAAAGGTCCGTCTCAACGCTGAGCGCGGCGCGGTGCCCGTCAGGCGCGGCGTCGCGTGACGCCGACGGGCTGAGGCACCGTCCATTCGCACTGCATCGGGCGCTTCTTCGACGAGGAAGCCAGTCTCTGGCGCGTCCTCTCAAAGCGGGAGCCGCCTCAGGTCGCCGTGGAAGTTTGGTGGGGCGGTCCGGCCGTGATGTTCAGGCCAACAGAATAGGCGTCTCCTCGCTGGTGGTGGTGCGACCAGCGGCGACATGGTCTCGGGGCGGCGATGTCGTGCTCGGGCGCTTTGCGACGCTTGCGTGGCCCGCAACCCTGAGGCTGTCAGGGGAGGGCTTCGGTCCTGGAAGTCGTCGAGGTGCTTGAGGTCCTCGTCAGCACAGTCGTCGTACCCGGTCCATAATGAGCCGGACACGGACGACGACCCCGCGGAAGCCTGTCAACTCAGCGAGTGTGCCGGCAGCACGTATCGGACCGGCGCGGCGGCTTTCGATTCGCCGCTGCCGCTGAGCCGCTCGCTGTGCAGGCCGCCTCTCGCTGAGGCAGTGCTAACTGCCGCCTCGGGTCTGCCACCGCGGGCAAGCATCCACGCCACGACCGCTGCGAGGTCACTGCCCGCGGCGAGAATCGCCGCGCGCTCGATGGTGCTGCCGCCAGAGCCGTCGGGGCGCGAGAGGCGAAGCACCAGAGCGCGAATCGCATCGTCATCCACAGGGCAGAGCGTACCGCCTCACGCCCGGACGCGATCAGGCCAAGTGGCGTTGACTGGTAGCGCTGATATGGAGACCGTCAGGAACAGAGGGATACTGGCTGTCGTCCATTACCACCACGAGGCGACGGTCGGGCTTGGGAGCCGGGAGGCTATCGCGCATCAATCGGACTCCGCTGCTGCCACTCCGAGCGCTGCTCAGACAACGTGTGACGCAACCGCACCCGGGCGCGAAGATCGAGGATGTGCGCAGGCGGGATCCACGACTCCGGCAGCCGGCCATCAGCAGCTCCCGCAAATGCCCGGCGTCCGCACGGTCGTTCTTCGCCCGCTTCTTGGGGCCCTTCAACCCCGCGCCACGACCGGCTGGCGGACCGCAGCCCCGGCCGCGGGCGCGATCCCCCTTTTACCTCGTCCATCCATCGCAGATGGTCAGCGGCGAGTTCGCGGAACGTCAGACCGCGGAGCATGCGCTCCCGCGCGATCCGGTCGCGCTCAGCCTCGTCCTCGAGTTAGCGCTCGACGATCTTCGCGGCCCGAGTGGTCCCGGTCGGCTGCTCGTAGAAGCCTGCCTCGGACGCCCCAGCCGCGACCGATTGCCACCAGCCCCGTCCGCCTCGAGCCACGGCGGGCCGACCAGACGCTTGACCTGCCTGCCCTGGAACCAGTTTGGCCTTGCAGAAGTAGCGCCCACCCTGCTCCCGGACGTGCAGTTGGGGTACCGGGATACGCTCCTCAGAGCCGTTCATCGCAACGATGATGGCCGGCATTTGCTAGACCCGAGGCCGTTTACCGGTCTCCAAAACCGGGGCTTGCAGGTTCGAGTCCTGTCTCCCCTGCTTCGCTTCGGAAGTCCTTCAGACACAAAATTTCGCCGGGACATTCGCCGCTGTGACGGTCCTTAACTCCGGCTACTGCTCTAGCTCGGCGAGTCGTTCGCGGTCGCGTGCTGTGCGGCGTTTCTGGGCCGCAAGCGGGAGGCACATCAGCCGACCGGCGTGCGGTCCCGGACGATGCGTAGGTTGCTTGTCCGGGCTTGCAGCCGATCGAACGCTCCCTCAAGGTCTGTCGGAACGGGTTCTGTCGACCACCGGTTCCCTACCTGCCGGATCTCGCCGGCCTCCTCAAGCTGCTGCAGCCTGACGACGGCCTTGTCGTGATTTAGCCCGGCGGCTTTCGCGATGCGTCCGGTCGTGTACTCCCCGCGCGGCAGTTCACCGAGCGCCTTCTTGAGCCGATCCTCACGCTGCTCGGGGTGGTGATCTGCTTCGGCTGCTGACGGCTGCGTGACGGATGGCGGTGCAGCTTCTGGCGCCTTGCGCACGGGCGCGATCTGTCCATGTCGGGCTCGGCACGCAACGCACATCACTACCGGCTCGCGGCCTTCCTCACGGACAACCTCAAAGTCGCGCCATCGGCGTCCAGATCGGCAGACCCCACAGCGGCGTCCATTGCGTTCGACCTCGTGCAGGTCTTCGTCGTTCAAGGGCATCCCGTCTGACGATAGAGACTCACATCTGGTTTTGCTCCCAGGAGCTGTCGTGGACCTCAGGACTTCGCTCGGCGCTAGCGGTGACCGACGACCTCTGGCGGGTCGTCGTGATGCTGTCAGCTCGCCGCGAGTTCGACAGGCTGCCGATCTCGGTGGCTGCTGCAGCGCTGGAAACGCTTGATGCGGTCGCCGGGAACCCACAACGGTCGGGCAAGCCGCAACCGCCAACGCTGACCGAGGCTCCAACCGCATGCGAGCTATCCGCACGAGCATGCATGGTGGCGGCCGGCGGGGATGCTCGTGGCGGCAGCAGAGCAGGACAGAGGTACGAGCGATCGCCGGTCAGAGAGGGTAGATTGTGCTACGCTGTCGCACATGGAGATCGGGGTACGTGACCTCCGGAACCGAACGGGACAGGTGATCGACGCCGTGCAAGCTGGCGAGCGGGTGACGCTCACTGTTCACGGCGAACCGGTTGCCGACATCGTTCCGCACGGCCGCCGCGCCCGCTGGTTGGCGGGCGAGCACCTGCGGCAGCAGTTACGGCAACGGGCAGCCGACCCCGGCCTCACCGGCGAGCTGGATGATCTCGCGGGCCAAACGCTCGACCAGCTGTGATTGGTTCGGGGCTACTCGACACATCGATCTTCATCGCTCGCGAGACCAGGCGGGCGCTTGGCGAGCTGCCAGAGCACGTCGCGGTATCGGTCGTGACGATCGGCGAGCTCCAGCTCGGCGTTCTGAGCGCCAGCGGCGGGACGACCCTCGCGCGGCGCGCGGACACACTCGCGCTTGTGCGTTCGGCCGACCCGATCACCATCAGCGAGGCCGTGATGGTCAGTTGGGCGCGTCTTGTCACGGCCTGCCGGACCGCTGGGATCCACCGGACCGTCAAGCTCACCGATGCGCTGATCGCAGCAACCGCAATTGAGCACGGCCTCCCGGTGGTAACCCAAGACAGCGACTACGACCAGATGTCAACAGCCTACCCGCCGCTACAGGTGATCAAGGCCTGATCTGGGGTCCCGGGGGGTTGTCAACCCTGGTATCCGCGTAGGCAACGAGGACGTTGTATCCACGAGCAGCCTGAGCGACCGAACTCTGCGGCCAACCTATCAGGCGTAGCGTCGCGCTTGGCCGCCCCGGCAGCAAGGCGATGCTTGCGTTTGCCGGGCCGTGGCCCCGTGCGAGAGGAGCGGAGGCCACTCGCTGCTGAGGCGTCCTCTGGTCGAACACGTCGCCGCGCATCTGCACGCGTATCACAGCTAACAGCGCTATCGAGCGTGCTGCTTGTTGCCGATAAAAGCTACGTGCAGCGTCTCCACATCGACCAGGTCGTAACCCTGAACCTCGACGAGGTGCCGGAGTCGATCCAGTGCCGCGTGCTCGACGTTCAGGGCTCTGTCACTCGGCTCGCTTATCGCGATGAGCTACCGCCCCGAGCGATAGGCCGGCTGGTCCTCGGCTCGGCGGGGTATCTGGTTTTCGATGAGTTCCGCCTCGCCGTTGGGCTCCGGGTCGCCGTCCGCGCGAGCCCGCCATATCTGGATGTTGCCGTCATGGACGGGGTCACCGTGCCCGAGCGACGGGCGGGCGAGCGCGTCAAGCTGGTGACTCGCGCGCGGATCATGTGCCCGGACGAGCACGACGGTGAGCGGCCCGCGGAGTGGACATACACGATCGATCTCAGCGAAGGCGGCGCTCTACTCCGTGATCATCCGGCGCTCAACGGCCAACAACGCTTGGCGCTCGAGCTCATGTTCGGCGACGATCCGCGACCGGTCAGCGCCCAAGTCGAGGTCGTGAGACGTGTGCAGGACGCCGTGGGCGTCGCGTTCGAATCGATGCCGGCAGACGATGCGACCCGGCTAGCCGGATATCTCATGGGTATGCGGCATCGGCGGCGCGCGGCGCCGCCCAACTGAATGCGCCGGCGCCTGAGGCCAACGAACGCGCGGCACCTGGGGCCACTGAACGCGCGGGCGCCTGGGGTCGACGAACGCGGCCGCACCTGGCCGTCACGGGACCGCCGCGACGCTGCATCCAGCTCCAGCAAAGCTAGCCGGCAGGGTCTTCGTCGCTGACGACCCGCTCGCTTGAGCTGCCTTGTAGCTTGGGGTAGCGCGTGATTTGCACCGCGCAGCCTCTTTGACCCCGTTGCAGGAGTCACTCCGCCATGACCGCCTCACATCACGTTCATCTCGACTGCGACACAGGCATCGACGATGCTCTCGCGCCGGCCCATCTCCTCGCGCGGCCCAGCGTTGAGTTGACCAGCATCAGCACAATCGGTGACAACACCACCGCGGAACAGGCCGCGATCAACACGCTCGACCTGCTCGCGCTCGTCGGCCGCGACGACATCCCGGTGGCCGTCGGCGCCAGTGGCCCGCTGGTTGGCAGCTACGGCGGTGGCGCGACGCACGTGCAAGGACCCGCCGCGCCCGAGCTGCTGCGGCAGATCCTGGAGCTGGATCCAGCAGGAGAGGTATTGGCATGAAGCCGGACCCGCTGCTCACGGTCGTGGGCAGTATCAACATCGACCTGACGAGCACGGTCAGCGCCTTTCCGCGCCCTGGAGAGACCGTACTGGCGCAATCGCTGGTGCGTGAGCTGGGTGGTAAGGGCGCAAACCAGGCGCGGGCGGCCGCGCGGCTCACCGGGCGGGCACGCATGATCGGCGCCGTTGGGAATGACACGGACGGGGAGTTCGCGCTCGAGCAGCTCGCGGCAGCCGGCGTGGACGTCTCCGGCGTCATCCGCCACGAGCAGCCGACCGGACTCGCGGCCATCACGCTCGATCGGGTCGGCGAAAATACGATCGTCGTCACCCCTGGCGCCAACCATGCGCTGCGCCCCGAGGAGATCCGGCTCGGCAACGCCGAGGCGACGCTATGTCAACTGGAGATCACGATCGCCTGCCTTCAAGCAGCGGCCCGGCAGTCGACCGGCTTCTTCGCGGTCAACGCAGCCCCGGCCCAGCACCTGCCGCTCGATGTGCTCGACGCCAGTGATCTGATCATCGTCAATGAAACGGAGTACGAGGCACTACCGCAGTTGCGCCAGGCGCGCCGCGTTGCCGTCACCAGCGGAGCCGACGGCGCCGCTATCTACCACGCTGGGCAGCTGACTACCCAGGTCGACGCCTTCCCGGCCACTGTCGTGAACAGTGTCGGCGCCGGCGACGCATTCTGCGCGGCCCTGACCTTGTGCCTTGCCCGCGGCAACACCGAGCCGGACGCCCTGCGCACCGCCTGCGCAGTGGGCGCCGCCGCGGTCGAGGACCCACGCTCCCAGCCGGAACTCGACTCGCTGGACCGCTACGCCCGATCCGTCGCCACCTGAGCGGAGTTTGCTGCCGCGGCGATGTCACTCGTAGACGAGGCGGCGCTGCGCGAACTGACGCTGCGCGACGAACAGCATCTCCGCCGCCAGGCTCGACGGCTCCAGAGGGGCGACGACAAGGGCAGGGCGCTCCTCGCGCAACAGCTGGCACAGGCGCAGGCTCGGGTACAACGCCGGCGTGCGTCCGTGCCCGAGGTCTCCTACCCGCCGGAGCTGCCGGTATCGGGGCGTCGCGACGACCTGCTGGCCGCGATCCGGGATCACCAGGTCGTCGTTGTCGCCGGCGAGACCGGTTCGGGGAAGACCACCCAGCTGCCCAAGGTCTGTCTGGAGCTCGGCCGTGGCATCCGCGGAGCGATAGCCCATACCCAGCCCCGGCGGATCGCCGCGCGAACAGTGGCCCAGCGGATCGCGGAAGAACTCGGCGTACCGCTCGGAGGTGCCGTCGGCTATGCGGTCCGCTTCGACGATCGGGGTTCTGCGCACACGCTGGTGCGCTTGGTCACCGACGGCTTGCTGCTGGCCGAGATCCGCCGAGACCCGCTGCTGCGCCGCTACGACACCGTGATCGTCGACGAGGCGCACGAACGCTCGCTCAACATCGACTTCCTGCTCGGCTGCCTGCACCGCATCCTGCCGCGGCGCCCGGACCTCAAGCTGATCATTACCAGTGCAACGATCGACCCCGAGCGCTTCAGCGAGCATTTCGGCGGGGCTCCGATCGTCGAGGTCTCGGGCCGGACCTACCCGGTGGAGGTCCGCTACCGACCGCCGGGAGAGGGCGAGGAGCTGCTCGACGCGCTGGCGGACACGGTCGAAGAGCTGCTCGCCGAGCGCGACGGCGACGTGCTCGCCTTCTTCTCAGGAGAACGCGAGATCCGCGACGCAGCAGAGCTGCTCAGCGGGCGGCTGGGACCGCGAGTCGAGGTGTTGCCGCTGTACTCGCGGCTCGCGGCTGCCGACCAGCAGAAGGTCTTCGCCAGCGGGCGAAGACAAAACGCACGCCGTGTCGTCCTTGCCACGAACGTTGCTGAGACGTCGGTCACAGTGCCCGGCATCCGCTTCGTCGTCGACACGGGCCTCGCGCGCGTTTCCCGCTACAGCACCCGACTCAAGGTTCAGCGGCTGCCGGTTGAGCCGGTCTCCCGGGCTTCGGCGGACCAGCGCAAGGGTCGCTGTGGCCGTGTGGCGGACGGAATCTGCGTCCGGCTGTACTCGGAGGAGGAGTTCGACGCGCGACCGCAGTTCACCGACCCCGAGGTTGTGCGCACGAACCTCGCAAGCGTGATCCTGCAGATGGCGGCGCTGGGCCTGGGCGAGATCGAGGCGTTCCCGTTTCTCGAACCGCCCGACCGCCGCCAGGTCCGCGACGGCATCGCCCTGCTCCACGAGCTCGGAGCGCTGGACCCGGGGAGTCCCGAACCGTTGACGCCGCTGGGCCGCAAGCTCGCGCGACTGCCGATCGACCCGCGCCTGGCGCGTATGGTCCTGGCGGCCGACACGCTTGGCTGCACACGCGAGGTGATCGTGATCGCCGCCGCCCTGTCGATCCAGGACCCACGCGAGCGGCCCAGCGAGCAGCGCGCCCAAGCCGACCAGCTGCATGCCCGCTTCAGCGATCGATCCTCGGACTTCCTCGCCTTCACCAACCTGTGGTCCTACCTGCGGTCGCTGGAGGGCGAGTTGTCGCGCTCACAGGTCCGCAAGCGCTGCAAGGCCGAGTTCCTCCACTACCTGCGGATCCGCGAATGGCAGGATCTTGTCGCGCAGCTCGAAGATGCGGCGCGCGAGGTCGACCTGACACTCAACGAGGAGCCCGGCGAGGCGTCCGAGATCCACACGTCGCTGCTGTCCGGGCTGCTCTCGCACCTGGGGATGAAGGACGGCGCGAGCCGTGAGTACACCGGCGCGCGCGGGGCGAAGTTCGCGATCTTCCCCGGCTCCGTGCTCGTGCGTCGCGGGCCGACTTGGGTGATGGTCGCGGAGCTGGTCGAGACGACGCGGCTATGGGGTCGGACGGCAGCGGCAGTCGAGATCAAGCGGGTGGAACCGCTCGCCGAGCACCTCGTCAGGCGCTCCTACGGCGAACCGAGGTGGGACCGCCGCCGCGCCGCCGTGGTCGCGTCCGAGCGGGTCACGTTGTACGGCCTGCCGATCGTCGCCTCACGAACCGTTCAATACGGACGAATCGACCCGGCCGTCTCGCGCGAGCTGTTCATCCGCCGCGCACTGGTGGAGGGCGACTGGGACCAGCCCCACAGGTTCATGCGCGAGAACGAGCGCCGCATCGAGGAGGTCCAAGCACTGGAGGCACGCGCCCGACGCCGTGACCTGCTCGCGAGCGAGGCGACCCGCGCCGCCTTCTTCGAGGAGCGCGTACCCGAGGAGGTCGTGAGCGGTCGTCACTTCGACCGCTGGTGGAAGCAGGCTCGCCCGTCACAGCCAGCGCTGCTGGACTACCCGATGGATCTGCTGATCGAGGGCAACGCCGCCCCCGACGAGCGCGGACGCCCTTCGATCTGGAAACAGGGCTCACTCGAACTGGCGCTGTCATACCGCTTCGACCCCGGCTCGGCCGCCGACGGCGTCACCGTCCACATTCCGCTGCGATCGCTCGGATCGGTGCGAGAGACGAACTTCGAGTGGTTGGTACCCGCCTTCCGCGAAGAGCTCTTGATCGCGCTGCTGCGCTCGCTGCCCAAGGCCCTGCGTACGCCGCTCGTGCCGATACCCGACACGGCCGCTGCGCTGCTCGCCGACATCACTCCCCGCTCGGGTCCGCTTCTGGAGGTGCTGGCCGCCGCGATCCAGCGGCGACGCGGTCCCCGCATCGGCGCGAGCGACTGGTCGTTGGAGGCTCTGCCGGCACACCTGCGGGTGAGCTTCTCGGTCGAGGATGAGGACGGGACGGTGCTGGGGTCAGGTCAGTCCCTCGACGCGCTGCGAGACCAGCTGCGGCCTGTATTGAAGGCGCGTCTGCAGCTCGAGGTGCCCGAACTGGCGCGCCACGGGATGCGCGGCTTCGACATCGAGTCGCTGCCACGCACGGTCGATCCCCCTGGCGGCCTGCGTGGCTTCCCGGCGCTCGTCGACGAAGGCGAGACTGTTGGAGTCCGGATCTGCGAGACAGCGGACGAGCAGGCCGCAACGATGGCGCGAGGGACTCGGCGGCTCCTGCGGCTCACCGTGCCGGCACCGCGCCAGTGGGTGCTCAGCCAGCTTGGAGCACCGCTGACGCTCGCGCTCACGGCGGCACCACACGACAATTTGGAGGCGATGCTCGAGGATGCAACGAGCGCCGCGCTGGACGCACTGATGGCGAGCGGCGGTGGCCCGGCATGGGACGCGGAGGCGTTCGAGGCGCTCCGCGAGCACGCCCGCGGCGAGGTCCGGCCCGCGACGCTTCAAGCGCTGTCCGCTCTCGGCAGGATCATCGATGCCGCGCGAGGCGTCCGTGAACAACTCGACGTGCTGCCGGCGAGCGCCGTCTTCGGCCCCGCCCGAGAGGACGTCGCCCGGCAGCTGGGTCGGCTCGTGTACCCGGGGATGCTCGCGGCCACCGGCCTCGCGCGTCTGGCCGATGTCGAGCGCTACCTGCGTGCGGCAGCGCAGCGCCTCGAGCGCCTGCCTCGCCAGGTCGCCGCCGACGGTCAGCGAATGCTTGTCATCCACGAGTTGGAGTCTCAGACGGCGGGACGCCGGGATGTGATGTGGCTGCTCGAGGAGCTCCGCGTGACGCAGCTGGCGCCGGGGCCATACGTCCGCCCGGGCGCGACGGTCAAGCGAGTGCGAGAGGCGCTCGCCGGGGGGTAGCCGTTGCTCGCGGGGCCGGACGGCCCCCGGCGAGCGCGAAGCGCTCCGACTACGCGGCGCCCAAGCCGGGCATCTGGTGTTCAGATGCCCGGCGAGAGCAAGGATCGAACGATCGAGAAACTCGAGTCCGAGGTCAGCGAGCTGATCTCCGCCGGTGCGCAGGGAGATGAGGCCACTCAAACCGAGATCCACGCGGCAGCCGCGACGGAGGCCGGCGTCGACGACGGGCTGGAATACGGTCGCGTCGGGCCGCGGTTCGACCGGCGCTCGCCGTTCTACATGGGCATGGCCGGGGCGGCGGGAGTCGCGGTCGTCTTCGCCATCGGCTCGGTCGTCCTGGCGATCGGCCAGGTGCTGCTGCTGATCGCCCTCGCGGTCATCGTCGCCGTCGGCCTCGAGCCGGCCGTCAACTGGATCATGCGGCTGCGGGCGCCACGCTGGGCAGCGGTCATCGCGGTGCTCGTGATCGCGCTTGGGGTGTTCGCCGGCTTCCTCGCGCTGGCGATCCCGATCCTCGTGACGGAGGCCACCAAGCTCGCCACTGAGGTTCCGCAGTACCTCCACAGCCTCAACAACCACCACACCTTCCTGGGGAAGCTGAACGCCCACTATCACCTCGTCAGAACGCTCCAACACTTCATCGGCAAGGGCGGTTCATCCCAGATCGCCGGCGGTGTCCTGGGGGTCGGAAAGGTCGTCCTGGACCTGGTCGGAGCGGTCGTCGTGGTGGTGATCCTCGCGGTCTACCTGCTTGCCGACCTGCCCCGCGTGAAGCGCGGCATCTACAGACTCGCCCCCAAGAGTCGTCGCGCCCGCATGGTGCTGCTCACAGATGAGATCCTGCTTCGCATCGGCGGCTACGTGCTCGGGACCCTGCTGACGTCATTCATCGCCGGTATCGGCACCTGGGTCTGGTGCCTTGCCTTCGGCATCGAGTACGCGCTGCTGCTGGGGTTCATGGTCGCTCTGCTCGACCTGATTCCGGTCGTCGGCTCAACCGTCGGCGGGATCATCGTCGCGCTGATCGCGCTGACCAACAGCCTGCCGGTCGCGATCGCAACAGCCGTGTTCTATACCGTCTACCGCTTCCTCGAGGACTATCTGCTGACGCCGAGGGTCATGGCGCGCACGGTCCAGGTACCGGGCCTGCTCACCGTCATCGCCACGCTGATCGGTGGAGCACTGTTCGGCATCATCGGCGCACTGATCGCGATCCCTGTGGCGGCCGCGATCAAGCTGCTGCTGGAGGAGACGACGCTGCGACATCTCGAGACCCGCTGACGGGTCCCGATCAGTTGCCCTAGCAGCCTACGCGCGGCGGGTTCGCCCGCGGCGCGCTACGTGCGGCTCTTGCGGTCCAGGAAGGAGTACACGTCGATCAGATCCACGCCCGGATATGGATTGAAGATCACGGTATCCGTCGGCAGCCCGGAGACAAAGCCGCTGTGATCGCGCGCTGACGGCCAGGCGTGCCCCCCCCAGCGCGCGGCCACATCGTCGGCGGGACGGCGACAGCACGAGGGATCAGGACAGGTCGAGACGGCGCGCCGCGTGGTGTCGGAGCCCCGGAACCAATGCGACATCGAATCGACGGTCCCGATCGTGATCGCGTCACCGCGGTCGCGTGCGAGGTCGATATGGGTCACACACCAGAAGGTGCCGGTCACGGTGTCGGTGCGCTGATAGTGGAGCTCGTAGGAGTCTTCGGACTCAAACGCCTGGCGTGAGCTCCACCAGCGGCACAAGCGCTGGCCCTCGATCGTGCCGTCCACATCGGCGGGGACGAGCACGCCGTCATTCTCATACGCCTTCCACAAGCGTCCCTCATGATCGGAACGCTGGAAGTGCACCGGGATGCCGAAGTGCCGCGTGAGCAGGTTGGTCAGGCGGTGCGCCGCCATCTCGTATGAGATGTAGAACATCTCTCCGAGATCCTCGACCGAGATGTCGTGATTGCGCTTGGCCTCCGCCAGCAGCTGCACGACCGAGCGCTCGGGGGCCAGCAGCGCCCCGGCGAAGTAGTTGGCCTCCACGCGCTGGCGCACGTAGCTCTCGAAGTCCGCCGGTTCGCCGTGGCCCAGGGCGAAGTGGCCGAGCGTCTGCGCGATCACCGATCGCGAGGAGCGCGTGCCGCCCGTCGCGTTGCGCTGGGGCACGTACACGGTGCGGTTGGCCATGTCGGTGATCGAGCGCGTCGACGGCGGCAGTCCCTGGACGCGTGCGACGGTGAAGCCGAAGTGGGCAGCGACATCGGTGAGGTGGCGCTCCGAAACCGCTCCCGGTCCCGCGTAACCGACGGCGTCGAGTGCCTCGGTCGCGACCACCTCGATCTCCTCGAAGTAGTTGTCGCGGCGTCGCATCTCATCACGCATGGCGGCGTTCGCCGCGCGGGCGCCCAGCGTGCCGGCGACGAAGTCGTGCTCGGGAATCACGCGTGCGGTGCCATCGGAGAGCTCGCGGACGCGGTTGAAGAGCGTGACGATGTGTTCGAGCGCCGCGCCGTCCAGGCGCGCCGACGGCTTCAGGTACGGCAGGCGCAGCGTCCCGTAGAGCGGATCCTCCTGGATCCGCGCCAGCGAGACCTCGAGTTCCGCTCGCCGGTTCGGCGCCGCCGAGGAGAGCAGCTCCGCCGGCTTGCACTCGAGCGCGGTCGCGAGCTGATTGACGGTCGACAGGCGCGGCTCGCGATGACCGTTCTCGAGCTGCGACAAATACGACGCCGAGCTCCCGACCTTGGCGCCGAGCGCGTCCAGCGTCATTCCCGCGCGTTTGCGCAGGTAGCGCAGACGATGGCCGAAGACGGCCAGGTCCAAGGGATCAGAGATCATCACGGAAAAGTTTCGCATTTCTTTTCATATATGGCAAGAGCTCCAAACTTTCAGTAGACAAATGCGCGTTTTCGGGCAAGTATCGTGAATGTGTCCGTTACTGAAAACATCTCCTTCACCCCACACCCGTCCGCCGACGAGGTCCTGACGCCCGAAGCCATCGATTTTCTGCTGGCCCTGCATCACCGCTTCGAGCACGCTCGCCGCGAGCTGCTGGCGCAGCGCGAGGCGCGCCAGTCTCGCTTCGATGAGGGCCAGCGCCCTGATTTCCTGACGGAGACGACCGCCGTGCGCGAGGGCCATTGGCGTGCCCTGAGCGCGCCCGATGCGCTTCGCGACCGACGGGTCGAGATCACCGGTCCGGTCGAGCGCAAGATGATGATCAACGCGCTCAACTCGGGCGCCAAGGTGTTCATGGCCGACCTCGAGGACTCGAACTCCCCCACCTGGGACAACGTGATCGACGGTCAGCTGAATCTGATCGATGCGGTGCGCCGCACGCTCGAGCTCGAGACCGACGAGAAGATCTATCGGCTGCGCCCCGCCGACGAGCTCGCAACCATGATCGTCCGCCCCCGCGGCTGGCATCTGATCGAGAAGCACTTCTGCGTCGATGGCGAGCCGATCTCGGCGAGCCTGTTCGACTTCGGCCTCTACGCGTTCCACAACAGCCAGGAGAGCCTCGAACGAGGCTTTGGCCCCTACTTCTACCTCGCGAAGTTGGAGGGTCATCTCGAGGCGCGGCTGTGGAACGAGGTGATGGCGTTCAGCGAGGACGCACTCGGACTCGAGCGCAGCAGCGTCCGCGCGACTGTGCTGATCGAGACGATCACCGCGGCGTTTGAGATGGACGAGATCATCTACGAGCTGCGGGAGCGCATCTGCGGCCTGAACGCCGGCCGCTGGGACTACATCTTCAGCATCGCCAAGCGCTTCCACGCCGATCCGGACTTTGTGCTGCCCGATCGCGCACTGGTGACGATGACATCGCCGTTCATGCGCGCTTACACCGAGCTGCTGGTCAAGACCTGCCACCAGCGCGGCACCCACGCGATCGGCGGCATGTCGGCGTTCATCCCAAACCGGCGCAAGCCCGACGTGACGGAGGCGGCGCTGGGCAAGGTCTCAGAGGACAAATGCCGAGAGGCCGGCGACGGTTTCGACGGGACCTGGGTCGCTCATCCGGATCTCGTGCCGACGGCGCGAGCCGAGTTCGACGCGGTGCTGGGCGGCGACCCCAACCAGCTCGGCCGCCAGCGTTCCGAGGTCGATGTCAAGGCCGCCGACCTGCTGGCTGTCACGCGTCCGGAGGGCGGGATCACCGAGAGCGGCCTCGACACCAACATCGACGTCGGCATCCGCTACATCGCATCCTGGCTGTCCGGCGTCGGCGCTGCCGCGATCCACGACCTGATGGAGGACACGGCCACGGCCGAGATCAGCCGCGCCCAGATCTGGCAATGGATCCATCACAAGATCCCGCTGACGCCGGGTGGCGCCGTCGTGACAGCGGAGCTTGTCCGCCAGCGGGCGGACAAGACGATCGACGAGCTGACCGCAAGCGGATACGGCCCTGAGCTGCTCGTCAAGGCGCGAGACGTATTCGAGCTGGTCGCCCTAGCCGAGGAGTTCCCGACGTTCTTGACCCTGCCTGCCTACGAGCTGATCGCCTGACCACGGAGGAGCTGCACCATGACCACTCTGTCTGACATAGCCGATGCCGCCATCGAGCGCGAATGGGAGACCGACCCGCGCTGGGCCGGAATCGAACGTTCATATGAAGCCGCCGACGTGATCCGCCTGCGCGGCAGCGTGCGGGTCGAGCACAGCCTTGCGCGCCGTGGCGCCGAGCAGCTCTGGCGCCTGCTGCACACACAGACCTACGTCAACGCCCTGGGGGCGATGACGGGCGGCCAGGCCGTCGAGATGGTGAAGGCCGGGCTGCAGGCGATCTATCTCTCCGGCTGGCAGGTCGCGGCCGATGCGAACCTGTCCGAGCAGGTCTATCCCGACCAGAGCCTGTACGCGGCCAACAGCGTGCCCGCCGTGGTCCGGCGCATCAACAACGCCCTACGCCGCGCCGATCAGATCGAATGGTCGGAAGCCGTCCAGAAGGGTGACACCAGCCATCACCGGCACTGGATGGTGCCGATCGTGGCCGACGCCGAGGCCGGCTTCGGAGGCGCTCTCAACGCGTTCGAGTTGATGAAGGGCATGATCGAGGCCGGCGCAGCCGGGGTCCACTTCGAGGACCAGCTCTCCTCGGAGAAGAAGTG
>JBOGYJ010000383.1:0-11879 GCA_050696795.1 Solirubrobacteraceae bacterium | reverse complement strand
CGGTTGTACAGCGCGAACTTCGACTGCAACGATCCGTCGCCGTTGTCGTCGCCGCTGTAGAGCACCCACTTGATGTTCTGGTGCGGATGCGTCGCCTTGTATTCCTTCACGAACGCCGCGCGGGCTGCGTCGTACCAGACGATCAACGGCCCGCTCGAGCGTTGCGACTTCGCGGCCGAAGCCGCCGGTACCGCCGCGGCTGTGCCGGCCGCCGCCGCGACGAGCGATGCTGCCAGCGCTGCGCGCGCTCGGAAGGACCGCGGCTGCCAGTGCCTCTCGAGCCTGAAAAGATTCATGATTGGTTCTCTCTCCTCCGACTTGGGTTACGTTAGGTCGACCTTCGCGACGCACGGGTGGCGCCGGTTGAAGGACTTGGATGTGTTGAACGAGTTGTGATCACACCTCCGCCACCTGGTGCTCCTCGACGAACGCGGGGAGCGCGATTCCAGGCGTTGTCGGCGCCTTGACCATTCCGTCGGCTCCCACCCGGGCCTCGCGCACGACCGGGTTCGAGGTGACGAGCGACTCGTAATACGTGCAGTTAGGAATTGCCATGCACAGGTGCACTGCCGTTTCGGTCGGTCCGTGCACCTCGGCACGAAGCTGGAAGGAGTCGGCGAGGTGCGCGATCCGCATCGCCCCCGTCATCCCGCCGCGGTGGTTTGCACTCGTGCGCACCGACGTAGCGCAACCGGAGGCGATGAAATCGGCGGTGTTCAGGTGGTTGCCATCGGAGGTCTCACCGACCAGCAGCGGCACATCGACGCGCTCGGACAGCCACCTGTAGGCGGTGATGCTGAACTCGCGCATCGGCTCCTCGTACCAGCGGTAGCCCGCCTCGGCGAGTGCTCGCCCGAGGTAGATGGAGTCGGTCAGATCGAAGCCGGCAGAGCCGTCGTACATCAGGTCGACGGCATCTCCGACGTGGGCCCGCAGACGCTGGCAGAGATCAGCATCGGCCCTGACGTCACCCCACCCGTGCAGCTTGATCGCGGGAAAGCCAAGCTCCAGGCACTGGTCTGCGACCTCGAGGTACTCCTCGACGGTTGCGAAGGTAGTGGTGGAAGCGTAGGCCGGGATGCTCTCGCGGAAGGTGCCGAGCAGACGGTGAACCGGGACACCGAGGGCGCGCCCCTCGAGGTCCCAGAGCGCGACATCCACCACTCCGAACAGCCAGATCGGGAACTCCTCGGTGCGGTCCAGTTCCCACAGACGATGCCAGAGCCATTCACGCTGGTCGGCACGCTCACCGACCAGTTGCGGTCGCAGGACGCGATCGGTGATGTCCGCGAGCATCGGTCCGCTCCACTCGTGATACGCGGCCCCGACGGCGCCGTCGTCGGTGGTTATGCGGAACACCCCGGTCTTCCGCGCCCCGTGGGAGCCAAGCAGACCATCGCGCCAAGCGAACGCCGGCGTCACCGCGGGAAGGTCGATGAGTTCGACGTCGATCGCCGCAATCCTTGTCATACGTGCGATCATAATATGACTGATGATGCCCTGTCAAGGCTCCAAGAGGCCAGTGGCAGGGGCACGCCCGGCAGTGCGGCTACAGCAGGTGAGGCAGCGGTAGTTCGTCAGCCGCCGCTCCGCCTCACCAAGACCGGGTCGAGCGACCACGCCGCGACCAACCTCGGGCCCGCGTGGACACCGCGCGTCCGAAGCCGGCCGGCGCAGGTGCCTCGATCAGCGCAGCGCTGGGAGCGCCGAAGTCTTCAGCGCGCGCGCCGCTCAGCCCAGGCCGCGCCGATGTGCTCGGTGATCCGCTGGGCGGCCAGGTCACCGTCTCGCGCGACCAGGGCGTCGAGGACGGCCTCGTGGGCAGCCACGGTCCGCGCGAGCGATTTCTGCGCTCCGGGAGAGTTCAGGCTGGGCGTCCATCCGGCGTGCTGATGGATGGCGCGCACGATCGTCCTGCCGATCTCATTTCCCGAGGCGGTCATGACCTGAGTGTGAAACGCCTGGTCCAGGCGCCGAAACTCGGGGTAGTCGCGCACCGCGGCCTTCATCGCCTCGATGTTGTGGCGCAGCGCGTCGAGCTCTTCTTCGGTCAGCCGCAGCGCGGCCCCGCGTGCCATCTCGGACTCGAGCAGGCGCCTGACCGTGATCAGGTTGTCGAGCAACGCCATGTCGGGATCATGTTCGAGCGCGATGCGGAGGACCGTCGGATCGAGCAGGTTCCAGAGCTCACGCGCCTGCACGGTCGTACCGCGACCCTGTTCGACACGCACCAGCCCCCGTTCCTCCAGAAGCTTGAGCCCCTCTCGCAGAACCGTACGACTAAAGCCGAACTCATCGCAGAGCACCGCCTCGGTCGGAAGCACCGACCCCTGCGGAAGCACGCCCGCGATGATGCGCGCCGCCAACGCCTCAACCACGACGGTGGCCAGGCGGGCTGGCCGCGCGGACCCGCGTAGCGTGCCGATCAGAGGGCTGCCAGGCAGAGGGCTACCAGGCTCGGATGCGCTTGCAGCTGAATGCACTCGAAACATCATACGTTGGTGATGACACCGAAATCCTGCCCTGCGCAGGCGCGGCCTCGAATGCGGGAGCAACCGCGCGACCCGGATCAAAGCCCTCGTGCAGCCCGTAGATGCCCGGCTCTCCGAACACCCCGTCGCAGGGCGCCCAACGCCGCCAGGAGACGTCAACGCCGCTACGCCGCATGAGCCCATCGATCAGATGCCCGACCTCGTTGTTCACGAGCGCCGTGACGCTCCGGATCCGTTCGACCGGATGCAAGCGAAGAATGCCCTCTCCCAGGGCGACGACATCGTCGGTGCATTCGCTCGGCCAACCGAAATTGGTCGCGCCGTCTGTCTCCACCGTCAGCGCCCTAGCCAGCCGCCGTCCACAGCAAGCACCGTGCCGTTGATGTAATCCGATGCACGTGAGGCAAGGAATACTGCGGCCCAGCCGATGTCTTCCGGCGAACCCCAGCGCCCCGCCGGAATCCGCTCGAGGATCGCCCGCGACCGCACCGGGTCATCGCGCAGCGCCTGCGTGTTGTCGGTGGCGACGTACCCGGGGGCGATCGCGTTGACGTTGACACCCGATGGGGCCCATTCGTTCGCGAGGGCCTTCGTCAACCCGGCCACGCCATGCTTGCTCGCGGTATACGAGGCGACGTTGATCCCGCCCTGGAAGCTGAGCATGGACGCGGTGAAGATGATCTTGCCGTAGCCGCGGCTCACCATCTGCGCGCCGAGCGTCTGCGCGAGCAGAAACTGCGAGGTCAGATTCACCTCCAGCACGCGATCCCACTGCTCAAGCGCGTGAGCCACGAGCGGCTCACGCCAGATGGTGCCCGCGTTGTTGACGAGGATGTCGATCGGTCGCTCGATCTCGCCCAGCTGGCGCAGGAGTTCGTGTACCGCTTCGCGGTCGCCCAGGTCTGTGGTGATCGCGTGGAACTGCCGGCCGAGCGCCGCCACGCGCTTCCCGGCCACGCCGCCGTCGACCTCAAGCTCTCTGCTGACGCCAACGATGTCCGCACCCGCGCTCGCCAGTGCCTGCGCGATGGCCAACCCGATTCCCCGCCTGACGCCCGTGACCAAGGCGAGGCGACCGGTGAGGTCAAAGGGCGCGGGATCGAGGCGTGACTCCACCGGCTGCATGTCAGCTCCTCAGATCGATCAATACCTTCATCACTCCGGCACCGGCCTCGAGCGCATCAAACGCGGCCGGCGTGCGCTCGAGCGGCTCCACCGCCGAGATCAGCCGGCCCGCGGGGACGTCCCCGTTCGCGAGCAGGCGCACCGCCTCCTCGAAGTCCGCGCGCTCGTAGACGCGGGCGCCGATGAGCTCGAGTTCCCGCCAGAACACGCGGAACAGGTCGGTCGCCACAGGCTGGCTGTGGATGGCGACGACGACGAGCCTCCCGCGCACGCGTAGCGCGTGCGTTGCGCTGTGCAAGCCCTGGGCGGAACCGGAGACCTCGAAGGCGGCGTCGACTCCGGCGCCGTCGGTCCAGGTTTCGAGGGCCTCGGGCACATCCTGCGATGCTGGGTCCATCGTGCCCAGCCCAAGCTGCTCGGCCAGCGCGCGTCGGTACTCGTTTGGCTCCGAGACCTTGACCTCGGCACCCCGGGATTTCGCCACGAGGGCGACCAGCAGACCGATCGGCCCCCCGCCCACGACGAGCGCCTTCTCGCCGGCGACGAGACGCGCGCGTCCGACATCGTGCACCGCGACGGCTAGCGGCTCGGCCAGCGCGCCGATCTCCAGCGGGAGCTCGGCGGGGATCGGGACCACGATCGAGCGGTTGACCGTCCAGAGTTGCTGCATCGCGCCGGCGGAATCGATGCCCACGAACACCAGCCTCTGACACACGTGCTGATTCCCATTCCGGCAGGCGGGGCATCGCCCGCACCACGACAGTGGCATCACGGTCACGTGCGCACCGATTTCAAGATCGCTGACGCCCTCGCCAAGCGCCGCGACGACACCTGACATCTCGTGCCCGATCGGTGACGGAATCGCGACGCGCCCGTCCATGTCGCCATGCCGAACGTGCAGATCCGTCCCACAGATGCCGACGAACGCAACCTCGATCTGCACCTCGCCGGGACCGGGCGCAGAAGCGGATCGCTCGGCGACACGAAACTGCTCGTTCCCTGCGTACTCAGCTACCAGCATGGGCGCTCCTTGTGTCGCTTGGGTCCCTCAGGTCGTAGATGCGTATCGCGTTCTCACCGAGGACCGCGGCGCGTTCGGCCTGGTCGAGACAATCCGCTGCCTCGGCAACAACGTCCAGCCACCCCTCGTAGCTCGTGCCCTCGAGTGAGACCGGCCAGTCGCTGCCAAATAGGCAGCGCCACGGACCGAACGCATCGATGACGTGGCGGAGATATGGCAGCAGATCGTCGCGCCGTCCGGGAGCGGCGATCGTCGCCAGCCCGGAAAGCTTGCAGCTGACATTCGGGCAGCTCGCGAGCTCGCGGATGTCCTCAGCCCATGTGCCAGGGAAGCGCTCGCCCACAGCCGGCTTGCCGAGATGATCAAGCACGAAGCTGGTGTGCGGGCAGGCCCGAACCAGCTTCGTGACAGCGGGCAACTGCTCCATCGTCACGCATAGATCCGACGTCAGCCCGCGGCCGGCGAGCAGCCGCGTGCCCTCGACAAGCGCTGGATCCGCAAGCAGCGCCGGCGGTTCGTGCTGCAACAGGCGCCTGACGCCGACCACCAGCGGCCGCCGGGCGAGCTGATCGAGCAGCACCTCCACGCCACTTCCCTG
The DNA here is from genome assembly GCA_050696795.1 of Solirubrobacteraceae bacterium. Taxonomy (GTDB): domain Bacteria; phylum Actinomycetota; class Thermoleophilia; order Solirubrobacterales; family Solirubrobacteraceae; genus Palsa-465. Next base: position 6,643 of record JBOGYJ010000383.1, on the reverse strand, counting down.
CTCAAGCGGGGCGTGGGCAACTATCCCGACGATCGGCACATCACCTGCAGCCACCGAACTGACCCAGTCGACCTCGCTCAGCGCCTCGTCCGGCTGGCAATCGGCCTCGACGAAGACGAGTCCGTCAGGGGCCGGCGACCCGAACTCGACATCCGAGGGTACGAACCGGCGCTGCAACTTCGGGACCGCGCTCAACCATTCGTGCCGGCGGGCATCCGGCTCCCAGAAGTGGATATGCGCGTCGATCAGACGGTCCATGGAACCTCCAGAAGGTAGCATAGGTCTGACGTATGATGTAAACTGGGACACGGGCGCGGGACGATCGGCCCGGCCGCGATGGTCCGCGGCAGAGGCCTGTCTGCCGCACGGTGGGGCAGGCGCCGCCCAGCGGGGCGGCGCGATCGGTGTCGTCCTCCGATCGCCGCTAGCTGATCGCCTGCGGTCGGCCTGCGTCCCATGCCGATCCCAACGGAAACCCGTAACGCTCGATCGATCCGGGGAGCATCTCAATGCTGTAGCCGGGAGCCGTCGGAAGCAGGTAGCGGCCGTTTGCAACGACCGCGGGATGCAGGAAATGCTCGTGCAGATGGTCGACCCATTCGACAATCCGGTTCTCGGTCGTGCCGCTGACGGCGACGTAGTCGAAGATCGAGAGGTGTTGCACGTACTCGCAGAGTCCGACGCCGCCCGCGTGCGGGCAGACCGGGATCTTGAACTTCGCCGCGAGCAGCAGCACCGCCAGCACCTCGTTGACTCCACCGAGACGGCATGCGTCGATCTGGCAGAAGTCGATCGCGCCCGCCTGCATCAGCTGCTTGAAGATCACCCGGTTCTGAACGTGCTCACCGGTGGCCACCCTGATCGGGCTGATCTCGCGCCGGATGCGCGCGTGCCCGAGCACGTCGTCAGGGCTGGTGGGCTCCTCGATCCACCAGGGGTCGAAGCGTCCCAGCACGCGCATCGCACTGACGGCCTGCTCCACGCCCCAGAACTGGTTCGCGTCCATCATCAACGTTCCCTCGGCGCCGATCGCCTCGCGGATCAATGCTGCGCGCCTGGCGTCCGCGTCGAGATCCTGCCCGACCTTCATCTTCATGTGCGTGAAACCCGCGGCGACAGCCTCGCCGGCGAGCCGAACGATCTTCTCCTCGCTGTAGCCGAGCCAGCCGGCCGAGGTGGTGTAGGCAGGGTATCCACCCTGGCGCTCGAGCTCTGCCAACCGTTCAGCGCGCCCTGCCCGCATGCCGGTGAGCAGCTCGAGGGCCTCCCCCTCACTCAGCGCGTCGTCGATGTAGCGGAAGTCGATCGCGTCGACGATCTGCTGCGGCTCGAGGTCCGCGAGCAGCCGGTAGAGCGGTTTGCCCTCGGCCTTGGCCCACAGGTCCCAGACTGCATTGACGATCGCGCCCGTCGCCAGGTGGATCACACCCTTCTCCGGGCCTAGCCAGCGAAGCTGATCCTCGGAGGCCAGGCTCCGCCAGAAGCCTCGCATATCCGCCGTGATGTCCTCGAGCGAGCGCCCGACGACGAAGGGTTCGAATGCGCGGATCGCCGCCACGACAACCTCCGTACCACGACCGTTGGTGAAGCTCAGGCCGCAACCGGTAAGGCCGGTCGACGAGTCGGTCTCGAGGGTTACGTACGCGCACGAGTAGTCGGGGCTCGTGTGCATCGCATCGGAGCCGTCCAGCGATAGGGACGTCGGGAAGCGGATGTCCCGGACGTCCAGTGCGATGATCCTCATTCGGCGGCCGCCTCGCCGCCGACGAAGCGCGCCAGGAACAGCGCCACCAGGATCACGCAGCCGTAGATGGCGAGGATCCAGTAGTTGTTTACGTTGTCGAGCGTCAGGATGTTGTTGACAAGGGCGAGCAAGGCCACCCCGCTGAACGCGCCGAGCATGTTGCCGCGCCCGCCCTTCAGGCTGACACCACCGATGACCGCGGCAGCGAAGACCTGGAAGATGATCCCCTCGCCGTAGCCCTGGCTGGCCGCGACCGATCCGACGTAACCGGCCTCCATCAAACCGCCGATCGAGGCGAGCACGCTGCCGGCCACATACACGCCGATGCAGACGCGGTCAACGCGGATCCCGGCGGCGCGCGCCGCCTCCTTGTTGCCGCCGATCGCGTAGATCTGGCGCCCCACGTTGTGGTAGCGCAGGAATAGCCCCACCGCGATGAAGATCAGGATTGTGGCGATGAACGACACGGAGATCGGCCCCGCAGACGCCCCGCCGAGCCAGGCGAACGCCTTCGGAAGGTCGTAGAGCGAGTTGCCGTTGGCGATCCCGTCCATCGCGCCTCCGAGCACGACCGTCATTCCCAGAGTCCAGATGAAGCCATTGAGCCGAACCTTGATGATGGCGAGGCCATTGACCAGCCCAATCACGCCTCCGACGCCGAGCACGATCAGGATTCCGAAGATCGCGCCAACATTGTCTCCCCACCCGTAAGCCGCCACCGGGACCATCAGCAATGCCGCCAACATCGGCCCGAAGCCGAACGTCGACTCGAGCGAGAGGTCCATACCGCCGATCATGATGATCAGCGCCTCGCCGATGACCACCACCGCCAGCGCCGAGCCCTGCTGACCCACCAGCGCCAGGTTCGAGCTAGTGAAGAACGCATTGCTGGTCGCGGCGCCAACCACGAGCAGCACGCCGATCACCGGCAGCAGGGCAGCGCCGCGCACGAACGCGATCGCCGCCAGACTCCGGCTGCGCCGCTGTGGGAGAGGCGGAGCCGCCTCCGGCGATGTCGGAGTCTGTGGTGCGCTCAGTTCTGGCATCAATGTCCCCCCACGGCCGTGAGGCCCTCGGTTGCTGCGATCAATTCCTCGTCATCAAAAGGAGGCTCGGTGAACTCGGTGAACACCTGACCGCGGACGATCACGACAACCCGATCGCAGATCTGCAGGTCGTCGAACTCGTCGCTTGCGAGCAGCAGACTCGCGCCCGTGCTGGCGGTAAGCTCGGCCAGGGTCGAGAGGAGCAGCTCCTTGGAGGCAACGTCGACTCCGCGCGTCGGCGTGATCGCGACGATCAGCTTCGGTTGGCTGGCCACAGCGCGAGCGACCGCGACCTTCTGCTGGTTTCCACCGGACAGCTCTTGAACGGGCTGGTCCAACCCACGTGAGACCAGCGACAGCTGCGCTGCGAGCGGCCTGGCGGCGCGCGTCCGTGCGGACGGCGAGAGGATGCCGAGGCGGTTGGCCAAGCGACCGGCGATGCTCATCGTCATGTTCTCACCACAGCCGAGCGGTCCGACGAAGCCCTCGAGCCAGCGGTCCTCCGGGATGTAGCCGATCCCGGCCGCGAGCGCCCTGTCGGGACGACCGGGAGGAAGCGAGTGGCCGTCGAGCGTGATCACGCCAGACTGGTAGCGATGTGTCCCGACGATCACCTGCCCGAGCGTCGCGACGCCGGCGCCGAGCAGCCCGGTGACGCCCACGCGCTCACCCGCGTGGACCACCAGCGAGGTTCCGTCCAGGGCGCCGCGGGCCGACTCGGCCACGACGTCACTGACGACCAGTCGCTCTCGGCTAAAGGCTTTACGGCGCCGCGACTGCGCCAACGCCGATGCGCCCTCGGGTGACGTCACCGCCGCGACGTCACCGACCATCGCGCCGACGAGCTCGTCCTCGGACAGCGAGGGGGCCGGCGCCGTGAGCACAACCTTGCCATCCCGCAGCACGACCACGTCGTTGCAGATCTCGAAGACCTCCTCGAGGTGGTGCGATATGTAGAGCACCGCAACGCCGGAGGCCACCAGGGCGCGGACGCGGTCAAACAGGCGCTGGACACCACCGCGCTCGAGTGCCGCTGTCGGCTCGTCTAGCAGCAACACGCGCGTGCCGCGCGTAAGCGCGCCCGCGATCTCGACGATCTGGCGCTGCTCGACGGTGAGCGCACCGCACTCGACGCTGGGATCAACGTCAAAGTCCCACTCCCGCATCACCCGCCGCGCCTCTGCTCGCATTGCGCGCCACTTGACGATGCCACCCTGCTGCGGCGGGCTGCCGAGGAAGATGTTCTCGGCAACCGTCAGCTGCGGAACCACCATCGAGTGCTGAAAGACGGTTGCGATCCGGCTTCGCCACGCCGCGATGTCAGCGAGCGGCGGCGCCGGCTCGCCGCCGAAGCGCACCGCACCTGCGTCGGCCGCCTGCAGGCCGCAAAGTATCGACACGAGCGTCGACTTGCCGGCGCCGTTGCGCCCGACCAGGCCGAGGCAACGGCCAGGCGCCAGCGAAAGGCTCACGTCTAGCAACGCCTGCGTGGAGCCGAAGCGCTTGCTGATGCCGTGCGCCTCGATCACAGGCTGCCCATGCGGGTGTGGATCTGGCTGCTCGTTCATATGTTCTGCTGCACGGTCATCAGGTGGTGGAAGCTCAACACGCCCGGGCGAGCGACGGCGATCATGGGACCGCGCCGCCCGCCCGGAGCTTGTTTGCTGTTATGCCTTCGGGACTCCCGAGCAGACGCCGCCGTGCGCCTTGCCGTAGACGTTGCCCCACAGGCTCGCATCGCTCACCGGCGTGGTGACGAGCGTGCCCGGAGCACCCAGCACGCCCTTGCCGTGCAGGGTCAGCTTCGTCTTCGTGACGAACGGAGCCACGATCGGATCACCGAGGTTCGTGTCTCCCTTGTAGCTGACGTTGGCGAGCGAGGGCGCGCCGATGGCCGACTGCCCGGGCTTGAGCGTCGTTGCCTTCGCCGAATCCAGGGCATAGGTCAACGCGCCCTGCGCGTACAGGTTCGCCGGCTGCGAGGACGCCGCCGACAGATCGCCGCGCTGGATGTCGCACATCTCGTACGGCACACCGTCATCGCCGATCAGGATCGTCTTCCCGGTCAGATGGTGCTTGGCAATGTCAGCGATGGCCGCCGGATCCGGACCGCTGTATTGGTCGTAGACCGCCTTGACCTGTGAGCCGTACGCGTCGAGCTCGGTCGCGATGTCCTTCGCGGCTGTCGCCTCGACCCAGACCGTCGGCTCAGCGAGCACCTTGACCTTCGGGTCGTTGGCCTTCATGCACTGGTTGAACGCGTCGGTGCGGTCGGCGCCGTTCGACGACGTGAGATCGCCCTCGATGTCGATCACGTAACCGGACTTCACGTAGTGGCTGATGTACAGGCACGCGTCTTCGCCGTAATCGATGTTGGACGCGCGTACGACCATCCCGACCTTGCCGACTCCGACGATCGTGTCGACCGAGATCAGCTTGACGCCGTGCTTGGCCGCATAGCTGATCGCCGGACCCATGCTCGTCGCCGTCTCCGGATTGACGACCACTGCCTTGGCGCCCTCATTCACAAGGTCGTCGACCTGTGTGTTCTGAAGGCTGGCGTTCGTGCCTGCCAGTAACGGCCCCAGCAGCTTGATGTGCATCCGCTGGGCGTATTGCTTCTCGTAGTTGATGTACGCCGCCCAGAATGCGGTGTTGTTGTACGTCAGTGCGATGCCGATCGGCGTCTGGCCTGCGGCGCCCTTCGCCGTGTGGGCTGACGTCGCACCAGGCAAGCTCAAGCCCAGCCCTGCGCCGACCACCGCAAGCGCGCAGCCCAGCCTGGCCAGGCGGCCCTTGTGAACCAGCATATGTCTCCTCTCCTCTACTGCGGTTGTAAACCGCCGTTGCAAGGTGAACACCTCGCGCGGGAACGAGTGAGAACATACATCTGATGATTCGGCTCGTCAACCCCTCGGGGAGCGCGGTTTAGACGAGAATCCGGTGCAAAGGTCTGATGACTGATCGTGAGCGAGCCAAGGCGGCTTCAAGCGGCTGTCCAGCCTCCGTCGAGCACGAGCATGCTTCCGGTCGCGAAAGCAGCTTCTCCGCTCAGCAGCCAGGCCACGGCCCCGGCGACCTCATCGGCCGAAGCAATCCGCCCCATCGGCTGCCGCGCCGCCAACCTCTCGCGCGTCGCGCCGGTCTCGTCGAGCAGGCGCTCGATCCAAGGGGTATCAACCGTGCCAGGGCAGACAGCATTCACGCGGATGCCCTCCACTGCGTGATCTAGCGCGATCGCGCGCGTGAGTGCGACGACCGCCCCCTTCGACGCGCAATAGGCGGCCCGGTCGCGCATCCCAACGAGGCCGGCGATGCTCGCGATGTTGACAATCGCTCCGCTTCCGCGTGTGCGGAGATGCGGGATCACATGTTTGCAACACAGGAAGGTCCCGGTGGCGTTCACGGACATCACGCGTTCCCAGACCTCGAGTGGGGTGTCTGGAGCGTTCGTGATCGAGCCAACGCCGGCAACGTTGACGAGCGCCCCGATCGGACCGGCGTGCGCCGCAACGGCGACCAGTTCCCGCACGCTCTCCTCGTTGCTGACGTCAACCTGGGCGCCGCCCACCAACTCGCCGGCGTCCTTGGCAGTCTGCTCAGCCCTCACCAGATCGATGTCGGCCGCGAGCACCAGCATCCCATCGCGCGCGAGTCGCAGCGCGACGGCGCGTCCGATGCCCGAGCCAGCACCAGTGACGATGGTCAGCTCAGCGCGATCTGCGACTCCGTCCACCGTTTCCATGCTGCTCCTCCTTTGCGCGTCCGAGCATTTCGCGTAGCCATTGCTCCGATGTGGTCACGTGCAGCAGGGCGGCAGCCTGAGCCAGAGGCCGATCGTGAGCGGCTAGAG
>JBOGYJ010000382.1:0-13476 GCA_050696795.1 Solirubrobacteraceae bacterium | reverse complement strand
AATACATCTGTGAGATGTATTCGCGACACAAATGGCTCGGGCGGGAGTGGTGGCTCGGGCGGGAGTGGTGGCTCGGGCGGGAGTGGTCGCTCGGGCGGGAGTGGTCGCTCGGGCGGGAGTGGTCGCTCGGGCGGGAGTGGTCGCTCGGGCCGGGAGCGGTCGCTCAGGCCGGCAGCGCGTTGCAGACCGGCTGGTGCTCCCAGTCCTTGATCCTGAGGCTCTGCTCGTGGAGCAGTGAGACCTCCTCCTGGGCCTCGCCGTCTGGACCGAGGAGGCGCACGACCGGGCGGTCGAGCGCGTCGTCGGGAACGCTCGCGACTAGCCCCTTGCGGCCGTCGGTCAGCTCGACCTCGGTGCCGGCGGGGAAGGGAGCGACGACGCGCAGGAAGGACTCGACGACCGCGGGCTCGAACAGCGTGCCCGTACCCTCGATGATCGCGCGCACGCCCACGTGGGAGGGGCGGGCGGGGGCATAGAGGCGCTCCGAGGTGATCGCGTCGTAGACGTCGGCCACGGCGGCGATCCGGGCCATCTGGTGAATCTCGTTGCCGGCCCTGCCGTCGGGGTAGCCGGAACCGTTCCAGCGCTCGTGATGGCGCAGGACCACGGCCTTGACCAGCGGGCTCCAGCGGCTCCCGTCGAGGATGTCGACGCCGGCGCGAGGGTGGGACTTCATGATCTCCCACTCCTCGAGTGTCAGCTTGCCGGGCTTGTTGAGGATCCCCAGCGGGATCGCCAGCTTGCCGATGTCGTGCAGAAGCAGCCCAAGGCCGAGGATCGAGAGCCGGTCCTCCATCTCGTCGAAGCGGACCTCGCCGCGGAAGTCAGTCCAGCCGTTGTCGCTGAAGTAGCGGGAACCGATCAGCAAGCCCAGCGCGGTCACGTCGATCGAATGCTGGAACGTGTAGCCGTCGGCCGAGGAGAGGTCGGCGAGCGCCAGCGCTGCGCCGCCTGAAGACTCGATCTGATCGAGGATCCGCCGGACCACGTCCTCGAGTTCCCGCACAGCCTCGGGAGCCAGGCGCCGGCCGCGGCTGAGCGCGTCGCGGGCGGTCGTGTAGGCGCCTGACACCGCGCGCGTCGCAACCGAGCGGGTGTGATCATCGATGATGGGCTCTACGGCGATGCCGTCACTGGCCTCATCCTCGACGTAGATCGCCGAAATCCCGGCGCGCAGCAAGAGCTCGCGGTAGCGCGGCGTGAGGGTGATGCCGGCGCGCAGCAGCGGGACCCCGTCGGGCCTTCCGATCAGAACGTCTCGTCCGAGTTCGGCCCCATCGTCTGCCCGGGCCAGGGAGATCAGGCGCATTACCCTATATCTCGGCCAAAAGGGGTCGCGGCTTGAATGCCGATGTGCGCCCTTCCCGGCGCCCGCGTCGCGGTCTGCTTCAGGCCGACGTCGAGATGCGGGCGGAGCGTGGAGCCCCGTACCGGCGGGCGATCTTGCGGGACCGCCGCAGCGTCGTGCGTGAGCGCGCGATGCTCTCCTTCAGCCGCTGTGTCTCGATCGTGACACGCCCTCGGAGCGCCTGTGCGCGCAATGCCAGCGGCTGTGCTGACGCGGGGGCCGGCGAGGGCAGCGTGGACAGGAAGGCGCCGGTCTGCTCGACCGCCTCCTGTAGCTCGGCGAGCCGGGCCTGGCCGGCCAGCTCGAGCTCACGCTCGACCATTTTGATCAGCGTGTGAAAGGGTGCCTGCTCTTCGGCGACGGTCACGCGACTGCGATCTGCGACCACGCGTCGCGCAGGGTGCCGAGTAGCGCGCGCACCTGCTCGATCGCCTCGGGGTCGGCGTTCATCCGTGCCTCGTTGAGGTGGCGCTGGCAGAAGGTGTAGATGGCTGCGAGCCGTAGAGCGATCTCACCACCGCGGTCGAAGTCGAGCGATGCCTGGAGATGGCTGATGATCATCTCGGCGCGGCGCAGCTTGTTGTGCGCCGCTTCGATCTGACGCTCGTTCAAGGCCACGCCGGCCTGCGCAAGGAAGCGGTTGGCGCCGTCGTAGAGCATCACGATCAACTGTTCCTGGCTGGCTGTCAGGATCGCCGAGCGCTGGTATTGGGCACGTGGAGCGGTGTAGTTCGTGGCCATCGGCTTCTGACTATGTATTCGGCATCTGAGCGTCGCGCTTTAGCGAAAATCGCGCGAGCGTGAGCCCGCTCGTACGAGCTCGGACGGGTCATCCCTTGTTCGACGAGGACGAGCTGGAGAGGCTGCCCGCGAACGTGCCGAGCGAGGTCTTCTGGTTGTCGAGCTGCGACAGCGTCGCCTCGACGTGCGCCCATTGCTGCTCGAGCGCCTTCTCCTCGTTGTTGTACATCTCCTGAGCGGTCGAGAGCTGGCTGCTGAGGCCGGTGATCTCGGTGTTGTTGCCGCTGATCCGGGACTCGATCGAGCCGAACGGGCCGGACGAGTTGTTGACCACGGTCTGAAACTGGCTCGACCAGGATGCCAGCGCGGCCTGAACCGCACTCGGGTTGGCCTGGATCGCGGCTGTCAGTGTGCTTGTGTCCACGGTCAGCAGGCCGGCGTTGGCCGAAGCGCTGGCCGACCCCGTCGATGCGCCGGTGGAGATTCCCAGCTCCGCCATCGACTGGTAGCCCGCGGTCAGTGTCGAGTCCGTCGCGTCCATCGAGCTGCGGATCGAGCCGAGCATGTTCTCGAGCTGCGGATCGCCGAACAGCGAGCCGCTGTACGCGCTGGCCTGTGACGAGTTGCTCTCGCTTGCGGGAGCGGTATTCACGGCGCTCTCGACACCTGCGATGGCGCTGTTGTAGTCGTTGACGAACTGCTGGACCGCCGCGACGATCGACTGCGTGTTCGGCGCCGGTGCCCCCGTCGTGATCGTGATCGGCGCGTTCGCCGGGGTGACACCGTTTAGCGTGAGCGTTACACCCGGCACCGCATCCGTGAGCGTGTCGTTCTGGGAGTAGCTGGCGGTCGCGGAGCCGTTGACGTAGACCTCGGCGTCCTGTCCCGCCTGCGAGCTCGTGGCTGTGATCGCTCCGGAGGTCGATGAGCTCAGCGTGATCGGGTTGCCGTCACCGGTGCCGGTGTCGCTGTTATCGCCGGTCTTGCGCGAGGAGATCACCAGCTGACCGTTGCTGAGTACGGTTGCGTACGCGACGCCGCTACTGTCACCGTTGATCGCGTTGGCGATCGTGGTGTTGCTCTCGCCAGCGGTCACGGTTACCTGCTGTGTCCCCTGGTCGTTGCCGATCGTCAGCGTGTCGCCCGCCCCCGTCGGCGCTGTATAGGCGAAGGTGGCCTGCGAGGCGCTGGCGAGCGCCGCGACGGCCACCGTGGTCGAGCCGATCACGGCGCCGATGTTCTGGGTGGCGCTGGCGGTGACGAGGCTCGTGTCGCTGGAGCTGACGGTCTGCGACTGGAAGAACAACGACGGCTCCGCGAGATCGAGCGCATCGAAGGAGACCGCCTGCAACGAGGACTGCGCCATGCTGAGCTGCGTGTTCTGCTCGTTCAGCGCGGTGATCGTGTCCTGCATGTTCGTGAGCGGGAGCTCCTTCTCGGCGAGCTCCGCCTGGATCAGCTCATTGGTGTTGATCCCCGACGCGAGGCCGGTGATCTGAAGCTGGCCGCCGGCCCCGTTATTGGTCAGCGTCGAACTCGATGTCAGGCCGCCTGAGCTGGTGATCGTGGTCGGGTTGATGATCCCCGAGCCGGAGCTGCCTGAACCGGAGACACCTGAAGTTGACATTGCTCGATTCCTCTCGCCTTACCTGAGTTCCTCGCCGCCGGCGAGCCCGAGTGCGTCGCTGGGGGAGAGCGCTGACAGCGAGTTCCCGGCGAGATCTCGCAGCTCGACTGCCACCGATCGCGCGGACCCGTCGAATCCGAAATGCACCTGCTGTCCAGCTCCACTCAGCACCTCGTGCACCTCGGAGGCAGCTTCGATCGCGCGCTGTACCTCGGGCGGTGGTGATTCCGGCAGATGATTTTCCAGACTCATGGGGTTCGCACTCCTTGTGCAGTTCCGGACAGCAATGCCCATCCCAGCCCACGGCTTCAAAGGAGTTAATCGTCCTCGCCGCCTAGAACTTGAGCCTTTGGGCGAACCGATGGCCACCGCCGCCACGCGGCAAACGGACGGTCTGGACGCTCAGTCGGTGACCGCTACGCGCTGCGCTCAGGCGGTGACCGCTACGCGCTGCGCTCAGGCGGTGACCGCTACGCGCTCGGTCCCGACCCGCGCGACGGCGATCTCCCGCAACCTGCGCGCACCCTCGTTGGCCGGGTCGAGTCCGAGCGCCTGAGCTGCGAAGGTCTCGGCCGTCTCGGGCTGCCCGTTGCCGAGCGCCACGTGGGCGAGGCCGACCAGCGCCCGAGCATCTGGCCGCTGTTCGCAGACCGCCATCCACTCGCGACCGGCGGAGCGCAGGAAGCCTCGGCGCAGGTACATCTGCGCGAGCAGTTCCCGACGCTCGCGCTCGGCGACCGGCATCCGCTCGAGTAGCGGCAACAGGGACTCGAAGTTCTCGAAGTCCCGGACGCGCAGCAGTGACTCGAGCATCAGCCCGAGCAGCGACAGGCCCTGGGCCGGCGGTGGCGGCGCGGGCTCGCCGCGCTGCTGGGCGATCCAGCTCGCGTACAGTCCCCGCTCGCCGGCGGGCAGCCCGGCATGCTCGGCACGCCGCAGCGCCTCCTCGGCGCCCTCCACGTCGCGCGCCAGCAGGCGCCCGAAGAGCTCGCTGCGAACCACGACGACGGCCGCCTCTCCGTCGGCGGAGACCTTTTCCGCCTCGGCGGCTGCTTCGGCGTAGCGGCGCTGGTACATGAGCGACTCGACCAGGGCCGCACGGGCGGCCCAGCCGTGCGGCTGTTTCTCGATCACCTTGCGGAACTGGGGTTCAGCCACGTCGGCATGGCCCTGTTCGAACAGCGCCGTGGCCATCATGAAGCGACCGGCCGCCGGCAGCTTGGGACCGGCCTGTTCGACCTGTGCGACGACGCTTGCAGGATCGGTCCCCGCCTCGAGCAGTGCGGTGGCGTACGGGTAGATCGTCCCGATGTGCTCGGGGTGGTGCTCGATGCACCAGCGCAACAGTTCGAGCGCCGGCTCCCAATCCCCACGGTTCAGATACATGGTTGCGAGGATGGTCCGCGGCATGAAGGTGCCGGAGCCCACGGTCGCCGTGTACTTGGCGGGGGCGTCGCCCATCTCGATCGCGCGCTGCATGAAGGTGACCGCGTCGTCCCGACGCTCGAGTCCCAGGCTCGCCATGCCCTGTTCGTACACGAGGTCGGTGAAGCCAGGGAAGTGCTGGAGCCCGATTTCTGAGCGCCGCAGTGCGTCGGTGAAGCGGCTCGCGGCGCGCAGTGCCTTGACCGAGCGCAGGACCAGCGACGGCGCGTACTCGTGCCAGAAGGTGCCACTGGTCTCGACCTTGTGAAAGGCCGTCTCGAACTGCTCGACGGCCTTGGCGACCTTGGCAGAGGCAAAATACTCGGAGCCGAGGTTGTAGTAGAAGAAGGCGTTCAGCGCCTCGGCGGGGGTCTCGCGCTGTTGCGCCAGCAGCAGTTCGAGGTTGCGGCGAGCCTTGTCCTTGGACTCGCGGACCACGCCCAGGTAGCCGTAGTGGTTGATGCGCACGAGCGACTGGGCCACGCGCTCGGGCGCATAGGCCGGCAGGTGGTAGGCGATCTGCTCGTGCAGGCGACCGCTGAAGCGGTAGTTGGGACGGTTGCGGAACACGCGCAGCGCGCTGTGCACAACCGAGACGCCGTTGCCCTCGTCGCCGGTGAAGTTGGTCTCATGCAGGAAGAAAGCCTCACGCCAGGTCTGGCCGATCAAGGCCCGCAGCTTGTCGACGTCCTCGGCGACGAGTACCTCGTCGGCGTCGAGGTACATGAACCAGTCACCGCTGGCGGCTTCGAGCGACGCATTGCGCGCCTCGCTGAAGGAGCCGGTCCACTCGCGCTCGATCACGGTGGCGCCGAACGACTTGGCGATCTCGATCGTCGAGTCAGTCGAGCCGGTGTCGACGATGATGATCTCGTCGACGGCAGGCTTGATCGCCTCGAGCGTGCGCGGCAGCATCTCCTCCTCGTCGCGCACGATCATCACCAGGCTCAGACGCTGGCCCTCGGCCGGGTGGGCCCGACCCGCAACGCGCCGCGCGCGCTTCGAGAGCTCGGCGATCACCGGGTGGAAGGCGAGCTTCCTGTGCTGGCCCGAGCGACCGCGGTCCGCGATCTGCGCCAGGTTGCGGTCGAGGTGCGGAAGCTCGGGATCGAGGCGCTTGGCCGCCTGGAACAGCGCCTTGGCACCGTCGAGCGCCCACAGCTCGTACATGATCACGCCCGCGTAGTTGAGCAGCACGGGCTCGGCCGGCTCGGCCTCGAGCGTGGTGATCGCGCCACGGGCCATCGCCAGCAGCAACTCGGTTGCGCGCTTCTCGCTGACGGTCTGCAGCGAGCCCAGGCCGTGCTCCAGCAGGAGCTTGCGTACCTGGTAGGCACGGCTAGGGTTCTCGAGCGCCCCCGCCTCGGTGAACAGCTGAACGTATGCGGTCAGGTCGCCTGCGGCGATGAAGCTCGCGGCACGGCTGACGAAGCCCTGAACCACCCGGTTCTCGGCGTTGTATACATGCTGTACCGCCTCGGCCTCGGAGACCGTGGGGCTGGCGGGCAGGGAAGTCTTGGTCAGGCGAAGGGCCATTCGCGCAAAGTCCTTGATCTAGTTGGGCTTTCCCTTGATCGGCAGCGCCGACGAGATCCTTAGTGGGGCGTCGTCGAGGCGCAACGGCGCAGAACAGCCCAGGGGCGTCGATGGCACGCCGCGAATGCGGCCCGGCCGCGCATAATCTGCGGGTTTCCCGCAGAACGCCTGCGTAGGGCGGATTTTTGCACCCCGGAAAGGAAGCCCTTAGTGGCCAAAAACCTGGCAAATCGCGAGATATCGTGCCCCGACCGCTCACGAGGCTGCATGCAAGAGCCGATGAAGCAGCAGCCGAAGGTAGGAATTGTCGGCCAGCTGAGGAATCTTTGCGGCAGTGCCAGGAGTCACAGTGACGCGAGTTAGAACCGAACGGGCCAGTAGTGAGTCCGTACAACAGCTTTGGCAGCAGTACCACGCGACCGGCGATCCCGGGCTGCGTGACCGTCTGGTGCTCACCCTTGCACCGATGGTGAAGTACATCGTGTACCGCAAGGCTCGGGAGATCCCCGCGCGTTGCGAGGTCGAGGATTTCGTCTCCTGTGGGCTCGAGGCGCTGATGCGCTCGATCGATCGCTACGACCCATCGAAGGGGGCGACGCTCGAGCAGTTCGCGTGGACCCGTATCCATGGCGCCGTGCTCGACGAGTTGCGCCACAACGATTGGGCGCCGCGCTCGCTGCGCCGTTGGGAACGCGACATCTCGCGGGCCCGTGAGAAGTTCATCGCGCTCTACGGTCGCGCGCCGTCGCACGAGGAACTCGCCGACTCAGTGGAGCTGAGTCCGGCCGAGCTCGACAAGTGGCTCGGCGACATCCATCGTTCGGACGTCGGCTCGCTGAACGCGCTCGTGCTCGGCGACGACGACACCACGATCGAGCGGATCGACACCCTCTCGAGCCACGACGCGGACTCGGATCCCGAGACCCGCGCCGTGCGTGATCACGCCAAGGAGCGCTTCCGCGCCGCCTTCGAGCAGTTGCCCGAGCGCGAGCGTCAGGTGGCGGTACGCCTGTACCTGCACAACATGACGCTGCGAGAGATCGGCGAGGCACTCGGCGTGACCGAGAGCCGTGTCTGCCAGATCCACAGCCAGCTGCGCAAGCGCCTGCGCGAGCTGCTGGCTGACGACGAGCTGCTCTTCCAAGAGGTCGCGTAGTCCTATCGGGACGGCCCGCTTGGCCGTCCCGAAGCTTCAGCGTCCAGCTTGTACGCCCCGGCCAGCGTCCAGCTTGTAGGCCCAGGCCAGCGTCTCGGCGACCGCGCGGTACATCGCCTCCGGCACCTCCTCGCCGAGGTCGAGCGCCGAGAGCGCCCGGGCCAGCGCCGGATCCGCTTTGACCGGCACGCCGGCCTCCTGGGCGGCGGCGATGATCCGTTCCGCGATCTGGCCACGTCCTGAGGCCACCACCCGCGGCGCCGTCTGTCCGGGCTCGTAGCTCAGCGCCGCCGCTTGCTTTGGCTGGTCCCGCTCGTCACTCATGCGAACACGTCCACCGGCTCGCGCCTGGCGAGTACCGTTACGGTTGCCGGTCGCTCGGTCGCCCTTGCGAGCATCTCGCGCAGCCGGCTCGAATGATCATCGGTGGTCTCATAGGCCCCCGGGGCGACCGCCACCATCAGCGCCAGCGCGCCGGCGCTCAGCGTGAAGTGCAGATCTACCGGGCCCAGGCTGGGAGCGTCGTAGCGCAGGCGCAGCGTGTGAGTCTGCTCGCCGGACTCCGATCCCGCCGACCCCGCGCCGGCATCCCTCTCGGTCACCTTGACGAAACCCCCGCCCGGGAGCGGCACGCGCGGGGCCTCGACCGGCACCACCACCGGCGGCTGCGCCGCGTCGGTGCGGATCGCCAGCACCACCTTCTCGGGCGTGAGCTCGCGCACCTGCAGCCGCAGCTCCTCGCCGGCATGCACGTTGGCCGGCAGCTCCGCCTCGAGCAGCACCCCGGCGAGGCTCAGCACGCCGCGGCCGCCGGTGCCCACCGTGGCGACGCGCGCCATCAGCTCGCGGCCGACCGCCAGCTTGATGTCGCTGGCGAGCACGGCGCGCAGCAGCGACGCTTCGACGGCGAGCGGTTGCATCACCGCAGTCTGACAAGACCGGGAAACCGCTCAAGGATTCCCGGCGGCAGCCGATCAAGAGAGGACGATGGATCTTGGGCTGAACATTGCTTCGGCGGGAATGCTCGCTGAGCAGGTACAGGAAGACCAGATCTCCAACGATCTGGCGAACGCTTCGACGCCTGGCTACAAGGCGTCATCGTCGGTGCAGCAGAGCTTCGGCTCGCTGTTGCTGCAGAACACCGCCAACGGCCAGACGATCGGCTCGATCGACACCGGCGTCGAACTCAGCAAGGGCCAGACGAACCTCGCGCAGGGCCCGATGCAACAGACCGGGCGCCCGCTGGACTTCGCGGTCCAGGGCTCGGGCTTCTTCGCCGTGCGCACCTCCAGTGGTGTCCAGTACACGCGTAACGGTCAGTTCAGCGTCAGCGACAAGGGGCAGCTGGTCGACCAGTACGGCGACGACGTGCTGTCACAGAGCGGCTCGCCGATCCAGGTCGGTGCCGCCGGCACGGTTCCGACGACCGCGCTTGGTCTGTTCAACGTCACCAATCCCTCGCAGCTCGGCAACAACAACTTCTCTGGCCGGGCCGCCGGGGGCCGGGCCAGCGGCTCGATCTCCTCGGGCGAGCTCGAGGGTTCGGGGATCGACCCGATCCAGGAGATGGTGCAGATGGAGTCGGCGCTCAACGCCTACACCGCCGGCCAGCAGACGATCGGCACGATCGGCCAGAGCATGCAGGAGAGCGCCCAGAGTGTGGCGCAGGTGCCCTGATGCTCGAGGGTCTCTATTCCGCGGGAGCTGGCATGGAAGCCGCGCAGGAGCAGCTCAGCGCCGTCTCCAACAACATCGCCAACGAGAACACGCCCGGCTACCAGGCGGAGATCCTCGGTTTCCACGATCTGCTCTACACCACCGACGACGACGCTCCTTCCAACGCGATCGTCGGTGCCGGCGCGAGCTCGAGCACGCTCGGCTTCAGTCAGGCGCAGGGGTCGCTGCAGCAGACCGGCAACCCCCTGGATCTTGCGCTCACCGGCTCCGGCTACTTCCAGGTCCGTGAGGCCGATGGTTCCACTGCTCTCACCCGCAACGGCTCGTTGCAGCTCAACTCGCGTGGCCAGATGACTACCTCGCTCGGGATGGAGCTGGTGCCGCCGATCACGCTGCCGAAGGGCACCCAGCCCTCGCAGGTTCAGGTGGCCGCCGACGGCACCGTCAGCGTCGGCAACCAGAAGGTCGGCCAGATCAAGATCGTGCAGGTGAGCGCGCCCGACAAGCTGCTGCCGCGGGGCAATAGCGTCTACGGCGTGACGACCGCCAGCGGCCCGGTGAAGGCGGCCAGGGGCGTGACGATGCAGCAGGGCCACCTGGAGCAGTCGAACGTCGATCTCAACACCGAGATCTCGGACATGATGACCGCCCAGCAGGCTTACAACATGGGCAGCCGCGCCGTGCAGATGCAGGCGCAACTCGGGCAGATCGCGGCCACGCTCAAGTGATGAGCACCTCCACCTCAGACGTCACACTCGGGACGATCGGCTCAGCCGCCGGCATCCCCAACCTCAACGTCGCGAGCGTTCCCGCCAACATCCGCAACGGCGGCAGCAAGGCGATGCAGGCCTACGGCGAGGGCCTCGCCTTCGAGGACGTGCTCGTCAACGAGCTCACCCAGCAGCTCTCGCAGACAATGTTCGGCGGCAGCGGAGCCGGCTCCTCGAGCGACAGCGCCGACAGCGCCGATGGCTCTTCTTCCAGCAGCATGCTCGGCGGCGCCAGCGCGTACGCGAGCATGATCCCGCAGGCGCTGAGTTCGAGCATCATGTCGGGCGGCGGTCTCGGCATGGCCGAGAACTTCGCCGAGGAGCTCGACCCGGCACTGCTCTCGCAGACTTCGGGCAGCTCGTCTGGCAACTCCGCCGGCAAGGATGTGAACAGCTGATGAGCGCGACGGCCGAGGACAGGTACGTAGACCCGCTGCTCACGCGCGATGTGCTCTCGCACCTCGCGACGCAGCTCGAGTCGGCACGGCGCATGCTCGCGATAGTGCTCGAGCAGGCCTCGGCGATCCGCGAGCGCGCGGTGCCCCAGGTCGTGAAGCTGGCAACGTCACTGCAGACCGAGATGCACCGCCGGGAGGTGATCGAGGCCGAGCGCCTCGAGCTGCTCGATCGTGCCGGCACGCACCTGCACGTGAGTCCCAGCGACGTCAGCATCGCGATGCTCGCCAACCTGATGGATGACGAGTCGGCGGAGACCGCGCGCAACCGCACCGCGCAGCTGCGCGGGATGCTGCTCGAGATCCAGCACGAACACACCACCAACCGCGCGCTGATGCAGCAGGAACTGGCGTTCCTCGACCATCTGCTGCGCCTCGCCGGCAACGCCGGTGGTTACGACTCGGGCGGAGAGCAGGGCCGCCGCAAGCCACTCATGCACCGTCCGGTGTTCGACCTCGAGGCTTAGGCGGCTGACATGTACATCTCGAGCTACCTCACTCTGGACACGGCTCTGAGCGGCGTCGAGGCCGCGCAGGAGCAGCTGGACACCACCGGTCAGAACATCACCAACGCCAACACCGCCGGCTACGAGGAGCAGACCGTCAACCTGGTCGAGTCGCCCTCGCTGAACATCGCCGGGGCGGCCGCCGACGGCGCCATGCAGCTCGGTACCGGCGTCGACGCGATCAGCGTCACCAACTCCGGTGATCCGTACCTGGATGCCGCCTGGCGTCAGACCAACGCCTCCAGCAAGGCCGCCACCACGACCCAGACCTTCATGCAGCAGATCCAGACGGCGCTGAACGAGCCCTCGTCGCAGGGCATCAGCCATCAGCTCTCGATCTTCTGGAGCGACTGGAACGAGCTTTCCGACAACCCCAACGACTCGGCCGCTCAGCAGGCGGTCGTGCAGCAGGGGCAGGAGGTCGCCGCTGCGTTCAACTCGCTCAGCGGCGAGCTCAACGGCCCCGACCCCAGCGATCCGCTCGATCCGACCAACAATTCCTCGGTTCTCGGCCAGGTGAACGCGCAGTACATGGCCACGATGGGGGGGCCCACGGCTGCCGGCGCGTCTGGCGGCACGGTCTACAACGACGCCTACAACATCGCCTCGCTGAACTACTCGATCGTGCAGGCCCAGGCCGCGGGCCAGAACCCCAACGACCTGATCGATCAGCGCAACGCCGCGCTCGATGGCCTCTCCTCGCTCGGCAACGTGCAGGTGGTGAACAACAGCGATGGCTCCGTGAGCGTCTCATTCGGCGGCGTCGGCAGCTCGACCCCGCTCGTCGGCGACCCGGCCGGCCACGCCCCCGGCGGCACCGTGCCCCCGGGCGACAACTTCGACGATTGGACGACGGCGTTCCAGGCTCAGTACACGACCGCTGCCGGCGCGGCGACCGCCGCGGCATCGCTGGCCAACACGGTCGGCGGTACGCTCGGCTCGATGATCGGCCTGGCCGGTTACTCGGCTGCCGGCTTCGGCAATCTCGGCAGCCCGACCTACGGCGCCACCTCGACCACGTACAGCTCGCCCACAGCGGCGACGCAGGAGGGCACGATCGGCACGATCACCGGCTCGCTCAACACCGTCGCCCAGGACCTCGCCAACGAGGTCAACCAACCTGCGGTGTCCGGCGGGTCGGGCACGGTGACGCTGAACTCGCCCTTCTTCACGGACGCCTCGGGTACCGGCACGACGACCATCACTGCGGCCACCCTGCAGGTTTCAACGAGCCTCCAGACGGCCGCAAAATCCGGGATCACGCCACAGATCGTCTCGTCATCGAGCGCGGCCGGCACCAACACCCAGGGCGCCAGCAACGTTCAGGTTTCGAGCCTGGCGACCGCCGCGCCGGCCGGCAACGCGAGCGACAACGACGTCGCGCTGGACGAGGCCGCCAATGCCGGCGGCGGCGCCGACACCGCCTATCAGGCCTTCGTGCAGCAGGTCGGCTCGCTCGCGCAGGGCGCCAACACCCAGGCGACCACCCAATCGGCGCTGCAGACGCAGATCACCAATCAGCGCACCAGCGTCGAGGGCGTCGATCTGTCGCAGGAGATGGCGAACCTGATCACGGAGCAGCAGTCCTATCAGGCGTCGGCGCGGGTGATGAACGCCTTCAGCACGGTGATGAACTCACTGATGTCGACAGTCGGACAGTAGGAGGTGATTTGAGTCATGACGGAGCGCATCACATCGCAGATGGTCGGCAATACGACCGTCGCCAACATCGAGACGGACCTCACCCAGCTGAGTCAGACCCAGGAGCAGCTCTCGACGGGCTACCAGATCAACCAGCCGTCGGATAACCCGTACGGCGCGGCCCTCGCGATCTCCCTCAACGGGCAGGTGGCCGCCTACGGCGCCTATCAATCCAACGTCTCGCAGGGAACCGCCTGGGTGCAGAGCGCCTCGACCAGCCTGCAGTCGATCGCACAGACCACCCAGACGATCCGTACCCTGGTGGTCGAGAGTGCCAACGGCACGATGAGCAGCAACGACCTCCAGGACGCCGGTCAGGAGGTGCTGCAGTACATGGCGCAGATCAAGCAGTCCGCCGACGCTGAGTACAACGGCTCCTACATCTTCTCCGGCGACGACGTCAGCGCCGAGCCCTGGAAGCCGACGGCGACCGCCGCGGACCCGGCCGGTGAGGACACGTTTGCCGGCAATCAGAACTCGATCAGCTACTCGATCGGTCCGAGCACGCAGAGCCAGGTCAACTTCAACCTCTAC
>JBOGYJ010000381.1:0-11255 GCA_050696795.1 Solirubrobacteraceae bacterium | reverse complement strand
ATGTCAGGCTCGCGGGCGAGGTTCGCGATCGTCGCCTTCGACGCCGCCGGCAATGCGAGCCCCGCGTCGGGGACCCTGACGGTCGTCGCGGCGGCAAGGGTCAAGGGCGTGCCGAAGCACATCCCCGGCTGGGCCAGGAAGCTGATCGCGTGGGAGCGGCGGGGCGCTCACGGGCACCGCCCGTCCGCCCCGAGGCACAGGCCGCCCTGGTTCGGCGCCTGGCAGCGCGCGCAGCTCCACCCGTACCGGATCGCGGCCTGAGGCCCCAGGCCCGCGGCCGCGCCGGTCACGCCAGCGAGCGGATCACCTCGGCGTGCTCGCGCATCGTCTCATTGCCGTCCTGGCCGGGCTGGCGGCCGAAGCCGCAGTACATGGCGACGCCGAAGTCCGGGAGATAGCGGGAGGCGGTCTGGTGCCGACGGCGAAGCCCCGGCGAGCCGTCGAGCGGAAGCACGATGCCAAGGAAGACGCGCGCCGTGCGCGGCTCGAGGTCGACCAGCGGACGGAAGAAGCTCCTGTCCTGGCTGCGCAGGTAGCGGGGGCCGGCGAGGTGCAGCCAATCGACGGTGCGACCGGACTCGGCCACCGCGAAGTTGGCCATGCGCACCAGCACCTGGTAGTCGCGCGCCTCGTACATCGGCCACTCCGGGAAGGTCCCGTAACAGAGGTGGTAGCCAACGAGCGTCTGCTCGGGGATCAAGCGCGTGAGCCGCGTGACCGGGCCGGCGAAGCGCTCCCACGCGCCCTCGTTGGTCCAGGCGAGCACTCCCTCGATGTCCTGGGTCTCATACGCGCAGTCCCACTGGATCGCCAGGTCCTCGGGCGGGATCGCATCGAACAGGCGCGGCAGCTCGCGGCTGATCAGGTCCTCGTAGCCGTCCTGCGCCTTCGGGTAGTCGGCGGCGAAGTCCTGCTTGAAGGCGTTCATCGCGCTGGACGGGAACGGCAGCCCGATCTGGAAGCGCAGGTGCGCCGGGATGACCCCGGCCTCGCGCAACTCCTTGAAGAGGCCGTATGACTCGATTGCCACGTCGACCCGGGGCCACGGGCCGAAGCGCACGCGCTCGGCGCCCTCGCGCACGGTGAAGACCGGAGTCTCATAGGCGTGACGCGGCAGGCCGGTTGGCGACTCGGTCTCGGACACCACCACGATGTCCTGGCTCGGGCGGATCAGGCGCTCGCGCTCGAAGCTGACCCAGCCACCCATCGGACCGGTCTCGCCGTCGGGCAGCGAGAAGACCATGTCGCCGAACAGCTCGGCGCCGGACCGGAAGGCATGGTCGGCCGACTCGGCCGGGAGGCTGCCAACCAGCAGCATCTTGCTGTTCACACGTCGCTCAGGCATGGGTTCTCCTCCTCGGGTGGGCCAGCGACCGATAGTAATCAGAATGTGAATTCGAATGGCTGGCAGACTGAGCGCATGAGTGCAGCGGCGGAACGCTACGACGCGGTCATCGTCGGCGGGGGCCACAACGGGCTGGTCGCGGCGACGCTGCTGGCGCGGGCCGGTAGGCGGGTGACCGTGCTCGAGCAGCTCGAGCAGCTTGGTGGCGCCGCGGTATCGGAGGCGCCGTTCCCGGGCGTCGAGGTGCGGCTGTCGCGCTACTCATACCTCGTCAGCCTGTTCCCGCGCGAGCTGCTGGAGAGGCTCGGGGTCGGGGTCGAGCTGCGGCGGCGGCGCGTGACGGCGTACCCGTTGAACGACGCTCCCGAGGTCTACGCGCTGACCGGGCGGGTGGCGCGCGCGGTCGCGCCGACGCTGCTGCAGCCGCTGCGCTCGCGCGAGCAGATGCGCGCGCTGGTCGGCGACGAGGAGGCCTGGCAGGCAGTGTTCGAGCGGCCACTGTCCGAGCTGCTCGAGCGGCTCGTGCCCGATGAGCTCACGCGCGGTGTGGTGGCGACCGACGGTCTGATCGGTACGTTCGCCGCACTAGACGATCCGTCGCTGGAGCAGAACCGCTGCTTCCTCTACCACGTGATCGGGGACGGTACCGGAGACTGGGACATTCCCGTCGGCGGGATGGGGGCGCTGAGCGACGCACTGGCGGCGGCCGCGCGCGCAGCCGGCGCGAAGCTGCGGACGGGGGTGGAGGTGACGGCTGTCAGGGCTGACTCGGAGGTGGAGGTGACGGCTGTCAGGGCTGACTCGGAGGTGAGGGTCGAGACCGCCGATGGCGAGCACCTGGTCGGGCGGCACCTGCTGGCAAACGTCGCCCCCGCTGTGCTCGCGCGGCTGCTCGGCGATCCGCCACCGCAGCCGCCGCCGGAGGGCTCGCAGCTGAAGCTGAACATGGTGCTGAAACGGCTGCCACGGCTGCGCGATGGCGCGGTTGCACCGGAGGACGCGTTCGCCGGCACGTTCCACATCAACGAGAGCTACTCGCAGCTGGCGGCGGCGTATGCGGAGGCAGCCGCGGGGCGCATCCCCTCGGTCGTTCCGGCCGAGGCCTACTGCCATTCACTCACCGACCCCTCGATCCTCTCGCCCGAGCTTCAGGCGTCCGGGGCGCAGACGCTGACGGTGTTCGCCCTGCACATGCCGGCACGGCTCTTCGGCGCTGCCGGTGCGAAGGCGGCCGGCGCGAAGGATGCGGCGGTCGCGGCAACGCTGTACTCCCTGAACTCGGTGCTGGCGGAGCCAATCGAGGAGTGCCTGATGCACGACAGCACGGGACGCCCATGCCTGGAGGCGCGCACGCCGCTCGAGCTCGAGCGCGAGCTCGGCCTGCCGGGCGGCAACATCTTCCACCAGGCGCTGCGCTGGCCGTTTGCCGAGACATCCGAAGATGTCGGGCGCTGGGGTGTCGAGACGGCGCGGCCGAACGTGTGGCTCTGCGGCGCCGGCGCCCGTCGCGGTGGCGGGGTCAGCGGCATACCCGGACACAATGCGGCGATGGCGGTACTCGCCTCCTGAGGATCCGTGCGGCCGCGGGGTCGCTCCCGGAGTTGCATCGACCCGCACTCGATGCTTGGATAGCGACTGGGATCGGGACCTCGATTCATCTCGGTAGGAGGGGAAGCTGCAAATGGGGAGAGGGGACGCTGCGCGTGATGCGCTCGAACCGCCGCTGCTCGCTCCCGATGACGCGCCCTGGGCCCGCCGCATCCGCATCACGCGGGGCGTCACGATCGAGATGGCGCTGTTCGTCCTGATCACACTGAGCTCACCGCTGACGCTGCCGCTCGCGGCCGTCGTCGATCTCGCGCTGTGGCTGCGCCGCCGCAAGCCCTGGATGTCCGTGCGCGTGGTCCTGCTGCTGTGGTGGCTGGCGCTGGGCGAGCTGCACAGCCTGGTTGGGATCGCCCGGGTCTGGGCCATCTCGGGTGGGCCGCTCGCGCGCGACACCCCCGCCCGCCGACGCCGCACCTTCGAGCTGCAGGTGAGATGGGCGACCCGCCACCTCGCCGGCCTCCGCCGGCTCTGCCGCGTGCATGTGCAGGTCGAGAATGACGAGTCGTTGGGGACGGGGCCGATGATCGTCTTTACCCGGCACGCCAGCGTGATCGACAACGGCCTGCCGGCGCTGCTGATCAGCCGGGCGCACGGGATCGACCTGCGCTATGTGCTGAAGAGCCAGCTGCAGTCGCTGCCGACGCTTGACATCGGCGCGCGCTGGGTGCCGACCTGTTTCGTGCGGCGCGGCTCGGCCGATCCGGCACGCGAGATCGAGCGGGTGGCCAGCCTCGCGCGCAACCTCAGCGGACCACGGGACGGCGTGCTCGTCTTTCCCGAGGGCACGCGCTATACCCCGGCGAAGCTGGCGCGGCTCAAGCAGCGCCCCGACATCGGCGACGCGGCGCTGGCGCAGCTGATCGGGGAGCTTCGCCATGTGCTGCCGCCACGTCTCGGCGGACCGCTGGCGCTGCTCGATGCGGCGCCGCAGGCGGCGGTCGTGATCTGCGCCCACACCGGGCTCGACCGCTTCCACGACCTGCGCGCGATCTGGAGTGGCGAGGTGGTGGGCACCATCGTGCGCGTCCGCTTCTGGCGCCACGAGGCCAACGCGCTCCCGACCGGCGCCGAGGCGCGCGCCGCCTGGTTGTACCAACGCTGGCGCGAGCTCGACGAGTGGGTGGCCGGCAACAGCTGCGCCGAGCCGGCTAGCACAGCCTCCACCACCGGCTGCCCCGAACCGGCGACCACGGCCACGGACAATGTCTGATCAGATCGCTCGCCCGCGCCCGTCGCCGGCTGATTTCGTCACGATCGGGAACGGCGTCTGCGGGTTTCTGGCGCTGGCGGTCGCCGGGCGGCTGGTGTTCGCACCGCACGGCGCCGACTCGAGGTTCACGCATCACACGCTTGTCATCTGCCTGCTGCTCTACGGGATCGGGATGACCTGTGACGTGCTCGACGGACCGGTGGCACGCCGCACGGGCTCGAGCGGCCTGGGGCCATCACTCGATGTCGTCTGTGATGCGGCGACCTTCGGCTTCGTGCCCGCGGTCCTGCTGATCGCCGTCACCAGCGGCTCGGGCTGGCACTGGACCGTGGTGGTGGCGGCCTGCATCTATGCCGCGGCGACGATCCTGCGGCTGGCACGGTTCGCGGCCATGGATGAGTCGGCCGGCGCGCTCGCACGCGCGGGTCGAGACGCGCCGGTACGCGGCGCCTTCAACGGCATGCCCTCGCCGGTGGGCGGCAACTGCATCCTCGCGCTGGTGGTGCTGGCCCCACCGGCCGGTGTCTGCGCGATCGCCGCCGCCCTCGTCGCGGCGCTGCTGGTGGCGGACTTCGAGTACCCCAACAACTCCTCCTGGGGTGGTGTCTTCGTCGGCGCCCTGCTGCTCGCCAGCTTCGCCGGCATCGCCGGGGTGATCTCGCTGGACGTGCCGGCGGTCATCGCCCTCGGCGGGCTCGTGCCGACGGCCGCCCTCGGCGTCGGACGGAGGTTGCTCAGTGCCGCCTGAGCGCGCCCAACTGCGGCACCGGCGCTCCGTGCCGCCGCGCACCGTCCTGATCATCGCCTGCCTGGGCGTCTTCATGGCGTTCATCGACAACACGATCGTCACGATCGCGTTCCCGAACATGCTGCGCTCGTTCCATCACGCCACCCTGGGCGACCTCTCATGGGTGTTCAACATCTACAACGTCGCGCTAGGAGCGCTGCTGGTGCCGGCCGGCCGCTTGGCCGACCTGCTCGGCCGGCGGCGCGTGTTCGCGGCCGGCGTGGCGATCTTCACGTTCGCCTCGACTCTGTGCGCGGTGTGCCCATCGGTGGAACTGCTCGTGGCGGCGCGAGCACTGCAGGGGGTCGGGGCGGCGACACTGATCCCCGCCTCGCTGGCGCTGATCCTCGAGGCTTACCCGGCGCAGCGCCGGGGGCAGGCGATCGCGATGTGGAGCGCGACCGGCGCACTGGCCGCCGGCATCGGTCCGTCGATCGGTGGTCTGCTGGTGGTCGTCGACAACTGGCGGCTGGTGTTCCTGATCAATCTGCCGGTGGGCGTGATCGTGCATCGCCTCGCCCAGCGGGTGCTGGTGGAGAGCCGCGCGCCCGGCAAGCGTGCGGTGCCCGACCTGCAGGGCGCGCTGCTGCTGGCGCTCTCGGTCGGGCTGCTCAGTATCGCGATCGTAGAGGGCCGCAGCTGGGGCTGGCTCGGCATGCGCACGGTGGCGGCAGTCGTGGTCAGCGCCATCCTCGCGGCGATCTTCGTGCGCCGCTGCCGCACGCACCCGGCGCCGATCATCGACCTGACCCTGTTCAGATCGCGCAACTTCCAGGTGGCGAGCGTGCTGACGATCATCGGCAGCGCCGGATTCTTCGCGCTCGGGCTGGCCAACATCCTGTACCTCATGGACGTCTGGCGGTACTCGGCGCTCACCGCCGGCCTGGCCGGAACACCCGCGCCGTTCGTGGCCGCCGCCGCGGCGGCGCTCGCCGGCAAGCTTGCCGCGAAACGCGACTCTCGACCGTTGATAATCCTCGGCGCCGCCGCCTGGACGGTGGGGCCGCTGTTCCTGATCGACCGCTTCTCGCTGCTGCCGCGCTATCTGACCGGCTACCTGCCGGCGGCCGTGATCCTCGCGATCGGCATCGGCGTGACCTTCCCGCTGGTTGGTGAGATCGCGGTCGCCGACGCCCCCGGCGGACGCTACGCCGCGGCCACGGCGCTCAACAGCGCGATCCGCCAGGTCGGCGCGGCGCTCGGGGTCGCGATCCTCGTGGCCGTGGTGGGCACCCCCACCGGCGCGCAGACGCAAGATGCGTTCCGGCGCGCCTGGATGTTCAGCGCGATCTGCTTCGGGTGCGTCACGCTCGGCGCGCTGCTGCTACGCAGGCTCGTCGCGAGCGGCTCGGAGAGCGAGCAGGAGGCGCCGTCGCTGAGCGCGCTGCGCCCGGTCACACCGCTGCGGCCGCCGACCAGACCCGAGCTTGAGACCCTCGGTCAGGAACCGCTCTCGCCGACCGGCGAGTGGACGCTGGCGCACCTGCTCAGCGAGGTGCCGCTGTTTGCCGACATCGAACCTGACCTGCGCGAACGGGTCGCCGCCGAGGCGGAGATCGTCAACCTCGAGGCAGGCCAGTGGATCTTCCGCCAGGGCGACGTCGCCGAGGATCTGTACGTGGTGCGCAGCGGCCGCATAGAGATCGTCGACGAGACCCCCGAGCGACCACCGACGGTCCTGCGCGAGCTTGCGCGCGGCTCGGCCGTCGGCGAGCTCGCGCTGATCACGGATTCGCGGCGTACGGCCTCGGCGAGAGTTCGCCGCGATGCCGTGCTCGTGCGCATCGGGCGCACGGAGTTCGAGCAGGTCCTGGCTGACTCGCCGGCGTTTGCGCGTGGCCTGCTGAGTACGCTCGCCGACTGGCTGAGCACCGGTCACACCGGTGGCTCCAGCGAGCGCACCACGCCGGCGGCAATCGTCGTGGTCGCGCTGGACGAGGAAGCGGCGGGCGCACGGTTGGACGAGGCACTGGCCGGCGCGCTCGCCGAGCTCGCGCCGACACGTATCGTGACAGCAGCCGACGTCGCCGACGACGGCC
Organism: Solirubrobacteraceae bacterium; assembly: GCA_050696795.1. Taxonomy (GTDB): domain Bacteria; phylum Actinomycetota; class Thermoleophilia; order Solirubrobacterales; family Solirubrobacteraceae; genus Palsa-465. The sequence goes on along the minus strand of JBOGYJ010000381.1, from coordinate 4,266 downwards.
CGCCGGGCGTCGCGCTCGCGGCTCGGCTCGACCGACTCGAGCACTCACACGACCATGTCGTCCTGGCGGGGGGAGTGTTAGCCGAGGGTGGGCCATGGTTGGACGCGTGCGTCCGCCAGGCCGACCGAGTGCTGCTGGTGGTCGATGGCACGGCGGCAGCGGCGGTCCGCGGTCCATTGCCGAGCATCACCGACGTGGTGCTGCTCGGGGGCAACTCCGACGCAGCACTCCAGCAGCTGCTGGCGACACTGCACCCGCGCACCACCTATCGCGTGCGGCGCGGTCCCCAGCACTCTGGAGATGTGGCGGCGATCGCGCGGAGGCTGGCCGGCAGGTCAGTGGGTCTGGTGCTCTCCGGCGGCGGCGCCCGCGGCTTCTGCCACATCGGCGTGCTGGAGACGCTCGCCGAGGCGGGCATCCGTATCGACCGGATCGCGGGGACGAGCATCGGCGCGTTCATCGGCGCGCTCTTCTGCCAGGGGATGGACCCAGCCGAGATCGACGCCTGCTGCTACGAGGAGTGGGTGCGGCGCAATCCCGTCAGTGACTACCGCGTACCGCGAATCTCGCTGTTGCGGGGCGAGCGCGCCCGCGCGATGCTCGAACGCACGCTTCCCGGCCGGATCGAGGATCTCAACCTGGGCTTTTCGTGCGTCAGCACCGACCTGATCAGCGCGGCGCCGGTTCGCCACCGCCTCGGCCCGCTGGCTGAGGCTGTCAGCGCCAGCATGGCGCTGCCGATCTTCGTGCCGCCGGTCGTGATCGACCAGTACCTGCTGGTCGATGGCGGCCTGATGGACAACCTCCCGACCGAGGCGCTCGCGCTCGATGGCGAGGGACCGATCATCGCGGTCGACGTATCGGAGCCCTCGGTCCGTGCCCTGCCGCCCGGGATCAGCCCAGAGATCCCGACGCTGCCCGAGACGCTCTTCAAGGTGATGCTGCTGAGCGAGTCCAACGACGCCCGCCGACGATCGTTCGCGGACCTGCTGATCCAGCCGGACTTCGAGAGCATCGGCATCCTCGAGTTCCACATGCTCGACCGCATGCGCGCCGCCGGCCGCCATGCCGCGACGGCCGCGTTGGCCGACGCGCCGGCGTCGATCTGGGGCTGATCACATGTTGCGCCGGTACTCGCCACCGACCTCATACAGCGCCTCCGAGATCTGGCCGAGCGAGGCGTGCTTGACGGCGTCCATCAGCTCCGCGAACACGTTGCCGCGGGCGCGCGCGACCTGCCGTAGCCGGGCGAGCGCCGCGGGTCTGCGATCGGCGCCGCGTTCCTGGACGGCGCGCACGTTGGCGATCTGCTGCTGCTTCTCGGCTTCAGTCGAGCGCATCAACTCCAGCTTGTCTATGTGCTCGCCCTGGCCATCACGGGGCAGGAAGGTGTTGACGCCGATCAGCGGCAGCTCGCCTGAGTGCTTGAGCCGCTCGTAGAGCAGGCTCTCCTCCTGGATCTTCGAGCGCTGGTACATCGTGTCCATCGCGCCGAGCACGCCACCGCGCTCTGACAGCCGCTCGAACTCGGCGTAGACGGCCTCCTCGACGAGGTCGGTGAGTTCGTTGATGACGAACGAGCCCTGCCACGGGTTCTCGTTGAAGTTCAGGCCGAGCTCGCGGTTGATGATCAGCTGGATCGCCACCGCGCGGCGCACCGAGCCTTCGGTCGGGGTCGTTATCGCCTCGTCGTAGGCGTTGGTGTGCAGGCTGTTGCAGTTGTCGAAGATCGCGTACAGCGCCTGCAGGGTCGTGCGGATGTCGTTGAAGCTGATCTCCTGCGCGTGCAGCGACCGGCCGCTGGTCTGGACGTGGTACTTGAGCATCTGGCTGCGTGGCGAGGCGCCGTAGCGCTCGCGCATCGCCCGCGCCCAGATGCGACGCGCGACGCGGCCGATCACCACGTACTCGGGGTCCATGCCGTTGGAGAAGAAGAAGCTGAGATTGGGTGCGAAGTCGTCGATCGCCATCCCGCGCGCGAGGTAGTACTCGACGATCGTGAAGCCGTTGGCGAGCGTGAACGCCAACTGGCTGATCGGGTTGGCCCCCGCCTCGGCGATGTGGTAGCCGCTGATCGAGACGCTGTAGAAGTTGCGCACCTGCTGGTCGATGAAGTACTGCTGGACGTCCCCCATCATCTTCATCGCGAACTCGGTCGAGAAGATGCAGGTGTTCTGCGCCTGGTCCTCCTTGAGGATGTCCGCCTGCACGGTGCCGCGCACCTGGCGCAGCGTCTCGGCCTTGATGCGCTCGTAGACGGCGCGCTCGACGACCTCCTCACCGCTGCGCCCGAGCAGGGCCAGCCCGAGTCCGTCGCTGCCCTGCGGCAGATCGCCCGCATAGGCAGCGGCTGGCTGCGGGATGGGGGCACCGGTCTCACGCAGGTGGCGCTCGACCTGCTGGTCGATCGCGGCGTTCATGAAGAACGCGAGGATGATCGGCGCCGGACCGTTGATCGTCATCGAGACCGAGGTCGTCGGCGCGCACAGGTCGAAGCCCGAGTAGAGCTTCTTGGCGTCATCGAGCGTCGCTATCGAGACGCCCGAGTTGCCGACCTTGCCGTAGATGTCGGGGCGCTCGTGCGGGTCCTCGCCGTAGAGCGTGACCGAGTCAAACGCCGTCGACAGGCGCGCCGCCGGCTGCCCCGCTGAGAGGTAGTGAAAGCGGCGGTTGGTGCGCTCCGGCGTGCCCTCGCCCGCGAACATGCGGGTCGGATCCTCGCCCTGGCGCCGGTACGGGAACACGCCGCCGGTGTAGGGATAGGAACCGGGCAGGTTCTCCTTCATCAGGAAACGCAGACGGTCACCCCAACCGTCCAACCGCGGCGGCGCGAGCTTGGGGATCGGCAGCTGGCTCAAGGACCGCCGGTAGTTCTCGCCGGTGACCTCGCGGTCACGCACCCGGTAGCTGTAGGTCTCGGCGGTGATCTGAGCGATGCGCTCATCCCAAGCGTCGAGCAGAGTCCGTGCCTCGGGTGTGAGCTCGGCGAGCGCGTCGTCGTGCAGTTGCCGCAGGCGGACGGCGGCCTGCTCGTCGTCGCCGCCGGACAGCGCCCGGCCGGCCTCGAGGTAGTGCTGCGCCTGCGCGGCGACGGCCGCACTGTGCTCGACGTCGGCGTTGATTGCGCGGCCCTGCTCGGCGATCTCCGCGAGGTAGCGCGCGCGGTTGCCGGGGATCAGCCCGCCGCCGGCCTGCTCGGGCTCCGCCGGCTCGATCCCGGGCTCCCAGTTGCCGGCGTTCGCGCCAGCGGGCGCGTGCGCCGCGATCCGGGCACAGAGCGCCGCGAACAGCGTCGTCACCCCGGGGTCGGCGAACTGGCTCGCGACCGTCGGGAAGACCGGAATCTGCTCGTCGGCCTGCTCGAAGGCAACATGGTTGCGGCGCCACTGCTTGCGCACGTCGCGCAACGCATCCTCGGCGCCGCGCTTGTCGAACTTGTTGATCACGACCAGCTCGGCCAGGTCGAGCATGTCGATCTTCTCCAGCTGGCTGGCCGCCCCGAACTCGCTGGTCATCACGTACACGGGCACGTCGACCAGGTCGACGATCTCCGAGTCGCTCTGGCCGGTCCCGGCGGTCTCGACGATCACGAGGTCGAAGCCGGTTCCGCGCAGGTAGGCGATCGCGTCGTGGAGCATCGCGCTGGTCGAGCGGTTGCTCTGGCGGGTGGCGACCGAGCGCATGTAGATGCGCTCGTGGCGCAGGCTGTTCATACGGATGCGGTCACCGAGCAACGCGCCGCCGGTGCGGCGCCGGGTCGGGTCGACGGCGACCACCGCCATCCGGAGCTCCGGGAACGCTTGAGTGAAGCGGCTCAGCAGCTCGTCGGTGACGGTGCTCTTGCCGGCGCCGCCGGTGCCGGTGATCCCGACCACCGGGGCCTGGTGCGCGACGAAGGACCAGGTCGCACGGAGCTGATCGAGCTCGTGCTCGGCGAGCATCGCGTCCTCCAGCGCAGAGAGCATCCGTGCAATCTGCAGGTCATCGGAGGGAGGCAATGGCCGTTTACCGGCATTTCTGCCGGGAAACTCCCATGGCCTCCCGATCTGACCGGCCGTCTCGGCGCGTCGCGCCCGCGCCCGCGCCATCAGGTCGTCGATCATGCCGGTGAGGCCGAGCGCCATGCCGTCGTTGGGGTGGTAGAGCCGCTCGACGCCGGCCTGCTGCAACTCGGTGATCTCCTGCGGGGTGATCGTGCCGCCGCCACCGCCGAACACGCGGATGTGCTCGGCGCCGTGCTCGCGCAGCAGCTGCAGCGCGTAGGTG
>JBOGYJ010000380.1:0-3957 GCA_050696795.1 Solirubrobacteraceae bacterium | reverse complement strand
CGCCGCGGCTGGTCCGGGCCCCTGCCCCCGCGCTCACACGGTCCACATTCCTACGTCTTTCAACTCTTCGCCCTGGACTGCCAGCCCGAACTGCCCAACGGGTTCACCCTCACCGATGCACTCCGCGGAATGGCCGGACACGTCATCGCACGCGCCCGACTCGACGGCACCTACGAAATCCGGTGACCCGCCTCAAACGCTTCTCGAGGGCTGCCCGCCCGAACCCCCTCGGCCGCTCCCGCAATGTCGCCCGCAGGGCAGTCCGCCACCGGCTGCTGCTCTCGCTCTCGCCGGACGAAAAGCAGCAGCGTGACGGTCACCGCGATCGCGCGGCGGCTGGCGCCCCCCGGCTTCGTGAAGGCGGCAGCCAGGGCGATGGAGCTCGAGGCTGCCGCCTCTTATGGAAAGCAGCGGCTCACTACCCGCTCGTTTTGGCCGCGGTCGGCGATAGCTGCCCCAATACCCCAACGAGGCCGACACCGCCTGATCCCGGCGTCGCCCGCCGATCACTGGCGCGGCTTTCACTGGCGAGCTTGCCCGCGGCTTCCGGGTGGACGGGGAGTGCGCGAGCTGCGTCGCGCACGCGTCGCGCGCAGCTGATCGGTGTTGCCGTTTCGGATCAGATCCTGGAGCGAGACGTGGTCGCTCGCCCAGGATGGTGTCATGGCCATCTCCCCGTGCTCGGAGCAGCGGACTGACGGCAGCCGGGCTGTGACGAACGCCTCGAACGCCATCATGTCCGGCTGGCGCCAGGTGCCCTCGGTGAATCCGACGGCCTCGCATGCGCAGCCGCATTGAGGACATGGAAATCGCGAACCAGCTCGGAAGCCCAAGTGCAAATCGACTCTCCGCCGCGCGAAGTCGAGTTCGCTGCTGGTCACGCGCCACGGCGGCTCGAGTTGCAACGCGAGCTCGAACAACTGCTTCATGCTCCGGACACGGACGCGGTCGGTCACCGGCCAGTCATGGTATCCGGCCCGACATCGACACAGCCCGTGCGTGAACGAACGGCTCGTGCTGCGCACCGCGAGGTTGGCCTTTTGCTTGGTCGCTCTGCGGCCACCGGCCCTCGGCTTCCGCTTCGAGCGCTCGCGGACCTGGAGGAGCGGTCACGCCGAGCCCGCCACCCCGCGCCGGTCACGCCCCGGGGCGGCGGGGCCACGGTTCAGGCCTGGCGGCGCCAGACTACGAAGAGCAAATGGACTCCAAGGAGCAACGCGCTGCCCTGCGAGCGGCTGTCTATCGTGGCGACGGACCGGCTGTCGTCGACGTGCTCGGCAGCGTCGGCGCCTACGATGACTTGCTGCAGCTGGGTGGTGACGGTCTCATCGCTGCCGTTATGCAGCGCGTGGACGGAGCCAGCGAGCTGGCACGCCGGTTTGTGGTTGCGGCTCGCCAGCGAGGCTGGGACGGTGACGATGAGCTCGCCGACCAGCTTGATGCTCTGCTCGGCAGCGGCCCAGCGCCGATGCTGCGGGCGCTGCCGGTCGAGCTTGACGAGCTGGCCGGGATCCTCGAAGGCGACCCACTCAGCGCCGGAGGTCGCATCGACATCAGGACCGGTGAGGTCTGGGCTCAGGCAGCAATCGAATACGCCCTCGAGGCCGGAGAGGAAGACGAGGACGCCACCGATGACCCGGAGCGGTGGCTGCCGGTCTACGGCGAGGGCTCACGCGAGGGCTACCGGGACATGGAGCTGTTCATCGCCTGTGTCGAGGACCCCGGTCGTGCCGAGCACCTGGGTATCGCGATCGAAGGCTGCGGCGCGTTTGGCCGCTTCAAGAACGAGCTCGCAGGCTCGCCCTGTGAGCTCGAGCGATGGCACGCGCTGTCGGAGGAGCGCCAGCGTGGCCGAGCTCGGTCATGGCTCGCCGCCGCTGGCTACTGCGTGGTCCCCGGAGACCACCACGAATCGTTGAAGCCGGATCATCTCTGAGGCACCGGAGCTGAGGCACGGCTCCAGGCCGGCGCGCGGGGGATGCTCCCATGGCGATGTCCGACCATTCGTACCTGCCAAGGAGGTGAGCACTCTGCACGCCATCAGGCTGAGTATCGAGAGAGACAACTGCCTCGTCGCCCGCTGGGAAATCTGGCCGCGGCTTCTGCTCCGATGCAGCGGCAGTCAGAAGCGGCAGCGTGCCCGGACCCACGTTAGTTGAGGTCGCCGACGGTTGCCGTACAATCGTCCGGACATGTCAGGAAGCGCGTCAACACGCCTTGAGTTTCGTATCCGCCCGGAAGCGAAGCAGCGGATCGTGCACGCCGCAGACCTCGTGCACGAGTCCTCCAGCGACTTCGTCCGCACCGCAGCCGAGCGTCGCGCCGATGAGGTGTTGACCGAGCATGCCGCGGTGACGATCGTCTCGGCGGACTTCTTCGATCGGATGCTCTTAGCACTTGACGAGCCACCCCAACCGAACGCTGCCTTGCAACGCGCCGCGACGCGTGCACGGCGCGTGGTCAAGCCATAGCGCGCGGGTCGTTTCGTTCCGAGCCGCTCAGCGCGGCGCACCAGCTCGCCGGGTTCGATAGCGGGCGTAGCGAGCTCGACGAGTGGCTTCGCGCGCATGCGCTCAGCTCCGAGGCGAGACGGACCGCTCGTACGTTCGTGTGGCAGCGGGGCGATCTGGCCGTGATCGCGTACTACTCGCTCGCCGCGCACCTGCTGCAACGCGCCGAGCTTCCCAGCGCGGTCGGTCGGGGTGGCCCGCGACAGATCCCCGCTGTGCTACTCGCTCGCTTGGCGCTCGCCCGCTCGCTACACAGCGAAGGTCTTGGCGGCGCGCTCCTCGCCGACGCCCTGCGACGGGTCCTTACCGCAACGGAGATTGTCGCTGCGCGATTCGTGGTGGTGGATGCGATCGACGGCGCCGCCGCAGGCTTCTACGAACATCATGGCTTCAGGCGCGTACCGGACAGCCTCAGGCTTGTTCAACGAGTCGCCGACATCGCATCAGCACTCGAGGGGTGAGGTAGCCCCCAGACTGTGGTGCCGTCCCGCTCAGGCCGGACGGCACCACGGGCACAGAGCGCTACAGGTTCAGGCCGGCGGTCGCCGGGGTCGTCGGCTGCCGGCGAGACCGGACCGCGTTGATCACCTCCGAGGGGTCGATCCCCTGCAGATAGGTCGCGGTCGTGCCGAGATCGGTATGCCCCAACTGACGCTGAATCAGGTTCACCGCGACGCCCTCACGAGCGACCTCAACAGCATGAGCATGCCTCAACTGATGCGGCGCGAAGCGCCCTCGCACACCAGCCTCAGCCGCCAACTGGCGCAGTTCGCAGCGAGCGGCCGTCGCGGCCCATCCACGGCCGCGGGTCTGTCCGTCGATGACGCAAAACAGCGGCCCGACCCGCAGCGCGACCCGCCGCTGCAACCACGCCGTGAGTTGCTCGAACCCCCAGTCATCCATTCCCGCCTCCCGACGCTTGTCACCCTTCCCGTGGCGGACAAGCAACGACCCGCGGAGATCGTCGACGTCGGTCTCGGCCAGCGCCAGCGCCTCGCTGATCCGCAACCCGGCTCGCCACAGCACCGCGATCAGCACGCGAACACGAAGCCCGTGTCGGTCGCTGCCGGCCTGGCGCATCACGCGAATGATTTCCTCCGGCCGCGGCGGGTCCGCCGGATACTGCATCCCCTTGTTCCTCGGGGCTCGACCACTCAGATACCCCGGGGTCGTCGCCGGCGACCGCCGACGACCCGCCGCGTCCAGCAACGTTGTTCCTGACATCAGCTCCTCCTCTCGGAGCGATGAACGTCCGGCCAATCCGGACGGCTGCCAGCGATCCTCCCGCGCTCAAGCCGACCAGCAACGCGACGCACTTCCGCTAACCGCCGAAGCGAACGTCAAGCAGGAGCCTGATGTCCGCGGAATCCGCCCACGCCACTTCCCCGGTTTCGTGAACGCGGCCGTCCGCGTCACGCTCCGCGGCCTCGTTCGAGCCGCCTTTGAG
>JBOGYJ010000379.1:0-2542 GCA_050696795.1 Solirubrobacteraceae bacterium | reverse complement strand
TGTTGAGCGCTGTTTGAATCCGGCATGGGAGGTGGTGCTCGTGCCGTTTCGTTCCGGGATGTCGTTCGTGGCGGTGGCAGGCTTTGCGCGTTCCTGAACGCGTGAGAGCCCTCCCGTCAGCTTGATCGGTAGTCGGGAGGGCTCTCTGGATGCCGGAGGTGGCACCCGATGTTGATCGTATGCGTCGAGCAGTCGCTGGTCGAGGCTGAGCTGGCAGCTGGGTTGTTGTCGTGTCCGTCGTGTCAGGGGGCGCTTGGGCCGTGGGGGTATGCGCGGCTGCGGGTGCTGCGTTGCCGGTCTGGGGACCGGTTGTTGCGACCGCGGCGGGGCCGGTGCCGCGGGTGTGCGGGCACGCATGTGCTGCTGCCGGATCTGGTGCTTTTGCGGCGTCAGGACGAGGTCGGCGTGATCGGCGTCGCGATCGAGGCGAGCGTCGCTGGACAGGGGTATCGGCGGATCGCTTCTGGGTTGGGGGTGCCGGCGGACACGGTCCGGGGCTGGTTGCACCGATTCGCTGAGCGGGCTGGTCTGATCAGGGCGCATTTCACGCGCTGCGTGGTGGTGCTGGACCCGGAGCTGGGGGCGGTGCTGCCGGCCGGGGGCGGCGTCGCGGACGCGCTTGAGGCGATCGCGGTCGCCGCCCGGGCATGGGTGCTCAGGTTCGGGCCGGCAGATCCGTGGCAGATCGCCTCGCGGCTATCGGGCGGGTTGCTGTTGGCAACACGAGCTCCCGCCTTGGCGTGGCTGACGTGAGCTGAGAACGTCGGGCGCTCGGTGGAATTCGAGCGTTCGGAGGCAACTGATGGGTGAGCAGCAGCGCCGGGAGATCGGCCTGTTCCGCTATACGTTGATCCGGGACGCTGCCGACCTGGGTCTGTCGAAGGCGGAGCGCGGCCGGCTGGTCCGCTCGCTTGCCGAGCGAGAGCATGTCGGGCCGGACGGCCGGCTTGTCAGGGTCGCGCGCGGCACGCTGGATCAGTGGATCCGCGCGTATCGCCAGGGTGGGTTCGACGCGCTTGTTCCCCAGCCCCGGGTTGTGGTTCCGCACACGCCGGCAGAGGTGCTCGAGCTGGCGTTCTCGCTCAAGCGGGAGCGGCCGGAGCGGACCGCGGCACAGGTCCACGAGATCATGCTCACGATCGCCGAGGACCGTGAGCATGTGCCGGGGTTGCGGACGTTGCAGACGCACTTGGCTCGTGCCGGGTTGAACGTTCGCGCCGACGGCCGCACAGCCGGGAAGGTCTATGGCCGCTTCGAAGCTAGCGTGCGAAACCAGCTGTGGACCGGTGACGGGCTGCACGGCCCGAAGCTCGCTGGCAGCGCCACCCGCGCGGTGCTGTTGGCGTTCATAGACGACCACTCCCGTCTGTTGGTCGGGTGGCGGTGGGGGACCGGCGAGGACGTGTTCCGGCTCGAGGCGGCGCTGCGTTCGGGGTTGATGTCGCGCGGTGTTCCCGAGCAGATTTTGGTTGACCGTGGGTCGGCGTTCGTGTCCTCGCAGCTGCTCAGAGCGTGTGCTGTCTTGGGTGTGAAGCTGGTTCACGCAAGCCCCAGGGCGGCGGCCACGAAGGGGAAGATCGAAAGATTTTTTCGGACCGTCAGAGACCAGTTCTTGGTTGAGATCGACGACGGCATCGAGCTCGCGGAGCTCAACCGGATGTTCTCCGCGTGGCTTGAGGTCGTCTACCACCGGCGCGTTCACTCCGAGACCGGGCAGACGCCGCTGGCGCGGTTCGACGCTGCGGGCGCGCCGGCGCTCCCGACCCCGGCGCTGCTCAGAGAAGCGTTCTTGTGGTCCCAGGAACGGACTGTGACCAAGACCGCGACGGTGTCGCTTTACGCCAACAGCTATGAGGTCGATCCGGCGCTGGTCGGCCGCAAGGTCGAGCTGATCTTCGACCCGTTCGACCTCACGAGGATCGAGGTCCGCTATCAGCACCGGCCGATGGGTGTCGCGGTCCCGCTTGTGATCGGCCGCCACACCCATCCGCAGGCCGCGCGTGAGCTGCCACCACCGCCCACGAGCACCGGAATCGACTACCTCAAGCTGCTCGCCGACAAGCGCGACGCCGAGCTCGGCGGACACCGCATCCACTACGCCAGCCTCGCCAACGACGGTGACGGCGACGGTCGTGACACCAACCAGCAAGGAGACGGGCGATGAGTATTGACAGGTTGCGCGCGCATTACGGGTTCACCAGGATGCCGTTCGGCAAAGATTTGGCGCCGGGGATGCTGCACTCTCACGACGCGCACGCGGAGGCGGTCGCCAGGATCTCCTGGTGCATCAGTGAGCAGGCGATCGGTGTGATCAGCGGTGAGTGCGGCGCCGGGAAAACGGTCGCCGCAAGGGCGGCGGTCGCGGGCCTTGACGCGTCGCGTCACACCATCCTTTATCTCGGCACCCCGGGCGTCGGGTTGCGCGGGATCTACGGGCTGATCATCACCGAGCTGGGCGCCACCCCGCGTTTTCACCACGCCGCGTTGATCCCCCAAGCCCAGGAGATGCTCGCTGCCGAAACCGCCGAGCGCGGCAAACAGG
>JBOGYJ010000378.1:0-9945 GCA_050696795.1 Solirubrobacteraceae bacterium | reverse complement strand
CATGGGCGCAGGCGCTCGTGCCCTGCCGTGCAGACGTGAGACCGCTCAGGTGCGCCCACTGGCCAGCGGGCCAGCGGGCTGCGAGAACACGTGAGCCTCAGGCCGTGGGCAACAGCTCGCCGGAGTTTTCGGCCAGCGCCGCGATCACCGTCGCGACGTGCTCGTCGAAGTCGACACCGAGCGCCTCGGCGCCGTGCAGCAGCTCGTCGCGGCCGACGGCGGCCGCGAAGCTCGGCTGCTTCAGCTTCTTCCTGACCGACTTGGGCGTCATACCGGCGAGCCGCTCGGGGCGGACGTAGGCAACGGCGAGGATGAAGCCGGAGAGCTCGTCCACCGCGTACAGCGCCTTCTCCATCGGCGAGTCGCGGGAGATGCCGAGGAAGTCCGCGTGGGAGCCCACGGCGCGGATCAGCTCCTCGGGATACCCGCGGCGGCGCAGTTCCTCCATCGCCAGCCGCGGATGGCCGGTCTCGAGGTCGGGATAGCGCTCGTAGTCGAGATCGTGCAGGAGGCCGGTCAGGCCCCAGAGCTCCACATCCCCGTCGAACCGCGGCGCGTAGGCCCGCATCGCCGCTTCGACGGCGAGCATGTGACGGCGTAGAGAATCGCTGGGCGTCCATTCGCAGACGAGCTCCCAGGCGTCGCTGCGCGAGGTACCGGCGGCCATGCCGTTACCTTACATAGGGTGCTCCTGAAGATTATGTGCGGTTTGGACGGTGTCGGTTAGAGCTATGGAGAAGTTCGTCATCGAAGGCGGCGTCCCGCTCTCGGGCACGGTCGTGCCCGCCGGCAACAAGAACGGCGCCCTGCCGATCCTCGCCGCAACACTGCTCACCGATCAGGACGTCATGCTGCGCAACGTGCCGCGCATCAGCGACGTCGACGCGATGCTCGCGCTGCTGGCCTCGCTCGGCGCGTCCGTCAGCTGGACCAGCGACGGCGACGTCCAGATCAACGCGTCCGGCGTCGACCACACCAGCGTCGACCACGACCTGGGCGAAGCGATTCGCGCCTCGTTCCTGCTCGCCGGACCGCTGATCGCGCGCTTCGGGCGCGCGGAGATGCCGCCCCCCGGAGGCGACATCATCGGGCGCCGGCGCCTGGACCCGCACTTCGACGCGCTGCGCGCGCTCGGCGCGATCGTCGAGGTCGACTCGCTGATCGAGCTGCGGTCACCGGCCGGCGGTCTCAAGCCCTGTGACTTCCTGATGGACGAGCCCTCGGTGATGGCCACCGAGAACGCGCTGATGGCCGCGGCGCTGACTCCGGGCACGACGGTCATCCGCAACGCCGCCTCCGAGCCGCACGTCCAGGATCTGGCGCGCATGCTGGTCGCGATGGGCGCCGAGATCGAAGGGATCGGCTCCAACGTGATGACCGTCCACGGCCGCGAGCAGCTGCAGGGCTGCACCCACACGATCGCGCCAGATCACATCGAGGTCGGCTCGTTCATGGCGCTCGCGGGCGTCACCGGCGGCGAGCTGGTCGTCAAGGACACTGTGCCCGAGGATCTGCGGATGATCCGGCTCGTGTTCGAACGGCTCGGTCTGCACAGCCACCTCGATGGCAACGACGTGGTCGTGCCCGGCAGCCAGCAGCTCACGATCAAGACCGACGCCGGCGGCTTCACGCCGAAGATCCAGGACGGCCCGTGGCCGGCGTTCCCGGCGGATCTCACGAGCGTGGCGGTCGCGCTGGCGACCCAGGCCGAGGGCTCGGTGATCGTGCACGAGTGGATGTTCGAGAGTCGCCTGATCTTCACCGACAAGCTGCAGCTGATGGGAGCCGCGATCACGATCTGCGACCCGCACCGGGCGATCGTCGTCGGCCCGCGCAAGCTGCGCGGGCAGCGCGTCGACTCGCCCGACATCCGGGCGGGAATGGCGATGCTGATCGCCGCGCTCTGCGCCGACGGCACGACCGAGATCGGGAACGTCCGTCACATCGATCGCGGCTACGAGCGCATCGACGAGCGTCTGCGCACGCTGGGCGCCCGCATCACACGCATCGAAGACACCAGCGCGCGCACCTGAAACCGTCGTCGGCGCCTTTTCGACAGACTGAAAACCCATGGTCGACCGGACGCCCAGCGGCACCAGAGACGTGCTGCCCGATGAGATGCGCGAACTGCGCGCGCTGATGGAGCGCGTGCGGGTCGTGTTCGAGCGCGCCGGCTACGGCGAGATCTCCACGCCGGCGCTCGAGTACGAGCGCACCTTCGCCCGCGAGGGCACGCGCGTGAGCTCGCCATACCGGCTGTTCGACGAGCACGGCAACGTGCTCGTACTGCGCTCGGACATGACCGTGCCGATCGCGCGCCTGGTCGCGAGCCGCTACCCGACGGCCCCGACCCCGCTGCGCTTCTGCTACTTCGCGCACGCCTACCATGGTGTGCGCCCGCAGCGAGGGCAGTCACGGGAGGTGCTGCAGGCGGGCGTCGAGCTGATCGGCTCGCCCGGTCCCGAGGGGACGGTGGAGGCGCTGACCGTGCTCTGCGACGCCCTGGACGCCGCCGGGCTGGAGAACTTCCGCGTCGGCGTCGGCGACGTGAAGCTCTACCCGTCGTTGCTGGAATCGCTCGGCGTCGGCGCCGAGTCGCGCGAGCTGATCCTGGCCGAGCTCACGGCCGGCGACTTCGTCGGCGTCGAGCGGGAGCTCGCGGCCCTGCCGCTGAGCGATGCCGACGCCGAGCTGCTGCTGCGCGTCCCGCGCATGCGCGGCGGGGTGGAGGTGCTCGAGGGCCTGGACGGCCCACTGCATGAGGCGGGCACGGGCATGCGCACGCTGCTCGGGCTGCTGGCGCCGCGGACCGCGAGGCGCGTGCTCTTCGACTTCGGGCTGATCCACGACCTGGGCTACTACACCGGCCCGATCTTCCAGGTCTACGACCCCGCGTACGGCATGCCGCTCGGTCGCGGCGGCCGCTACGACGACCTGCTCGGCGACTTCGGCCGCTCGCTGCCCGCAGTCGGCTTCGCGCTCGACGTCGAGCGCGTGCACATCGCCCTGCGCGCCGAGGAGCGCAGCCGTGTCTGAGTCGCTGGCGGCCTACGGGCTGCGCATCGCGGTGCCCCGCGGCGCCCTGTTCGGGGACACGCTCGACCTGCTCGCGCGCCTGGGCATCGACACCCGGCCGGTGCGCGAGAACGACCGCAAGCTGCTGTTCGAGGAGTCGGGGATCATCACGATGCGGCCCTCCGACGTGCCTACCTACGTGGAGGCGGGAGCGGCGGACCTCGGGATCACCGGCAAAGACGTGTTGATGGAGCAGTCCGAGCGCGCGCTGTATGAGCTCGCCGACCTGGGCTACGGTCGCTGCGAGATGGTGGTCGCCTCGAAGCGGGGGGAGGATCTCGCCGCCGACGCGCTGCGCCGGCTGGGGATCGTGCGGATCGCGACCAAGTACCCGCGGATCGCGACCCAGCACTTCCTCTCGACCGGCCGCCAGGCCGAGATCGTCGAGGTCAGGGGCTCGGTCGAGTTGGCGCCGCTGACCGGGCTGGTCGACGCGATCGTCGACCTCACGGCAACCGGCACGACGTTGCGCGAGAACAATCTCGTCGTCCGCGAGACGATCGGCGTCTGCACCGCCCGGCTGATCGCGAACCCGGTGGCGGACAAGCTCAAGGCCGAGGCGATCGACGCGCTGGTGTCTAGGATCGCCCGTAGATGAACTCAGTGATCATCACCGCGGCCGGCGAGGCCACGGAGGTTGCCGCCCAACTGCGCAGCCTCGTCCCCGACGGCGGCTCGGTCGCCTCGGCGGTGGCCGCGATCGTCGCCGACGTGCGCGCCGGGGGTGACCCCGCGGTGCTGCGCTACACGCAGCTGCACGACACCAAGGGCGGGACGCCGCGGGCGATCCGCGTCACCGAGGAGGAGCTCGACGCCGCCCGCGCGGAGCTCGACCCCGCGGTCGCGGCGGGTATCGACCTCGCCCTCGCCAACGTCGGCCGCGTCGCCCGCGCCGCCGTGCGCGAGGACGTCGAGGTCGACTTCGACAAGCACAGCGTGAGCGTGCGCGAGGTGCCGGTCAAGCGCGCCGCCGTCTACGTGCCGGGTGGCCGCGCACCGTATCCCAGCACGGTCGTGATGGGCGTCGCCACCGCCCGGGCGGCGGGGGTGGAGTATGTCGCCGTCTGCTCTCCGCCCGGGCCTGACGGCGGGATTCACCCAGCGATCCTCGGCGCGTGCCGGATCGCGGGCGCCGACGAGGTCTACCGCATGGGCGGAGCCCAGGCGATCGCCGCGTTCGCCTACGGGACCGAGACGGTCGGCTCCGTCGACGTGATCGTGGGCCCCGGCAACCTGTACGTGCAAGAGGCCAAGCGGCAGCTGTCCGGTCGCATCGGCATCGACTCGTTCGCCGGTCCCAGCGACCTGCTCGCGATCGTCGACGGCGACACGGCGATCGAGCCGCTGGCGCTCGATCTGATCGCGCAGGCCGAGCATGGCGCCGGCGCCGCGGTCGTCTGCGTGTCCCCCGATGCCGCACTGCTCGACGCGCTCGCCCAGCGGCTGGCGCGCGATCTGCCCGACACCGAGGCGATCTGCCGCCTGGTGCTGGTTCCCTCGCACGAGTACGCGCTCGAGCTGTCGGAGGCTTTTGCACCCGAACACCTCGAGTTGCTCGGCCCGCTGGCCGAGCACCTGGCCCCGCGCATCACGCGCTCGGGCTGCGTCTTCGTCGGTACCGGCACCGCTTTCGGCGACTACATCGCGGGCTCGAACCACACGCTGCCGACCAGCGGCGCGGCCCGCTTCGCGTCGGCTCTCGGTCCACAGCATTTCCGTCGCGTGTTCACGGAGGTGCGGATCGAGGATCCCAGCGATCTCGCGCGCGCGGCGGCCCCGATCGCCCGCGCGGAGGGCTTCGAATTTCACGCGCGGTCGATGGAGATCCGGATTCGCGACAATCAGGGCCAATGAGTCGCAGCGCCAACATCGATCGCAGGACGGGGGAGACCGAGGTCCGAGTCGCGCTCGCGCTTGACGGCAGCGGCGGCGGCGCGCGGGACACCGGCGTGGGCTTCCTCGACCACATGCTCGACCTGCTGGCCCGCCACGGCCGGCTGGACCTGGACGTCAGCGCTTCAGGCGACCTGCAGACCGGCGCCCACCACACGGTCGAGGATGTCGGCATCTGCATCGGCCAGGCGCTCGACCGTGCGCTGGGTGACCGCGCCGGGATCACGCGCTACGGCAGCGTCACGGTGCCGATGGACGAGGCCCGCGCCAGCTGTGCGATCGACATCTCCGGCCGCGGGCTGCTGGTGTTCGAGGCCGAGCTGCCCGCGGGTGCGATCGGCAACTATGACCACGAGCTGACCGAGGAGTTCCTGCGCGCCGTGGCCACCAACGCGAAGCTCACGCTGCACGTCACGGTGCAGGCGGGCACGAACGTCCACCACGTGATCGAGGCGGTCTTCAAGGCCTTTGCGCGAGCCCTGCGTGCGGCGGTGGCGCTTGACCCGACGGAGGTCGGCGTCCCCAGCACCAAGGGCACGCTCACATGAGCGCCGCGCGCCCGCGCGTCGCGGTCGTCGACTACGACATGGGCAACCGCCGCTCGGTCGAGAAGGCGCTCGAGCATGTCGGCGCCGCGGCCAGCATCACACGCGACCCGCACGAGCTGCTCGCGGCCGACGGTCTGGTGCTTCCCGGTGTCGGCGCCTTCCCGCGCGGGATGGAAAGCCTGCGCAGCCACGGACTCGACGAGCTGCTGCGTGAGCGCGCCGCGGCCGGCACGCCACTGCTCGGGATCTGCCTAGGCATGCAGCTGCTGTTCGATTCCTCCACCGAGCTTGCCGAGCTGACACCCGGGCTCGGCCTGATCGGCGGTGAGGTTCGTGCGCTGGATGCCGGCAACCTGCGGGTTCCGCACATCGGCTGGAACGAGGTGCGCCTCGAGCGCGACTCGCCCCTGACTGCCGGGCTGCCCTCCGGCGGCGCGCCGTTCTACCACGTGCATTCCTATGCAGCTCATCCGGCAGACCCAGCGACTGTCCTGGGCTCGACCGGATATGGCGAGCGCTTCGCCACGATCGTCGCGCGCGGTTCCGTGTACGGCACCCAGTTCCACCCCGAGAAGTCGTCGCGCGACGGACTGGCGCTGCTGGCCTCGTTCGTGCGGCTGGTCCAGGCCGCCGCGCCAGCCCAGATCTACGCATGATCCTGCTGCCCGCGATCGACATCATCGACGGCAAGGCGGTGCGGCTGCTGCAGGGTGACTTCGCGCAGCGCACCGACTATGACTCCGATCCGCTCGATGCCGCCAGGCGCTGGGTCGACGCCGGCGCCCGTGCCCTGCACGTCGTCGACCTCGATGGCGCGCGCACCGGCGTTCCCGCGAACGTCGCCCACGTCGAGCGCATCGCCGCGTCGCTCGAGGTGCCGGTGCAGGTCGGAGGCGGACTGCGGTCGTTGGAGTCGGTCCGCGCCGTGGCCGAGGCCGGCGCGGCACGGGTGATCCTCGGCACCGCGGCCTTCCGCGACCCCGAGTTCCTCGACGCGGCGGTGGCGGCGTACGCGGATCAGGTAGTCGTGTCCGTGGACGCACGTGACGGCCGCGTGGCGGCCGCCGGCTGGACCGAGCAGACCGAGTTGAGTGTGGCGCAGGCGCTGGTCGACCTCCAGCGCCGTGGCGTGCGGCGCTTCGTCTATTCGAGCATCGACCGCGACGGGATGCTGAACGGCCCCGATCTCGATGGGGCGCGAGCGTTCGCCGGCGGCGTGCAGGACAGCTTCGTGTACTCGGGCGGGATCGGCGAGCTGGCCGACCTGCAGGCGCTGGCGGAGCTACGCTCGCCGAAGCTGAGCGGAGTGATCGTCGGTAAGGCCATCTACGAGCAGCGCTTCGGCGTGGGCGAGGCGCAGGCGCTGCTGGACCGGATCGGCTGAAGCTCCTCGAGGAACTATCTTCCGCTGTCATGCACTACAAGCGTGTGATCCCGTGCCTGGACGTGGACAACGGCCGCGTCGTCAAGGGCACCGGCTTCATCGACCTGCGCGATGCGGGCGACCCCGTCGAGCTCGCCTGCCGCTACGACCGCGACGGTGCGGACGAGATCGTGTTTCTCGACATCACCGCTACCTCCGATCAGCGCGAAACGGTCGTCGAGCTCGCCAAGCGCAGCGCCGATGACGTCTTCATCCCGTTCACGATCGGTGGCGGGATCCGCTCTGTGGCGGATGCACAGGCGGTGCTCGATGCCGGCGCCGACAAGGTTTCGGTGAACTCGGCGGCGCTCGCGCGTCCGGAGTTGATCAACGATTTGGCCGCGCAGTTCGGTGTGCAATGCGTGGTCGTCGCAATCGACGCGAAGCGCGGCGGGCAGCCAGGCCACTGGCAAGCGTATGGGGCCGGCGGGCGCACGCCGACCGGCCGCGACGCCGTCGCCTGGGCGCGTGAGGCGGCCGAGCGCGGCGCGGGGGAGATCCTGCTCACGAGCATGGACCGAGACGGCTCGAACGCCGGCTACGACCTCGAGCTCACGACGGCGGTCGCCGCGGCGGTCAGCGTGCCGGTGATCGCCTCAGGTGGCGCCGGAACGCTCGAGCATCTGGCGCAGGCGCTGCGGGCGGGCGCCGACGCGGTGCTGTGCGCGTCGATCTTCCACTACGGCCAGCACACGGTGCCCGAGGCCAAGCGCTACCTGGCGCAGGCCGGGATTCCTGTGCGCGAACCGGCGCAGCCGTAGGGGTGCAGCCATAGGCGGCCCTGGCGGTAGGGGTGTCGCCGTAGGTGGCCCTGGCGGTAGGGGTGTCGCCATAGGCGGCCCTGGCGGTAGGGGTGTCGCAGCACCCCTGTCACGCCAGGGCCTCCTAGGCAGTTTCGGGAAGGGCCGCTATGCGGCTTCTTCCACGTAGCCGGCCGCTGCGCATGCGTCGCAGTACGCGGCGGGCGGAACGCGGGGCTCGTAGCAGCCCGGACGGCAGCAGGTGGATGACCGCTTTGGCCGGCCCCGACCGATACGGGCGGCGGCGGCATCCTTCAGCTCTTCACGCATGCGATCCAGTTCGGCCGCGTGCGTGGCGCAGAAGCGACGGCCCTTGAGGACCGGCTCCTGACAGTGACTTCCACTTCGACAACGCATAGACGGAGTAGGTTATCATGCTGACCCCAATCCCGCCAGTTGGCGGGGGTTTTCGCCGCGGTATGGCCGCTCCGATCAAGAGCCTCGTATGGGCCACCGACATCGACGTGCTGGCGGGCGATCACACCGCTGAGCGGCGCGACGGCTACTGGGTGGTGCACTCGCCCGGCAACCCGACGTACTGGTGGGGCAACCTCCTGCTGTTCGACGACGCCCCAGCAGTGGGCGACGGCGAGCGCTGGGAGGCGCTGTTCGCTCAGGAGTTCTCGTCGCGGCCGGACGTAACCCATCGCACGTTCGCCTGGGACCGCGTGGATGGCGAGCAGGGAGCGGTCGAGCACGAGCTCGTGGCCCGCGGCTACGAGCTCGAGTGGACCTCGGGCCTGGTCGCGCGGCCCGAGCAGCTCACCGATCACCTGCGAGCCAACCGGGAGGTCGAGGTCGTCTCGCTCGACCCGGACGGCGACGAGGACCTGTGGGAGGCCGTGATCGCGGTACAGGCGGCAACCGCCGTCGAGCAGGGACGCAGCGGCGAACTCGAGTACCACCTGACCTTTCTTCGCCGCCGGCAGCAGGAGCTGCGTGAGATCTTCCGCAGGCGCCGTGGCGGCTGGTACCTGGCGCTGCTCGGCGGCACGGTCGCCGGCTCGCTGGGAATCGTTGTCACCGACACCCGCGCCCGCTATCAGACCGTCGAGACGGTCGATCAGTTCCGCCGGCAGGGGATCGCCAGGCGCCTGGTGTTTGAGGCCGCTCGCGACGCCTGCTCAAGGCACCAGGTCGACCACCTCGTGATCGCCGCCGATCCCGACTACCACGCGATCGGCATCTATGAGGGGCTCGGGTTCGAGCGCGTCGAGCTGGTCGTGGGGGCGATGCGCAAACCCGAGCGCTCGTGAGCGGGCGCCGTCCGCCACGAGATCAGCCAGCCGAGCAGGAAGGCGCCGCCGCCGACGGCCAGCGCGAGGTGGCTGTCGCCGCTGAAGTGGCCGTGCGCGGACACCAGGCTTCCCATCAGCGCGATCCCGAGCAGCCCACCGGTCTGGCGGGCCGCGTTGATCGTGCCGCCGGCAAGTCCCGCGCGCTCCGTGGGCGCCGCCTCGATCACGGCTGTGGTGGCGGCCGGCATCGTCAGCGACATGCCGAGCCCGGCGAGCACGAACGGCACCACCAGCAGCGGATATGGCGTGGTGGGACCGATGCCGGCGAGCAGGAACAGGCCGAGCGCGCCGATGCCCAGGCCGATCAGCATCGGCCGCCGTGGGCCCGCGTGGGCTGACATGCGTCCGGAGAGCGCCGAGCCGAGCGTCAGAACTCCCATCTGCGGCAGCAGCGCGAGTCCCGCGAGCAGCGGCGTGTAGCCGCGCAGCTGCTGCAGGTAGAGCGTGATCACGAACAGCTCGCCGTACATCCCGAGATTGATGCAGAGGCCGACGACCGTCCCGCCTGAGAAGGCGCGCGAGGAGAAGAGCGAGAGCGGCAGCATGGGCGAGTCGCTGCAACGCTCGGTCAGCACGAACGCCAGCACCGCCACCAGCCCCACGCCCAGGCCGATCAGCACGGCCGCGGCGCCCCAGCCGTCGCTGCCCGATTGGATCAGCGCCGCCGTCAGCGTTGCCAGCGCGAGCGTGACCAGCAGCTGCCCGGCCGGGTCGCCGCGATGCGCCCGCGGTGCCGGCGCGACCAGCACGCGCGCGGCCAGCAGCAGCGACCCGAGCCCCAGCGGGACGTTCACGAAGAAGACCGCACGCCAGCCGAGCGCGGAGACCAGCACCCCGCCGACGACCGGGCCGCCGCCACCGGCGATCCCGGCCACGGCACCCCAGGCGCCCAGCGCCCGCCGGCGGTC
>JBOGYJ010000377.1:0-16209 GCA_050696795.1 Solirubrobacteraceae bacterium | reverse complement strand
GATGAGGCGGTGGGTGGTGGGTCGCCGGTGGTGGTTGCGGGGTGTGGTGGCCAGCCGGTGGACACGACTACTGGGCTCGCGACGTGCGTGACGAGTTTCGCTGACGCGGGTGTTTACGCGTTGACCGCCAGCTATGGCGGGGACGAGGATTTCGCTGGGTCTGGGCCGAGCGGCGCGGTGACGGTGACGGTGACGGGGGCTGGTGGTGGGCTGTCCGCGCAGGCGGTCAGTTTTCCGGCGCCGGCTGCGATGACTTATGGTGATCTGGATCAGGCTTTGGCTGCGTCGGCTGATTCTGGTTTGGTGGTGTTGTTGACCGCGGCGCCGGCGTCTGTCTGCAGTGTGGTGGCGGGGGGTTTGCATGTGGTGGGGGCGGGGTCGTGCACGGTCACGGCCGCGCAGGCCGGGGATGGCAGCTACGCGGCGGCGGTGCCGGTCGTGCGGACGGTCATGGTGGGCAAGGCGTCGTTGGTGGTGACGGCCGGTGATGCGGCGATGGCTGCGGGTGGGGTGCTGCCGGTTGTCGCGGCGTCGTATTCGGGGTTCGTGGATGGCGATACGCCGGCGTCGCTCGGGATGCCGCCGACGTGTACGGCGGATCCCGGCAGTCAGACGACGAGTTGCAGCGGCGCTGTCGATGGTGACTACAGCTTCAGTTACGTGCCGGGGGTGCTGACGGTCGCGACGATCTCGCCGGCGCTGGTGACCGAGCCGGTGATCACCGCCCATCTCAGCTCCCGGGCCGGTTTGCATCATGGTTGGTATCGGACTCCGGTGACGGTGACGTTTGCGTGTGTGGCGGGGTCGGCGCCGCTGGCCGCGGCGTGCCCGTCGCCGGTGCGGCTGGCGCGCAGCGCCAGGAACCAGTCGGCGGGCGCTACGGTCGACGCGGCCGATGGTGGCAGCGCGACGGTGAGCCTGAGGGGTATCGATATCGACCGTGACCGGCCGGTGGTGCGGGTCACCGGCGCCAGACCGGGTCGTGTCTACCGCGCGCGCCGCAGGTTGCGGTGTGTCGCGCATGACGTGCTCTCCGGGGTCGCGTCGTGCCGGATCAAGCAGCGGGTCGGCACGCCGCACGGCAACCCACAGGTCCGTGTTGTGCGCTACACCGCGACCGCCACCGACCACGCCGGGAACACCCGGAAGGTCACAGGCAGCTACCGCATCCGGCGGTGAGGCGGCTCGAGTCAGAGGAGCGGGGAGCCGAACGCCCAGACGCCGGAGAAGTCGTGCTCATGGCTTGGCGATAGAGGTGTAGGAGTCCGGACGGCGATCCCGGTAGAACTGCCAGTCGTCACGCATCTCCTGGACAAGATCCATGTTGAGATCACGGACGAGCAGCTCCTCGTGTTCGGTCGAGCCGAGAGCGCCCACGTAGTTGCCACGCGGATCGAGGATCTTTGAGCTGCCGTAGAAGTCGACAGCGAGGTCGCCGCACTCGTTGTCCTCACGGCCGACGCGGTTCGGCGCCAGCACGAGGTAGCCGTTCGCACCCGTTGAGGCCCAGCTCACGCCAGCCCTCCGGAGAGTGGCGGTCATAGCAGATGTACATCCCGATCTTGCCGACGGCCGTGTCAAAGACGGGGTAGCGCCGCGATGCTCAGCGCCCGGCGGCGAGGGCGCTGAAGAACTCGACGTCGCCGGCCACCGGCTCGATCAGGCCACCGCGCCGCCATCGCGAAGCGCGCCTCCCACGGCACCTCCTGATCACCGGCGAAGAAGACGGCGCCGCCGCTGGGCACCCGAAACTGGTGCTCGAACCCGAAGCGCGCCGACAATTCCTCGAGTGCCCGATCCAGGTCGGTGGTCGCGTAGCCGAGCTGCCATACGTTTGCGAACAGGTCGGCGATCGTCTCGACCGCGCGCGGGGCGGCGAACAGGCCCTCGGGCGGACGTGTCGTTGTGCTCGGTGGCATGCTCGTATCCTGGACTCGTCCGGGGTGCAGCTAGGAGTTCTTGATCACGATTCCGGCGAGGATGTTCGCCACGCGCTCGGTGGCGTCGATCGCATCCTCGAGCCGCTCGAACAGATCCTTCCAGCGGATCACGACCATCGGGTCGATGCCCCCGTGAAACAGCGATGCGATGGCTTCGCGCGTGATGCGGTCACCCTCGTTCTCGAGCCGGTTGATCTCGACCGTGTGCGCGGAGAGGTCGTTGAAGCCGCGCAGATGGGGCATCGCCTCGGCGATCTGGGTGCCGGCCTGGTGCAGCACCTGCGCCAGCTTGATCGCCTGATCCATCGGCGCCTCGATCTTGTAGAGACCGAGGTAATCGGCGACCTCCTCGATGTAGTCGGCGATGTCGTCGAGTGCCGAGGCGAGCGCGAGGATGTCCTCGCGCTCGATCGGGGTGACGAACGTGTGGTTCAGCCGATCGAGGATCTCGTGCGTGATGCGGTCGCCCTCGTGCTCGCAGTCGCGGATGTCCTGTGCCAGGTTGCGGCTGTCCGGGTACCCCGATAGCAGCTCCTCGAGCAGCTGCGCCGCCCGCATGACGTTGCGGGCCGCCTCCTCGAAGAGCTCGAAGTAGACGCGGTCCCTGGAGGCGAAGACCTGGGTGATGCGCGGCACGCTCCGCATGCTATTGAGTTGGCGGGCGCGCGACCTTCAGCTGTGAGAGCTCGGTGCGGAATCCGGCCAGCTCCTCGGCATCGATCGAGTAGCAGTGCTCGGGCGCCGGATAGCGGCGCTCGCGCACATCCGCGGCGTACGCGGCGACGCCGGCATCCATCTCGCTCTGCAGATCCGCGTAGCGCTGCACGAAACGGGCGCCGCGGCCCTCACGGATGCCGAGCAGGTCGTGGAACACGAGCACCTGGCCGTCCGTCGCCGGTCCGGCGCCGATGCCGATCACGGGCACATCGACGAGCGCCATCAGCTCGTCCGTGATGGCCGCGGGAACCGCCTCGAGCACGATCGAGAAACAACCGGCGTCCTGCAGCGCCAGCAGCTCCTCGGCGATGCGCGCGGCGCTGGCGGCGCTGCGGCCCTGGGCGCGGTAGCCGCCGAGCGCGGTCGACGTCTGCGGGGTGAGGCCGACGTGACCCATCACCGGGATGCCGGCCTGCACGATCGCGCGAACGCGGGCCACCGAGCCGGCGTTGCCGCGCTCGAGCTTGACCGCATCCGCGCCCCCATCCTTGACGAAGCGCATCGCGGCGCGGACCGCCTGCTCGTCGGACTCCTCGTATGAGCCGAAGGGCAGATCGGCGACCAGGAACGGAGTCCGCAGGCCGCGTCGCACGGCCCGCGTGAGCATGATCATCTCCTCGAGGCTCACCCCGACGGTCGAGGGGTAGCCGAGCACGGTCATGGCGCCGGAGTCACCGACGAGCACCAGATCGACACCGGCCGCCTCGGCGGCACGGGCGCTCGGGAAGTCGTAGGCGGTGACCATCACGAGCGGTTCTCCGAGCCGGCGACGGTCGTTGATCGTCGCGAGCGTCACCGGCAGCCGTGACGCGTCCTCCAGGATGGCGATCTGCGATGGATGCGAAGACATGTCAATCACTCCTCGTACTGCTTCCCGCCGCCGCTGGCGGTCGAGAGCTCGTTGGAACTGAGAGCATCTGGTTATCGATAAGGCGTGTTTCGCCGACCCAGGCTGCGACCAGCGCGAGCGCGGGCCCGCCCAGGCTGGTTAACGGCATCAGCGTGTCTGGGTTGACGATCTGGAGGTACTCGAGGCGCAGCTGCGGGTCCGCCAGCTCGGAGCTCGCCGCGGCGACAATCGTCGCGACGTCGGTCTCGCCGGCCGCCACCAGCACCTGGGCGGTCGCCAACGCCTGGTGCAGGGCGGTGGCGCGCTCACGCTCGGTGGGGCTCAGAAGTGCGTTACGGCTCGACATCGCCAGGCCGTCGGGCTCGCGTACCGTCGGGCAGACCTCGACCTGCACCGCCAGGTTGAGATCGCGCACCAGCCGCCTGATCACGAGCGTCTGCTGGGCATCCTTCTGCCCGAAGTAGGCGACGGCGGGCGCGACGATGTTCAACAGCTTGCAGACGACCGTGGCCACGCCATCGAAGTGCCCGCGGCCGCGGTACGCGCCCTCCAGCACCTCGGTGATGCCGCCGATGCTGACGGTCGTAGCGAAGCCGTCCGGGTAGATCTCGCCGACGGCTGGAGCGAACACGTAGTCGACGGACTCGTCGGCGGCGATCACGGCGTCGCGCGTCTCGTCGCGCGGGTAGGCGTCGAGGTCGCTGCTCTGGTTGAACTGGGTCGGGTTGACGAACAGCGACACGACCACCTCATCGCACTCGCTACGCGCGCGGCGGATCAGCGACAGGTGACCACCGTGCAGCGCACCCATGGTCGGCACCAGGCCAATCCGGCGACCCTCTCGCCGCGGCTGGGCGAGCGCGGTCCTCAGCTCGGCGACGGTGCGCAGTGTCCTCATACGGGCTCCAGCTCCGGTGGTGTGGAGGCGGCCAGGGTGCGCGTCGCCTCGGCCAGGGCATCGAACAGTGGCGTCAGTTCCGGCATGCGCTCGGCAATCGCCCCGCGCTGGCGTGCGACGGTGAGCGCGTCGCCGCGGGCGACGGGTCCGGTCAGGGCACGCTCTGGCCCGAGCGTCACCCAGTTCTCGACGGTCGCGCGCACCAGTGGCGCCAGCGCCTCGCGACCCACTCCCGCGGTTGCGGCCAGCCGCTCGGCCGCGGCCTCGAGCGTGACGAGGAAGTTGGATGCGATCGAGGCCGCGGCGTGGTAGGCCACGCGGTCGTGCGGGTGCACACGTACGGCGTGCATGCTCAGAGCCTCAGCGAGCGATCCGGCGACCTGCAATGCCGGCTCGCTGCCCGCGTCGATCGCTGCCGTCGCGCCGGTGAAGTCGGCACCGGCGCGCGAGACGGTCATCAACGGGTGCAGCGAGAAGGCCTCGTGGGGCGCCAGCGGCTCGAGGCCGGTCGCGCCCGAGCAGTGGCCGACGATCGCGCCCGTGTCGATCTGCGCGGCCGCGGTCGCGATCTCGCGATCGGGCACGCACAGCAGAGCGACATCACATCCGGCGGCGTTTGCGCCGCGGCTCAGCGGTCCCGTCAGCTCGAAGCCGTCGTTCCCGCGAAGTGCGGCGGCAATCGCGGTGCCGAGACGTCCGGAGCCTACGATCGCGATCCGCATGACTGCGCGGGTGGTGTCAGTGCGCTGCATGTGTTCTGGTCCATCCCTCGTTCCGGGGTGACGGCCTAGGTAAATGGTACCCATCAAGCGGCGCGGTTAGCATCGCCCGGGTGAAGACATCGACTGAGCGCCGGGAGCTCTTGAAGGCGGTCTATCAGGAGGCAAGCCACTGTGTTGCCTGCCCGCTGCACGAGACGCGCACGAATGTCGTGTTCGGCTCGGGCAACGCGGACGCCGAGCTGATGTTCGTCGGGGAGGCCCCGGGCGCCAACGAGGACCAGCAGGGGCTGCCGTTCGTGGGACAGGCGGGCAAGCTGCTCGAGAAGCTTCTGGGCGAGATCGGGATGCAGCGCGGGGATGTGTTCATCTGCAATACCTTGAAATGCCGCCCACCGGGTAACCGTGACCCCTACCCACACGAGCTCGAGGCCTGCCGGCATTTCCTGGACAGTCAGCTGGGCCTGATCGAGCCGACCATGATCTGCACGCTCGGGAACTTCGCGACGAAGCTGTTGCGCGGCGAGCCGACCGGAATCTCGAGGATCCACGGGCATGTGGAGGTGCGCACGATCGGTCCGCGCACGGTCAGGCTGTATCCGCTCTACCACCCGGCCGCGGCGCTGTACACGCCCTCGACGCTCGAGATGCTGCGGGGCGATTTCCGGCGCATCCCAGAGATCCTGGAATTAGGCCCGCCCACCCCACCCGCCCCGCCCACCCCACCGGCCCCGCCCACCCCACGCACCACCGCAACCGCCCCACCGAGCCGGCCCGAGTCACCTGCGTTGGGACCCGAGCCGCCAGCAGAGCCGCCGGACGCCGAGCAACTCGGCCTATTCTGAGCTCTGTTCGGCCGAGCCGCTGTCGACCAACCGTGTCAGCACCGGCTGCCGGCGCGCGAGCGCCGCCACATACGTGACTGCGGCGCCGATCAACTGCACGAACAGCACGACGGTGGCAAACGACGCAGGATGCCGCGAGGCCTGCAGCAGCAGCACGGGCTCGATCGCGGCGACCAGGCCGATAGCCGGAAGGAACCAGACTCGCTTGAGCGCCAGCATGTACTGAACGCCGAGGTAGGTGGCCGCCAGCACGGTGAATGCCGCTCCGAGCGGGAGCAACGAGCTCGAGGCGATCGCCTTGCTCTTGCCGAATACAGTGGCCAGCAGGACGTGGGCGCCGAAGGCGTAGATCAGCATGCACGGCACCGCACAGACCACCACCACGCCGAGCGACTTCAGCAGCACGGGGCGTGTGTCCTTGCCGACCGACCGCAGACGCGAGGTCTCGGGCACGAGATAGATGCTGGCGCCCATCGCCACCCAGATCAGAACCTTCGCGGCGACGGCGGCGACCGCGTATGAGCTCGCCACCTTGTCCGAGAAGCGGTGCTTGGCTGTGATCAGGTCGATGTTCTGTAGCAGCTGGATGATGGCCAGGGCGGTGATCGGCACCGCTGCCGCCCACACGTGCCGGCCCAAACCGAGCACCCCGGAGGCGGCATGGGTCACGCGCCAGCGTGGATAGCCGGGTCCGGCAAGCTGCCGGTAGATCTCGCGCGCACAATAGGCGGACATCGCCAGGTAGGCGATCAGCGATCCGAGATATGCGCCGGCGACGCCGAGGCCGATGACCGCGAGGATTGCGCCGGCGATCAGCCGGACGCTCTGCTCGCCGATCAGGCTGAGGCCGACGGCCTTGTAGTCGCCGATACCCTGCAACGCTCCGCGCAGCGTGCAGACAGCGAGGTACACGCAGCCGGCCGGAATCCCGGCTGCCGCTGCCCAGCCCTGCCGGGGAACGCCGACGGCGTCCGCGATCGGCTGGCGCGCCAGAATCGACGCGATCGTCGCCACTACGGTGAAGATCGCGAGCGTACGCGCCCAGCGCTCCAGGGTGCCGAGCAGTTCCTCGCCCGTCCCGAGACGGCCGAGCACGCCCTCTCGGGCGGTGGCGACCTGCACCGCCTGGCCGACCACGGTGAGGATCACGAGGTAGCTCACCAGCGCGGCCAGCGCGCCGTAATTGCTGAGCAGCCGGGCGAAGACGACCGAGAGGATCAGCGCGATCACGTTGTTGGCGATCATCGCCCCGGCCAGGCCCGCAGCCTTGCTCGTGTCCGAGCCGCGCAGACGTTCCCGAAGCACTGGAATCCGTGCTCGCATTACGCGCCTTGCACGGTAGCGGCTGATCCACCCGCAGGGAAAACCGTGCAAAATGCGAGGTAATTCGTCCGGGTGGTGTGATATCGCGCGTTCAACTACATTTTCGAGGCCCGTGAAGTCATTCAGGTTTGCCGCCGCCATAGCTTCAGTCGGGGTCTCGCTCGCCATGCCCGTCGGGGCTGTGGCTGCCGGATCCACGACAACCACCTCGTCGCAGATCACGCCGAGCGCTCCGTCGCGCCTGACGACGACGTCCGCGACCGTCACGACGACTCCGCAGCGAGGGTCGCTTCCCAACACCGGCTACGACCTGTTGCCGGAGACCGTGCTGGGGTTGGTGCTGGTCGGTGCGGGCGTGGGGCTGAGGCTCCGGCGAGTACGCAGCTGAGGCTCATAGACTCGGGCTCATGGTGAGCCAGGCTGCCAAGCATGAGACGGGCGCCGCGGCCGAGACGGAAAAGCTCGGCGCCGACCTGGCTCGCGGGCTTGCTCCCGGGGACGTCGTGCTGATCAGGGGTGAGCTCGGCGCCGGCAAGACGACCTTCGTGCGCGGCGCCGCGCGGGCGCTGGGTGTGAGCGAGCCGGTCACGAGCCCGACCTTCACGATCGGGCAGCGCTATCGCGCCGGGACGCCGGTGGCGTACGTCTCGCATGTCGACCTCTACCGGCTGGCTTCGCTGCGCGACGAGGATCCCGACCTGCTGGCCGACTACATCGGCGCCGACACGATCACCTTCGTCGAGTGGCCCGAGGCCGGCGTGCGGGAGATCTCGGTCCTGGGCCGGATCACGCACAGCGTCACGCTCACGCACGCCGGCGGCGACCGCCGGACCGTCGAGGTCACCCAGGCCGCATGAGGATCCTCGCCTTCGACACGGCAACCCCTCGCACCGCGGTCGCGCTGCGCGACATCGACACCGGCGCCAACGTCTGCATGCTCTCCGAGCTCGATCTGACTGCGGCGGATGATCCGCCGGTCGGTTCACGCCCCGGGCACGCCCAGCGGCTGCTGTCACTGATCGACGGGCTGATGGTACGGGGCGGCACCGACTGGAGCAGCATCGATCGGATCGCGGTGGGTGCCGGTCCCGGGACCTTCACGGGACTGCGGATCGGAATCGCCAGCGCCCAGGCGCTGGCGGCCGCTCGAGCGCTGCCGCTGGCGGGTGTCTCGACACTGCGCTCGCTGGCGCTCGCCGCCCACGACCGGAGGCCCCAGCGGGCAACGCTCGCCGTGATCGATGCGCGCCGCGGGGAGGCGTTCGTTGCCGGCTGGGCTGGCGGTGAGGATCCGCTCTGCGCCGCAGCGACGCTCTCAGCGTGTGTGCTCACCCCCGAGCAGCTCGCGCGGGTCGCCGGCGCGACCGCCGCCGGCACGCAGGCGGTGGGGGACGGTGCGCTGAAATTCCGGGAGCTGCTCGAGGCGGCGGGGGTCACGGTGCCGCATGGGGAATCACAGCTGCACCGCGTATCGGCGCGCGAGCACTGCCGCCTGGGCGCGCTGGCGCAGCCGTCGGCGGACGGGCGCATCGAGCCCGATTACCTGCGCGTACCCGACGCCGAGGTCGCGAAGGGATGAGCACGGACGGACACGTGGAGCGCTCCGGCCTGACGGTCAGGGCCGTCAGCTTCAGCGACCTCCCCCAGGTGATCGCGATCGAGCGCCGCTCGTTCCCGAGTCCGTGGTCGCTGGCGATGTTCGTGCTCGAGCTGTCGAAGCCGTCCAGCGTCTGCCTCGCGGCGGCTCAGGACGGCCACATCGTCGGCTACGTGATCTGCGCGCGCTATGACGAGGCATTGCATGTCATGGACATCGCCGTCGACCCGGATCACCGGCGTGGCGGCGTTGCCAGCGCCCTGCTCGACGGTGTGATCGAGCGCGCCGGCGAGGACGCGAACTACACGCTCGAGGTGCGCGTCTCCAACGCGGGCGCGATCGCCCTGTACGAGCACTATGGCTTCCAGGGCGTCGGCACGCGCCCGCGGTATTACGCGGACAACGGCGAGGACGCGATCATCATGTGGCGCGCGCTCGGTACCCCGTGGGAGGCGTCGTGAGCGACGGACTGATCCTCGCGCTCGAGACGAGCTGCGACGACACCTGCGCCGCGCTGATCACCGCCGACGGTGAGATCCGTGCGAACGTGATCTCCTCTCAGGGTGTGCATGACCGCTTTGGCGGCGTCGTGCCCGAGATCGCCTCCCGCCATCACCTGACGCTGCTGCCGCCGGTGATCGACGAGGCGCTGCGCGGCGCCGATGCGACCCTTGACGACGTTGACCTCGTGGCGGCCACGCGCGGTCCCGGCCTGGTGGCCGCGCTGCTCGTCGGCTTCTGCGCGGGCAAGGCGATCGCTGCCGCGCGCGAGCTTCCGTTCGCGCCGGTGGATCACCTGCATGGCCATCTCGCGGCGAGCTTCCTCGAGCCATCCGCGTTCGAGCCGCCGTTCCTGGCGCTGATCGCGAGCGGTGGGCACACGCTGCTGGCCGAGGTGCGCGACCACGGGCCCGGACTGCGGCTGCTCGGCCAGACGCTCGACGACGCCGCCGGCGAGGCCTTCGACAAGGGCGCGCGGCTGCTCGGGCTCGGCTATCCGGGGGGCGCGGCGCTCGAGGCCCTGGCAGCGGAGGGTGACCCCGATGCGTTCGACTTCCCCACCGCGGCCAGGATGCCCGGCCTCGACTTCTCGTTCGCCGGCCTCAAGACCTCACTGCTCTACAAGGTCCGTGACCTGGGAGAGGGGGAGGCCGAGCGCCGGCGCGCGGACCTCGCGGCCTCCTACCAGCGGGCGATCGTCGCCAGCCTGCTGATCCGTGTCAAGCGGGCGCTCGAGCAGCTGGGCGCCGACCGGCTGGTCGCCGGCGGCGGCGTGGCCGCGAACGGGCCGCTGCGCGAGGCGCTCGCCGCGCTCGGCGTCGAGCTCGATATCCCACCGGCCGAGCTCTGCACCGACAACGCCGCGATGATCGCCAGCGCGGCCCGCTACACGCCGGCGCTCAGCTTCCCGGATTACCTCGAGCTGGATGTGTACGCGACGGGGGAGCGCCGGTGAGGACCGTGGTGCTCTATACCCGCCCCGGCTGCCATCTCTGCGAGGACGCGCTCGCGCTGATCGAGCAGGTCCGAACGAGGGTCCCGTTCGAGCTCGAACAGCGCGACATCGAGTCCGACGACGAATGGTTCAGGCGCTATCTGGAGCGGATCCCGGTCGTGGAGATCGAGGGACACGAGGCCTTCGAGCTGTTCGTCGACGAGCGCCGGTTCGAGCAGATGCTCGTGGAGCTGAGCGACGGGCACGACCCACAGTAGAGTTGGAGCTTCATGACCACCGACGGACAGGAACTGGAAGAGCCCGCGGAGAAGCTCGGACTGGGCGTGGCGGCGCGGCTCTCGCGTTACCTGATGGTGCTCACGCAGGCACGCAAGGTGGGCAAGGAGACGATCAGCTCACAGGAGCTGGCCGATTACACGCACGTCAACTCGACGCAGATCCGCCGGGACCTGTCCGGTTTCGGGAAGTTCGGCAAGCGCGGTGTCGGCTACAACGTCGATGCCCTGATCGGCGAGATCCGCCAGATCCTGCGCACCGCCGAGCAGCACAACATCGCCCTGTTCGGCGTCGGCAACCTCGGCACCGCGATCGCCGGGTCCGACATCTTCGCCGACCACGGATTCAGCGTCGTCGCGCTGTTCGACACCGATCCCGCGAAGGTCGGTAGGCGCGTCGGCGATCTGATCGTGCGTGACTACGACGAGATGCGCGATGTGGTCAGGGACGAGGAGGTCGTGGTGGCGGTGCTGGCGCTGCCGTCGAGCGTCGCTCAGGACGTGTCGGATGACCTCGTCGAGGTCGGCGTGAGGGTCATCTTCAACTACTCCGAGGCGCTGCTGCAGACGCCGCCGGAGGTCACGGTTCATGCCTCCAGCCCGGCTGTGGACCTGCTGTACGCGCTCTACTTCTACCTGGCTTGAGCGAAATCGATCTGGACCGCGGCTACGTCCGCTTCGAGCAGTCGACCGACTTCACGGTCGGCCTCGAGGAGGAGTTCGCGATCCTCGATCCGGCGCACCTGGGGCTGGCGCAGCGCTTCGAGGAGCTGCGCGACGGCGCCCAATCGGACGAGCTCCTGTCCGACGCGATCGCCGGCGAGCTGATCTCCTCGGAGATCGAGATCCGTTCCGGTCGTGGCGAGAATCTCGCCGCGGCGCAGGCGGCGCAGCGGGAGGCCCGGCGCCGGCTGTTCGCGCTGGCGGCCTCGCACAACGTGCTGCTCGGCGCCACCGGCACGCATCCGTGGGCGGATTATCGCGAGCAGCGGATCATCGACACCGCGCACTATCACCGCGTCGAGGACGACCTCAAGTACGTCGCCTGGCGCAACAACACCTTCTCCGTGCATGTCCACATCGGGATCCGGGGCGCTGATCGCGCGCTCAGGATCTGCGATCGCCTGCGCCCCGTGCTGCCACTGCTGCTGGCGATCTCGGCCAGTTCGCCGTTCCTGGAGGGGCGTGACGCGGGGCTGCACAGCATGCGCTCGCAGATCTTCACCAAGAGCTTCCCGCGCTGTGGTGTGCCCGATGCCTTCGGCAGCTGGGACAGCTTCGCCCAGTACATCGACTTCCTCGTGCGGACGCGCTCGATCGTCGAGTACACGCAGGTGTGGTGGTCGATCCGGCCGCATCTCACCTTCGGCACCGTGGAGGTGCGGATCTGCGACACGCAGCCGACGGCCGCCGAGGCCGATGCGCTCTCGGCGCTGATCGTCGCGTGTGTCGCGCAGGCAGCACGCGACCTCGACGAGGGGCGTCCACACGTCGATCTGCCACTGCGGTTGATCGAGGAGAACATGTGGCGCGCGATCCGCTATGGGCTCGACGGTGAGCTGCTCGAGCTCACGACGGGCAAGGCATACCCGGCGCGTGCGGCGGTCGAGCGGCTGCTCGAGTGGACGGCGCCGATGCGGCGCGAGCTCGGCCTCAGCGTCGAGCTGCCTGGCGCCAACGGGGCGCAGCGCCAGCGGGCGCTGCTGGCCCAGGGTATGACGTTGCCCGAGGCCTACGCCGCGACCGTGGAGGCGACGCGGGCAACCTATGCTGGAAGTGCGCAACGCACCGTGGAGGTGAACTGATGGCGGGCGACATTCCCGATCCCGGGCAGCTCTCAGAGGAGCAGCTGCGAGCGGCCTACGAGCAGGAGATCAAGCGCGTACGGGTCGAGCACGTGCTGCTTGAGAACGTCGTGACGATGGTGAACCTCGGCATGCGCCGCACCGCCCTGATGCCGGGCACCGAGGATGAACGCGACCTCGGCCAGGTGCAGCTGGCGATCGAGTCGGTGCGGGCGCTGATGCCGCAGATCGAGCAGGTCGCGCCCCAGCAGGTGGCCTCGATCCGTGACGCCGTCTCGCAGCTGCAGATGGCGTTCGTGCAGGCCCAGGCCGGAGCTCAGCCCGAGGCTGCCCAGCCAGGCGCAGCGGGCCCCGCTGGGCCCGCTGATCAACAGCCGCCCGCGCCGGAGCCCGCCACGGAGGACACGCAGGAGCCGCCGCAGCCGGGCGAGCCGGGCCCTGCCCAGAAGAGCGGGCGCCTCTGGGTGCCGGGACAATGATCGTCGGTACAGTGCAGGCATGTTCATCCTGATCGTCGGATGTGGCCGCGTTGGCTCGGCGGTGGCAAAGCGCGCGCTCGACGCGGGCCACGACGTGTCGGTGATGGACATCGACCCGCTCTCGCACGAGCGACTCGGCCGTGACCAGACTTCGACCTGGGAGGATGCCGGGGGCCGTTTCACGGTCGGCACGGCGCTCGAGGTCGACGGGCTGATCGAGGCCGGGATCGAGCAGGCCAACGTCTTCATGGCCGCCACCAGCGGCGACAACACCAATCTCGTGATCTCGCAGATCGCCCAGAAGCGCTTCAACGTACCGCGGGTGGTCGTGCGCGTCGCCGATCCCGCGCGTGCCGCCTGGTACTCGGAGCAGGGCCTGCAGACGATCTGCCCCACGCAGGTCGCGATCGAGCAGGCCGAACAGGTTCTGCTCACCCTATAGGCGTGCCGTGGGAGCTCAGACCAGCATGTACGTGATCATCGCCGGCGCCGGGAAGGTCGGCTGGAACCTCGCACGCGAGCTCATCGCCAGAGATCGTGAGGTGACTCTGATCGAGTCGAGCCACGATCGCTTCCGCGTCGTCGAGCAGGAGCTGGAGCACGTCGTCCAGTACGGCGATGCCAGCGAGCTCTGGGTGCTCGAGCGCGCCGGCATCCAGCGGGCCGACCTCGTGATCGCGGTCACCGGCGATGATGAGGACAACATCCTCATCAGCCAGGTCGCCAAGGAGAAGTACGGCGTGGAGCGGATCGTCGCGCGCGTCAACAACCCGCGCAACCTGACGCACTTCAAGATGCTCGGCATCCAGCCGGCCGTCTCCGCCACCGACCTGATCCTGCGCCTGATCGAACATGAGGTGCCGGAGTACGGGCTCGTGCAGCTGCTCGCGCTCGAGGAGGAGCATCTCGAGATCATCGAGCTCGAGGTGCTGGAGGGCTCACTGGTGGTCGGCAAGCCCGTCCAGGAGATCGCGCTGCCCGACGGTTCGCTCGTGATCTCGGTGCTGCGCGCTGGCCGCGGGTTCGTGCCCAAGGCGGGCGATGTGGTCGCGGCCGGCGACCAGGTGCTGCTGATTCTGGATCCGGGGCTCCAGAATCAGATCACAGCGCTGTTTGCACCCGCGGGTGCCGGCGCGTCGGCCTGATCAGCCCAGGACGTCGCGCAGCGCCGGTTCGATCTCGGGCTGGCTGAAGCGGAAGCCCAGCTCCTGCAGCCGACTCGGGATGACGCGTTGGCCGGTGGTGAGGATCTCCGCCATCTCCCCGTAGAGCAGCTTCAGCGCGAGCGCGGGAACGGGGAGCACGGCGGGCCGATGTAGCGCACGCCCGAGCGCCCGCGAGAGCTCGGCGTTGTCCACTGCCCGGGGCGCGGCGACGTTCACCGCGCCGGCCGCGTCGGCGGTGTCGAGGCAGAAGAGCAGCGCTGCCGCCAGGTCGTCGATATGGATCCAGGGGACGTACTGGCGGCCGCCGGCCACCGGTCCGCCGACGCCGGCACGGAAGAACGGAAGCATCTTCGCGAGCGCGCCGCCGCCGGGGGAGAGCACTACGCCGGTGCGGGTCACCACGACGCGGCAGGCCGGAGCCGCCTCCAGCGCCTCCTGCTCCCAGGCGCTGACGACTCCGGCGAGGAAGTCGTGGCCGGCCGGGGCGTGCTCGTCGAGCTGCTCGGGCCCGCGCGGCCCGTAGAAGCCGGTGGCAGACTGGGACACGAGCACGGCTGGCCGCCGCTCGTCGTCGAGCTCGTGCAGCGCCGAGGCCAGGTTGCGGGTGGAGAGGACCCGAGAGTCGCGGATCCGGCGCCTTGCCGCCGCGGTCCAGCGCTGCGACACGGGCTCGCCGAGCAGGTGGATCACCCCGCCGGCGCCGGCGAGCGCCGCGATTGGGGGCCTGGTCGTGAGCGGATCGGGCCAGACGTGCCACTCCACCCGCTCGGCTGACGTGCCCACGGATCCGGCAGGGCTGCGCGACAGTCCGACCGGCTGATCGCCGCGCGCGAGCAGCGCCTGGCAGACGGCGCTCCCGATCATTCCCGTGGCTCCGGTGACGACGATGCGGGCGATCTCCAGATGGTAGGCCCTGGCTATACTCGCCCGAGCCGATTGCCGGATGGTGTAATTGGCAACACGCCAGGTTCTGGCCCTGGTATTCAAGGTTCGAGTCCTTGTCCGGCAGTTTCAGCAAAGCCCCGTCAAAACGGGGCTTTTGCGTGTCATGAGCATTGCCCACTTCCTACTGCTGACGGTGGCCGGCGCCGGTGCCGGCCTGACGGGATCGGTCGCCGGTCTGGCGTCGCTGGTCAGCTACCCGGCGCTGCTGGCGTTTGGGTTGACGCCGCTCGCGGCGAACGTGACCAACACGCTCGGACTGCTCAGCAACGGACCGGGCAGCGCCGCCGGCGCCAGGGAGGAGCTGCGCGGACATGGGCGCCGCCTGGTCACGCTCTCGGCCTGGGCCGGCGTGGGTGGCGCGCTCGGCGCCGGGCTGCTGCTCTGGGGCAGCTCCGCGACCTTTGAGCTGGTGGTGCCGTGGCTGATCGCGCTGGGATCAGTGCTGCTGCTGGCACGTGATCCCCTGCGGGGCTGGCTCGACCGCCGGCGGCTGGTCGAAGCGGAGGCGGCGGCCACCAGAAAGCCCTCCTGGGGACGGCGCGTGCCGGTGCTGCTGGTCGGGATCTACGGCGGCT
Organism: Solirubrobacteraceae bacterium; assembly: GCA_050696795.1. Classification (GTDB taxonomy): domain Bacteria; phylum Actinomycetota; class Thermoleophilia; order Solirubrobacterales; family Solirubrobacteraceae; genus Palsa-465. The sequence goes on along the minus strand of JBOGYJ010000377.1, from coordinate 619 downwards.
ACTTCGGCGCGGGGGCGGGCATCATCATGCTCGCGGTCCTGTCCCTGGAGACGCTCGAGCCGCTGCCGGTCAGCAACGCGGTCAAGAACGTCACGATGACCGCCGCCAATTTGATCGCCGCCGTGATCTTCGCCTTCGAGAGCCCCGTCGACTGGCCGGCGGCGGCGGCGATCGCCATCGGCGTCCTGTTCGGCAGCTGGTGTGGTCCCGCCGTCGTCCGCGTCGTCCCCGACCGCCCGCTGCGCTACGTCATCGCGGTGGCGGGTTTCGGGCTCGCCGTGGCCCTGTTCGTCGGCTGGTCGGGTGGGTGAACGCGCCCCTCGCTCGAGCCGTGGCCTCCGCTTGAAGCGCTCACGGGTCCGTGAAGCGGGGAGCCTGGTTCGTCATCGCGGCGGTCATCGCCGCCAGCTGATTGGCCGTGCCGATCAACTCGGCCTGCAGCTCGGCCTCGAGCGCGAGCGTCCGATCGGCCGGTCCGTTCCAGCCCTCGTTGAACAGGCGCTTGGCCCCGCGCACCGCGTCGGGCGAGCGCTCCGAGATCTCGCGCGCAAGCTCAAGTGCCACTGCCAGCGGATCGTCGGCAACATGGGTCACCAGGCCCAGCCGGTGGGCCTCCTCA
>JBOGYJ010000376.1:0-17706 GCA_050696795.1 Solirubrobacteraceae bacterium | reverse complement strand
GGCTTTATCGGCACATTTGCGCGGTTACGTCAGCCCGCCGCCGTAGGCTCAGGTGATGCCCGCCGCCCGCTCTGTCCACATCTGCTCCGCCTGCGGCCACGAGTCGCCGCGCTGGGCCGGCCAATGCCCCGGCTGTGGCGAGTGGAACACGCTGGCCGAGGAACTCCGGGCCAATGCGAGCGGCTCGGGTCGCGCTGGTGGCCAGCGGGCCGCCAGCGCAGGTGTCACGCCGGTGCCCCTGGGCAGCGTCGCGGCCGCCGATCACGCGCGGCTCAGCACCGGGATCGGCGAGCTGGACAATGTGCTCGGCGGCGGGCTCGTGCCCGGATCGCTGGTGCTGATCGGTGGCTCGCCGGGGGTCGGCAAGTCGACGCTGACGACGATGGCGCTGGCGAATCTGGTGGCGGCCGGGCGCAGCACACTGTACGTCTCGGCTGAGGAGTCGCCGGCGCAGATCAGGCTGCGCGCCGAGCGGCTCAGCTCCGGCATGCCGCTGAGCATCCCCGTGATCGCCGAGACCGACCTCGCGACGGTGGTGGCGACGCTCGAGCGCGAGCGCCCCGACGTCTGCGTGGTCGACTCGGTGCAGACACTGCACTGTGGCGAGCTGACCAGTGCCTCCGGCTCGGTGGCACAGGTACGGGAGGTCGCGACCGAGATCATGCGGGTCGCCAAGGCCAACCACATCGCCGTGCTGCTGGTCGGTCACGTGACCAAGGACGGCGCGCTCGCGGGACCGCGCGTGCTCGAGCACCTGGTCGACTGCGTGCTGCAGTTCGACGGCGAGCGCGAGCGCACCTACCGGACCGTGCGGGCGATCAAGAACCGCTTCGGATCGACCAACGAGGCGGGCGTCTTCGAGATGCGCGATGACGGCCTGGTCGAGGTGCTCGACGCCTCGGCGCGCTTCGTGGCCGAGGCCACGCGCGCGGCCGGCAGCGTCGTGCTCTGCGCGATGGAGGGCACCAGGCCGCTGTTGGTCGAGGTCCAGGCGCTCGTGTCCCCGTCCGAGCTCGAGCCGCCGCGGCGCGTGGTCGCGGGCATCGACCGCAACCGCCTGGCGCTGGTGCTCGCCGTGCTTGGCCGTCATGCGGGGATCGGGCTGGGTAACGCCGACGTGTTCGTGAACGTCGTCGGTGGGGTGCGGATCGACGAACCGGGTGCCGATCTGGCCGTCGCGCTCGCCGTTGCCAGCGCCGCGCGCGGTGTGCCGCTGCAATCGGGACCGGGGAAGCCCCTGGCCTGCTTCGGCGAGCTCGGTCTCACCGGCGAGCTGCGCACGGTCGCCCATGGCGACCGGCGCCTGCAGGAGGCGGCCAAGTTCGGGCTCGGGCCGGTGGCTGAGCCGGGGCGTTTCCGGACGCTACGCGATGCCGTGCGGGAGGTCGTCGCGCGCGAGCGCATGGCAGCCGCGTAGCTGCGCACGGCGTCGGCTGATTCGGCCGCGCGGACGGGATTGATCAGGCCTCATGGACCGGCCGCGGTTGGCCTCATCGCCGTGGCCGGCGTCCCAACAGACTGACGCCCGCGGCGCGGTTGCCCCGGAGTTGGCCCAAACGGGTAGCCATCCGCGTCCGCCGTTTCCGGATTACACCAACAGGGCGTAAAATCAGCTTTGTTATGGCCTCGCGATCCGGGGAAGAGCTCAAAGACGAGCTCGAGTCTCGCCAGGAGTCCCGGATGGTTAGGGCGCTCGAGATGGTGGCGCCCGGAACCGCGCTGCGGGAAGGCCTGGACAACATCCTGCATGCCCACACCGGCGGCCTGATCGTCATCGGTGACGCCGACGACCTCGCCTTTCTCTTCTCTGGCGGGATCAAGCTCGACCTCGATTACACGCCGGCGCTGCTCTACGAGCTGGCGAAGATGGACGGCGCGATCGTGCTCAGCTCGAACGCGACCAAGCTCGCCCATGCCAACGTCCAGCTGACCCCCGATCCGACGATCCACACGCTCGAGACCGGCACCCGTCACCGCACCGCCGAGCGTGTCTCCAAGCAGACCGACGCGATCGTGGTCGCGATCTCCGAGCGTCGCGAGGTCGTTGCGCTGTATGTCGACGGCATGAAGTACATCCTCGCCGACATTCCCGTGGTGCTCGCCAAGGCCAACCAGGCCCTGGCGACGCTCGACAAGTACCGCAGCCGCCTGGATCAGGTCTCGACGCGGCTGACGGCGCTCGAGTTCGAGGGCGGCGCGACGCTGCACGACGTTCTGACCGTGCTGCAGCGCGCTGAGCTGGTGACGCGCATGGCGGTCGAGATCGAACGCTACATCGTTGAGCTCGGCACCGAGGGTCGGCTGATCGAAATGCAGCTCGACGAGACCATGGTCGGAGTCTCGACCGACAAGGCGGCGCTCGTGCACGATTACCTGCTCGAGGACACCGACGAGGCCTTCTCCGTCGCCTTCGACCAGCTCGTGCGGCTGCCGCACCAGGATCTGCTCGACTTCGGCCGCCTCGCCGAGCTGCTCGGGTACGACCGCAAGCTCAATACACTGGACTATCCGATCTCGCCACGTGGGATCCGGATTCTCGGGCGGATTCCGCGTCTGCCGAAACTCGTCGTCCAACGCATCATCGATGAGTTCGGAGGACTTGAAGAACTGCTGGCCGCCACCGATGGCGAGCTCGAAACCGTCGACGGAGTCGGCGAGATCAGAGCCAAGGACATCCGTGAGGGCCTTCGGCGACTGCAGGAGATCAACCTCGTTGATCGCTACCTGCAGACGTGAAGCCGGTGGGTGCGGGGACCGCACACCGCCGGACGAACAAGGGAGGACACCATCACTGACATGATCGAAGCGCACCTGGAAGAAGAAGACGTAGAGCTCGAGGACATCGAGATCGAGCCGCTGCCGCAGATCGACTTCGAGGTCGGCGACAACGTCGTGTACCCGCACCACGGCGCCGGCAAGGTGCTGAAGAAGGAAATGAAGGAAGTTCTGGGGGAGAAGCGTGAGTACCTCACGATCAAGATCCTCCACAACGACATGACCGTGATGGTCCCGACGGCCAATGCCTCGATTGCAGGGCTCCGGCGGGTGATCGACGAGGAGACGCTGCAGAAGGTGCTGGCAGTGCTTCAGGATCAGTGCTCGGACATGCCGAAGAATTGGAACCGTCGCTTCAAGCACAACCGCGACAAGATCAAGACCGGCGACATCTACGAGCTGGCCGAGGTCGTCCGCAACCTCGCGATCCGCGAGCACCAGAAGGGGCTGTCCACCGGCGAGAAGGGGATGTACACCCGTGCCAAGAGGGTTCTGGCCTCCGAGATGATGTATGCGCTGGACATGGACGAGGAGCAGGTCGACGCCCGCCTCTCGAGCGTGATTCTCGAGGGCGCAGGCAACCTGGGGCCGGTCGCGGTCTCGGCGGACTGACCGGACCAAAACGTATGGCGGTCGCGCTGATCGTGGCCGCAGGGCGCGGCGAGCGCCTTGGGTTTGGGGGGCCGAAGGCGCTCGTCAACGTTGCGGGCCGGCCAATGCTCGAATGGAGCGTCGCGGCGCTGCGTGAGGTCGACGCCGTGCGGTTGATCGTCGTCGCGCTACCGCCTGACCGCCTCGATGCCGCGCCTGACGGCGTGGTTGCCATCGCCGGCGGCGAGACGCGCTCCGAGTCCGTGACGGCTGCGCTGGCCGCCGCGCCGGCCGGAGACGAGGTCGTGATCGTCCACGACGCGGCGCGTGCCCTGGCAACGCCTGCGCTGTTTGCCGACGCCGTGACAGAGCTGGAGCGCCTCGGTGTCGACGCGCTGATCGCGGCCGCGCCCGTCACCGACACGATCAAGCAGGTCGGCGACGACGGGCGAGCGGTCGAGTTGACGCTCGACCGCTCGCGGCTATGGGCGGTCCAAACCCCCCAGGTGTTCCGCCGCGAAGCGCTCTGTCGCGCGCTGTCAGCGCCGGCCGAGTTGATCACGGCCGCAACCGACGACGCCTGGCTAGTGGAGCGCCAGGGCGGTACCGTCGCGGTGTTGCCCGCATCGGCTGAGAACTTCAAGATCACGACGCCACTCGATCTGCGCCTGGCGGAGATGCTGCTGCTCGAACGGGGCCGGCGGTGAGCGTCGCAACCGGCCTCGGCTACGACTGCCACCGGCTCGTCGAGGGGCGGCCGCTGATCATCGGCGGCGTCACGATCCCGCATACGCACGGCCTGCTCGGCCACTCCGACGCCGACGTGCTCGCGCACGCGATCATCGATGCGTTGCTCGGCGCGGCGGCACTTGGTGACATCGGCGAGCACTTTCCCGACACCGATGAGCGCTACCGCGACGCCGACTCGCTCGAGTTGCTGCGGGCAGCCGTAGCGATGCTGGCAGAACACGGCTGCACGATCGAGCATGTCGATGCCACCGTGGTGCTCGAGCAGCCCAAACTGCTCCCGCACCGTCCCGCGATCCAAGCGCGGCTGCGTGAGGCGCTCGGTGTGGCGGAGGGGCGGCTGAGCCTCAAGGCCACGCGCGGGGAGGGGATGGGCTTCATCGGCCGGCTCGAGGGAGCGGCCGCCCTGGCGATCGCGACCATCACCAGGCCGGGATAGTGGCGGCCAACCGAGGCATGTGCATTTCCGTTGGCCGCCACTGGCCAGCCGCGACCGGCTAACTTCTCGCTCGTGCGAGAGATAACGCTGCATGACACGCTCAGCGGCAGGGTGCTGCCGTTGCGCCCGCGCGAGCCCGGCAAGGTTGGCATCTATGCCTGCGGACCCACTGTGTACGGGCGCATACATGTTGGCAATGCGCGGCCCTACGTCGTCTTCTCGCTGCTCAAGCGCTTCCTCGTGCACGAGGGCTATGAGGTCACGTTCGTTGTCAACATCACCGATGTCAACGACAAGATCTATGCCGCGGCGAGCGCTGCCGGCACCGGCTCGGAGCAACTTGCGCGGGAGATGGCCGCGTATTACATGGCCGATACCGAGCGACTCGGGCTGGGCCGTCCCGATCACGAGCCGCTGGCCAGCGAGACGATCGCCGAGATCATCGGGCTGATCCAGCAGTTGATCGAGCGCGGGCATGCGTACGCCGTCGATGGCGACGTGTACTTCGCCGTACGCAGCTATGCGCGCTACGGCGAGCTCTCGCACAGACGCCTGGAGGACCTCGATCAGGGCGAGGGCAAGGAGGGCGTCGACCGCAAACGCGACCCCGTCGACTTTGCCCTCTGGAAGGCGCAGAAGCCGGGCGAGGACAGTGCCTGGGACGCGCCCTGGGGTCGTGGCCGCCCGGGCTGGCACATCGAATGCTCGGCGATGGCCGAGAGGCTGCTCGGCCTGGACTTCGAGGTCCACGGCGGCGGTTCCGACCTCGCCTTCCCGCATCACGAGAACGAGGCGGCTCAGACCCGTGCGGCGCATGGGGAGCCGCTCACGCGCCTGTGGGTGCACAACGGCATGCTGCGCCTCGCGCGGGAGAAGATGTCCAAGTCGGAAGGCAACACGCTGCTGCTGCACGCGGCGCTCGATGCCTATGGCAGGGACGCCGTGATCGCGTACTTCTGCGCCGGTCATTACCGCCAGCCGCTCGAATTCGACGACGAGCGCATGGATGCCGCCGCGGCGAGCGTCAATCGCTTCCGCGAGGTCGCTCGCCGCCTGACCAGGGGTCCCTCGCCCGTGTGGTCGGCGCCATTGCGCGCGGGGTTCTTCGATGCGCTGGCCGAGGACTTCAACACGCCGCGGGCGCTCGCCACCGCATTTGACTGGGTGCGAGAGGCGAACCGCACCGCTGGCCCCGTCGGTGATGCCGACCTGCGGGAGATGCTCGACGTGCTGGCGCTCGAGAACCTGCTCGATCTCGACCAACCCGAAGCGTCCGAGGAGGCGCAGGCGCTCATGCATGAGCGCGAGGCTGCCCGCTCCGAGCGCGACTGGGCGCTGGCGGACACGCTGCGCGATCAGTTGCGCGAGCTCGGCTGGGAGGTGCGCGACGGCCCCGACGGGCCGGAGCTGCTGTCACTGTGATGCGCGAGCCGCTGTGATGATCATCTACGGGCGCAACGCCGTGCACGAGGCGATCCGCGGGCCGCGCACGGTCAGCCACGTCTGGGCCAGCACGGGCGCCGGCCGCGAGGCCTGGCTTCAGCAGAGCGCCGTGCCGGTAACGCTCGAGCCGCCGGACGAGATCGCGCGGCGCTCTGGCTCGGACGGTCATCAGGGCGTCTGCGCCGAGGTCTCCGAGTTCCGCTACGTCGAGGGCGAGCAACTGCTCGCGCACGAACAGGCGCTGATAGTTGCGCTCGACCAGGTACAGGACCCGCAGAACCTTGGTGCGATCTGCCGCTCGGCGGAATGCGCGGGCGCCGCGGGCGTGGTGCTGCCCGAGCGGCGTGCGGCCGAGGTCACGCCGGCCGTCTGCAAGGCCTCCGCGGGGGCCGTGGAACACCTGCCGCTCGCGCAGGTGCGCAACCTCACGGACTTCCTCAACGACGCTAAGGCCCGTGGTTTCTGGTGTTATGGCGCCGACGGCGACGCGAAACTCGACTATCGCCGGGTCGACCTGAATGGCCCGGTGGTGCTGGTGATGGGCTCCGAGGGACGCGGCCTGCGCCCGCGTGTGGCCTCTGCCTGCGATGCGCTGATCTCGCTGCCGCTGCGCGGCCAGGTCGAGTCACTCAGCGTCGGTGCGGCCGCGGCCGTCCTGCTCTACACCGCCGCGGCCGCCCGCGACCGATAATCAGCGCAGATGCTCGAGCAGATCCGCGCACTCCCGAAGGCTGAGCTGCATCTGCACATCGAGGGCACGCTCGAGCCTGAGCTCGCCTTCGCACTGGCCAGGCGCAACGGCGTCGAGTTGCGCTTCGCGACGGTCGAGGCGCTGGCCCAGGCCTACAACTTCGCCGACCTGCAGTCGTTCCTGAATCTCTACTACGAATGCATGGCGGTGCTGCGGCGTCCGGCGGACTTCGCCGACCTCGCCAACGCCTACCTCGTGCGTGCCGCTCGCGACGGCGTACGGCACGTGGAGATGTTCTTCGATCCGCAGGCGCACACGAGCCGGGGAGTGCCGCTTGACGACGTCATTGGCGGTCTGCGCAGCGCCGTGCTGGAGGCGCCCGCACGACATGGCATCTCGGCGGCGCTGATCGCGTGCTTCGTGCGCGATCGTCCCATCTCCGAGGCCATGGCGACGCTGGAAGGCCTGGCCGGGCATCTGGACGTCGTCCAGGGCGTCGGCCTCGACTCGGCTGAGCTCGGAAACCCGCCGGGCGCCTTCAGGCCGGTCTTCGATGCCGCCGAGCAACTCGGCCTTCGCAAGGTCGCCCACGCCGGCGAGGAGGGCCCGCCCGCGTACGTCTGGGAGGCTCTGGACGTGCTCGGGGTCGAGCGCGTCGATCACGGCATCCGCGCGGTCGAGGACGCGGCCCTCCTGCGGCGGCTGGCCACCGATCGTGTTCCGTTGACCGTCTGCCCACTCTCGAACGTCAGGCTGCGCTGCGCCGACTCGCTGGCGCAGCACCCGCTGCCGCAACTGCTCGACGCGGGCGTGCTGGTCACGATCAACTCGGACGACCCCGCGTACTTCGGCGGGTACGTCGCCGAGAACTACCGGGCCCTGCAGCAGGCACTCGGCTTGGACCTGGCGACGCTCGAGGCGCTGGCCCGCAACTCGCTGGCCGCGAGCTTCTCGTCGGCGGGTTGATCTGAGGAGACGTGCAGGACTCGGTGCGCGAGTCGCGACGAGGCCTTGACAGGACGGCGGTGTTATGCGAACCTGCCGCGCAAGCTAAGCATCAACTGAAGCTTTAGACTAAGCTCTGAAGCTTCGGAACTTCACAACCCGTCGGAGGGTGCGGTCCTGGGGAGAGCACCGCCCTGCAGTGCAACTCAATAAGGCAGCGGCGCCAGGGGAGGTGACGCGCCACGCAATTCCAACCGCCGTAGCGGCAGGCGAAGGCCGTGCGGCGCAGCAAAGGAACGTCGTCGTGGCTCGACTCTCATCTAACTCCAAGGGTCAACTTCAGGTTGAGGATAGATACCTCATCGCCCTCGCCAAGGCCGGAAGCCCCGACGCCTATGACAGGCTCGTGCGCCGTTATTACGGCTTCGTGCGCCTCAAGGCGTCGTCCTACTTCCTGGCCGGCGGCGATGCGGACGATCTCATCCAGGAGGGTCTCGTGGGGCTGTACAAGGCGATTCGCGACTATCGCAGCGACCGCGAATCGAGCTTCCGCAACTTCGCCGAGCTCTGCATCACACGCCAGATCATCACCGCGGTCAAGACCGCGACGCGCAACAAGCACAGCCCACTGAACCAGTGCGTCTCGTTTTCCAGCACGCCGGCGGGTACCGGCAGCGAGACCGAGCCGACGCTCGACGAGATGATCGCGGGCTCACCGGTTCACGACCCGGTCAATCAGGTGATCAGCTCCGAGGAGCTGCGCGCCTTGGTGAGTTGCATCTCGACCTCGCTCTCGGACCTCGAGTCGCGGGTGCTGTCGCTGTACCTCGACGGCCGCTCCTACGAGGAGGTCGGTCAGCGCCTGGGGTGCGACTGCAAGACCGTCGACAACGCGCTTCAGCGCGTCAAGCGCAAGGTGGGACAGCACCTGCAGTCGCGCGCGATCGCAGCCTGATCGCGCGAGTGACGAGCATCACCCGAGGCGAGATCACCCGAGGCGAGATCACCCGAGGTCGCCTGGCTAGGGCTGCGAGGCGAGCAGCCGGCCGAGGTGCGGCTCGTGGCCGTAGGTATCGAAGGCCCGGAAGCGGTTGAATTGTCCGTGATTGGGCCCATGGAAGTCCGAGGAGCCGGTCGTCAGCAGGCCGAGCTCCGAGGCGCGGCGGACGAGTCGCTCCGTCTGCGCCCGCGTGTGTGTGACGTAGAACGCCTCCACCCCGTCGAGGCCCAGTCCCACGAAGCGCTCGAGTGTGGCTATCGCTTCGGCGTCGGCCTCGACATCCCAGAAGGGGTGGGCCCAGACGGCGACGCCGCCGGCGTCGTGGATCAGCGCGATCGCCTCGGCGGCCGAAGGTGCCTCGCGCTCGCGAAAGGCCGGCTTGCCATCGATCAGATAGGCGACGAGGAAGTCGGTCGGGTTCGCGATCTGCTCGCCCCGCAGGCGCTCGGAGTTGTGGGGGTGGCTGGTGACCGCCTCCGCCAGGTGCGGGCGGCCGATCGTCTTGCCTGCCAGCGCCCGTGCGTTGAGCAAATCGTGGTTCACGCTCCAGCCGTCCTCCTGTAGCGCCTCGATGATCCTGGTCGCGCGGCGCTCGCGATCCTCGCGGGAATGCCTGAGCTGCGCCCGCAGCTCAGGGTTGTCCGGATCGAACGCATAACCGCACATGTGCAGATCCGCGCCCACCGGATCGAGCACCGAAATCTCTACGCCGCTGACGAAAGCCAGGTCCACACGAGTGGCTGCCTCCGCGGCTTCGGCAACCCCGTCGACGCTGTCATGGTCGGTCAGCGCGAACAGCTCGACGCCTGCCTGCTTGGCGGCATAGACGGTGTCTGATGGGGAGAGCTCGCCGTCGGAACGGGTGGAATGGCCCTGGAGCTCGAAGCTCGGCGCGGCGCTTTCAGGCGTTGGCATGCGGCCCCAGGCTATTCAATGATCACCTCTTGGTGCTGGCACCCGCTGTGGCTGACGGTTAGGGCGCCCTAACTTGTGCTAGCTTCCGGGCTGCGGTAATCCGACCGCCGCGATCGGAATAAGCTGGAGCTTTCTAACCCCATGGCCACGACCACCCAAGCAGCCAAAGCAGCCCGCAAGCGGGCGAGCCAGCGGTGGAGCTTCTACGTCTGGGTCGCGGTTGTGCTGGCGGTGGCAACGGTGACAGTCATCCTCGGATGGCACTCGGGCGGTGGAACGGTGGATCCGGGTGTCGCCTCCAACGCCCGCCACATGAGTCGCACCACGGCGGTGATCAACAGCGCGATCCTCGTCTTCCGCGAGGGCCTCGAGACGATCCTGGTGCTGGCGGCGATCACGGCCAGCTTCCGTGGCGCAAACAGCGTCTACAAGCGTCCGGTGGGAGTGGGTGGCGTGATCGGACTGCTGGCGACGGTGGGCACCTGGTTCGCCGCGATCGCGATCATCGGCCTGTTCGGTGGTAGTGGCCTCGGGCTGCAGGCGGCGACGGGCATCCCCGCGATCATCGTGCTGCTGGTGGTCATGAACTGGTTCTTCCACAAGGTCTATTGGACCGGCTGGATCTCCCACCACCACAAGCGCCGCAAGGGGTTGCTCAGCGATCCCGAGACCAGCAGGCGCGCGACGCTGCTCGGCTTCGGTCTGCTGGGTTTCACCTCGATCTACCGCGAGGGCTTCGAGATCGTCATCTTCCTGCAGAGCCTGCGCGTCGCCTTCGGCTCGAGCGTCGTGCTCGAGGGCGTGACGCTAGGCGCTCTGTTCACCGCCGCGGTCGGCGTGCTCACCTTCTCTCTGCACCAGAAGCTGCCGTACAAGCGGCTGCTGATCATCACCGGTGGGATGCTGCTCGTGGTGCTCTTCGTGATGGTCGGCGAGGAGGTCAACGAGATGCAACTGGCCGGCTGGATCGGAACCACCTCGATCGGCAACTGGCCGGGCTGGCTGGGTCAGTGGTTCTCGCTGTTCCCGAACGTCGAGACGCTCGCCGCGCAGTTCGGCGCGATCGCAATCGTGCTCGGCTCCTACCTGATGGCGGAGTATCTGCGCGTCTGGCGCCCGCGCCGCCAGGGTCTCAGGGCCGCGACCTTCGCCGCCGAGCAGTCCTCCGCCGTCATGGCGGAGGTCTGCCATACCGCCGAGACGCTCGCCGAGTCGGCCGCCGCAGCCGACGCCGAGATGAACGCTCGGCTAGCGCGCGCGGGCTCGGATCCCACGGCGGGGCCGGCCGTTGAGCCCAACCCGCGCCGCGGCGCACGGCTGCCCGGGCGGGCTTCGGAGGCCTGAGCATCGGGTAGCCGGGGTGGTCGGAAGCCTTTGACGTTTCCGTTTGTCCAATCGCAAGCCGACATCTTGTGCGCTCGGGAACGCTCCATCAATCTGATCGTGCATTAGCCTGTGCGTTGTGGCATCCGTCGTGAGGGAGGAAGCGCAGACCCAGAGCGGTGCAGTGGCCGCCGCCACGGACGTCTGCCTGCGCAACGTTGTCAAGCGCTTCGGCGACACCGTCGCCGTTGACGACATCACGCTAGAGATCGCGCGCGGTGAGTTCTTCAGCCTGCTGGGGCCCTCTGGCTGCGGCAAGACGACCACGCTCGGCATGATCGGCGGCTTCGAAGAGCCGACCAGCGGCAGCATCATGCTCGGGGACGTCGACGTCAGCCGGGTGCCGGCGTACAAGCGCGATGTCAACACGGTGTTCCAGTCCTACGCGCTCTTCCCGCACCTAGACATATTCGGGAACATCGCGTTCGGGCTGCGGCGCAAGCGCATGTCCAACGACGAGATCGCCAGGCGCGTGACGGATGCGCTGCGCCTGGTGGATCTTCCCGGTTTCGAAAAGCGCAAGGTGACGCAGCTGTCGGGCGGGCAGCAGCAGCGGATCGCTCTCGCTCGGGCGCTGGTCAATGAGCCTCGCGTGCTGCTGCTGGATGAGCCACTGGGCGCGCTGGACCTGAAGCTTCGCAAGGCGATGCAAACCGAGCTCAAGCGAATCCAGCAGGACGTTGGCATCACCTTCCTGTACGTCACTCACGATCAGGAGGAGGCAATGGCGATGTCCGATCGCCTCGCTGTGATGAACGCCGGCAAGATTGAACAATACGGGACTCCACGCGACGTCTACGAGGATCCCGCCACGCGCTTCGTGGCCTCGTTCCTGGGCGCTTCGAACCTGATCGATGGCCGCGTCACTACCGGAGCCGGGTCCGCTCTGGCTGAGGTGGTGCTGGCCGGGGGCGAGCGGGTGCGTGTGCCCAGTGACAGGATCCCGGCCGGGCAGAGCGAGATCAGCCTGGGCGTCCGGCCCGAGAAGCTTCACCTGGAACCGACCGAGGATCCCGCGAAGGACGGCGTCAACGCCGTATCGGGACAGGTGATACTCGGCACGTACCTGGGCGTCAGCAACCAATACGTCGTCAAGGGACCCGGCGGCACGGAACTGGTCATCTACGTGCAGAACGTCGGACTGCGGGCTCCTGGCATCGGTGACACGGTGCGACTGAGCTGGCTCCCTGAGCACACTTTCGTCGTCTAGAGGAAGCAAAAGGAGAACCTGGGTGCCTGATATGGATCAATCCTTCGACCGGCTGGCCGAGTCCGATGCCGCGCTGCTGCGGGGCCTCACCGAGTCGCGAATGACGCGTCGCCAGGCGCTCAAGGTGGGCGGCGCTGGAGTCGGTGCGGTCAGCGTTGGCGCACTGCTCAGCGCGTGCGGGGTCTCGGGGACCGCCTCCAAGTCGCATGCGCGTGCGGACGGCGTCGGTTCGGCCGCGTGGTGGAAGAAGCAGAAGCAAGCCGGCGTGCTGGACTTCGCCAACTGGCCGCTCTACATCGACACCAAGCACGGCCAGCACCCGTCCCTTCAGCAATTCACCAAGGCGACAGGGATCAAGGTCAGCTACTTCGAGGTGATCCAGGACAACGCGCCGTTCTACGCGCAGGTCGCCCCGACCCTGCGCGCCGGCCAGTCGATCGGCTACGACATCATCGTGATGACCGACAACACCTGGGAGCTCACGGAGATCCTGAACGTCAACAAGTGGGCAATCCCGCTCGACCACAGCAAGCTGCCGAACTTCGCCAAGTACGCCAGCAAGCTCGTCACGAACCCCGGCTTCGACCCGGGCAACAAGTACACGGCCGCCTGGCAGTCAGGCTTCACGGGAATCGCGTACAACCCAGAGCTCACGGGTCGCGAGATCACCAGCGTGCACGATCTGTGGGATCCGAAGTTCAAGGGCCACATCGGGATGATGAGCGACAACACCGAGATCGGCTCGGTCGGCATGCTCGCGCTCGGCATCGACCCGCAAACCTCCACCGTCGCGGACTGGCGCAGGGCCGCCAAGCTGATGCAGAAGCAGCGCAACGAGGGGCTGGTGCGCCAGTACTACGACCAGAGCTACATCAAGGCGCTCGAGAACGGCGACACCTGGATCACGCAGGCATGGTCAGGCGACATCTATCAGGCCAACAACAGTGGATATCCACATCTCAAGTTCGTGGTGCCCAAGGAGGGCGTGATGATCTGGACCGACAACATGCTGATTCCGATGCATGCCAAGCACCCGGTGGACGCGCTCGAGTGGATGAACTTCTACTACCAGCCGAAGATCGCGGCTGAAGTGGCCGACTGGGTCGACTACATCACGCCCGTTCCGGACGCCAAGCAGATTCTCGTCAAGGAGGATCCGGCTGTCGGCAATAGCCCGCTCGTGTTCCCGACGTCGGCGATGCAGTCCAAGGTGCATCAGTACTACACCTACAAGAACTACAGCGAGTTCCAGACCTGGAACAACACCTTCAACCCGATCATCCAGTCGTGAGCCGCTCCAGGGCACTTAGTAGATGACCAACTGGAGGGCGCGGCTCGCGCCCTACATGCTGAGCCTTCCCGGCTGGTTCTGGCTGGGCCTGTTCTTCGTGGTGCCGATCATCACGGTCCTGTCGGTCTCACTGCAGACCGGCAACCCGGACACCGGGTACAACCTGACCTGGCACTGGAGCGAGTTCGGGACCGTGCTGAACAACTACCACGACCAGCTCGTGAGGTCGTTCGAATATGGAGCCATCTCGACGCTCTGCGCGTTCGTGATCGCCTACCCGATGGCCTACTGGATCGCGTTCCACGGCGGGGCGCACAAGTCCACTTACCTGTTCATCATCCTGCTGCCGTTCTTCGTCTCGTTCGTGATCCGGACGCTGGCCTGGCAGTTTCTGCTCTCCGACAACGGGGTCGTGCTCGGGACACTCAAGGACATCGGTCTGCTCCCCCGCAGCACACATGTGCTGTCAACCCCGTTCGCGGTCATCGCGGGCCTCACCTACAACGCGCTGCCGTTCATGGTGCTGCCACTGTATGTCGCCATCGAGAAGATCGACCGCCGCGTCGTGCGGGCAGCCAACGACCTCTACGCCAGCTCCGCCCAGGCCTTTGCCCGCGTGATCCTGCCGTTGTCCTCGGCGGGGATCTTCGCCGGCTTTCTGCTGGTGTTCGTGACGAATGTGGGCGATTACGTGAATGCGTCGATTCTCGGCGGCCCCGGCACGACGATGATCGGCAACGTGATCCAGACCTCCTATCTGCAGAACCTCGACTACCCGACCGCATCGGCGCTCTCATCGATCCTGATGGTGCTGCTGCTGGTGGTGATCTGGCTGTACGCACGGATCTTCGGGACAGCGGCGGTCGAGGAGGCGGTGGTATGAGCGCTGTCGGCACCTCCGTTACCGCTCTCCCTCGTGCGCGCAGGCGCCTCCGCCTGGGCCGCATGGTGCTGCCGGTCTACACCTGGCTAGTGATCCTCTACACGGTCATCCCGATCGCGCTGATGATTCTCTACAGCTTCAACCAGGCGCCCAGCGGCCGCCTGACGTTCAAGTGGATCGGTTTTACGACACAGTGGTACTCGCAGGTCTTCGAGATCTCCGACCTGACCAACGCGCTGGTCAACTCGCTGGTCGTGGCGGGCAGCTCCTCGCTGCTGGCGGCGATCATCGGCACGCCCCTCGCGATCGCGCTAGCCCGGTACCGCTATTTGGGCCGCAACGCCACCAACGGGGTCATCTTCACCAATATCGCAGCGCCATCGGTTGTGGTGGGGGCATCGCTGCTCTCACTGTTCATCACGCTGAACGTAAACCGTGGCCTGGTCACGATCATCATCGCTCACGTGGCCTTCAACATCGCCTTCGTGGCGATCGTGGTCCGCGCGCGCATCGTCGGCCTCGACCGGTCGATCGAGCGGGCGGCCGCCGATCTGGGTGCCAGTCCGCGCGTGGCGTTCCAGAAGGTGCTGCTGCCGCTGATCTTCCCCGGCATCATGGCCGGCATGCTGCTGGCCTTCGCGATGTCGATCGACGATTTCATCATCACCTCGTTCGTGGCTGGGCAGACACTCACGTTCCCGCTCTGGGTCTACGGTGCTGTGAAAGTCGGAATCCCGCCGCAGGTGTTCGTCATGGGCACGTTGATCTTCATCGTCGGCGTCGCGTTGGCGGTGGTGAACACGGTTCTGCAGCGACGCGCGTCTTGAGCGGCGGCGGTGCCGGCCCGTCGAGCTTGGTCCGTCGACCGAAGCGGATGCCCGTGCGGAGGCCCGTGTCGCCGGGCAGGGGGCCCTGGTCGACGTCGATGACCTCGGTCGGGGTCTCCCGCCCGAACCTGGTCGGGCGGGGAATCGCGAGCCGCTGGATGCCCGCAACGACCATGGGGACTGGATCACGATGTCCCGACGAAGGCCGCCCAGGCTGTCAAACTGACGGCCACGCCCGCTTGGCGCAATTGGTAGCGCACCTCACTTGTAATGAGGCGGTTGTCGGTTCGAGTCCGACAGCGGGCTTGCTTGCTTGCAAACAACGTGAGGCAGGCGTCGCGTCCAAGCTGGCGCGCGACGTAGATCACGGAGCGGCCTTCGTGGAGCAGCCGAGAGGCGAAGCTGTGCCGAAGGTCATAAGGCCGCCTGGCGACCTTCGGGCGGGCTCGTGCTATGTGGTCCTTGGCATGCCTGCCGTTGGACAACGGCGCCGGTTGGCATCAGCGCCCTGGCCGCGCGGAGCAGGGTGGGGTGGGTTGTGCACGGAGTGCTTCGTCTGAAGACAGCAGGTCTCTCGAGCCACGCGGTCTGCCGACGGCGTAACCGGGACACTTGCCGGAGCACGCTTGGGCCGCGGGGCGTTCGGCAAGGTAAGGAGCGGTTCGCCGTCACCCGCCCGGGTGCGACGAACCGCTCCGACATGCTCAGCGGACGTGTGTGCTTTCCAGGTGCACGAGGGCGCTGTGTGGGGGGGTCTTGAAATGGTAGAAGGCGCCGGGGCCTTTGCCTTTGACGCCGAACCCGATGCCGGCCTTCTCGAGCGCCTTGACGATCCCGCCGATCGTGTGGACGTCGTAGGCCTCGAAGCCGACGTTGTTGGGCAGTTTGCCCTGTGCGAAACGTGCGAGTGCGCGGTGCTCGGCCTCGGTTCCGAGGATCTCGCCTGCATAACGGGCGAGTGAGTCCTTGCCGGCCTTCGCGAACTCCGTGATCGCGATCAGGTAGGCGTTGACGAACTGCGTCTCGGCGTACTCGATCGTCGCGAACGCGTCCTTGCTGGACGCGAAGAACTCGTTTGGTGCCCAGAACTTCGTCGTCAGCGGCTTGGCGCCGAGGCTACGGAGCACCTTGTAGTGGTCGAGCTCGGCCGCGTTGGCTGCCTTCAGCACTGCGACGAGGTCGCTGGGGATGCCGATCTTCTTGGCATTTTCGACCAGTCCGGTGAGGTAGGTGACGGCAAGAGCCTCGGCGGTCACGGCGTCGTTGATGATTTCGGGAATCGTGTTGCTTGACGCGAACGCTGCGGGGATTGGGCCGAGCGCGGCGAGCGCACCGACGGTCACGGTCCCGGCCGCCGCGCGACCGAGCAACCGTCGCCGGGTCAGCACCGGCATCTCGGCCTCTGAGAGCACGTTCTCCAGCCGCTGCACGTCCTCGGCTTCGAACACGTTGATGTCAGTCATTGATTGCTCCTTCTGCCGTTGCCGGCGTTTGGACGAGTGATCAGTTCCTGGTTGCGTATACGTACGAAGACGCAATTCGGATCACTCCCGCGGTGTGGAGCACGCTCCCGGCCCCTGATATCCGCGACTACAGTGGCGTGAAGCAGGGGGCGGTACTTCAGTGATCCGGGTGGGGGTCGGCTGCGTAGTGTTGGTTATGACGGGGAGTACGTGTCCGACGCGC
Organism: Solirubrobacteraceae bacterium; assembly: GCA_050696795.1. Classification (GTDB taxonomy): domain Bacteria; phylum Actinomycetota; class Thermoleophilia; order Solirubrobacterales; family Solirubrobacteraceae; genus Palsa-465. The sequence continues at coordinate 880 of JBOGYJ010000376.1, read as the reverse complement.
AAGGTGGAGCCGCTATGAGTGAGCAGACGAGCACCGAGGCCGACCCACAGGCGGGAGGTACCGTCGGAGAGCCTGTGCGCGACGCGATCGAGCGCAAGAAGCTGCTGAAGCAGGCGATCAGCGCCGGCGATGCCGCGGTACCCCGGGGTGGCCCGGTCTGCGGGAGTTCTGTTTTCGCTGCGCGCCTCGCGCCTTCGCCCCTGCGGACTTGATCAATGGCTACTGATGCGCTCAGGCTGCTGCGACGTCGTCACCGGGATTTGCGTGCGCTCGCCGATGAGGAGTTGATGGAGCTCGTTGCGGGTGGTGTCGCTGAAGCCTTTGAAGTGATCTTCGATCGGCATGGCGGGGCGGCGTTCTCGCTCGCCTACCGGATGTGCGGTCGGCAGGCGATCGCCGAGGATGTGGTTCAGGAGGCGTTCCTGTCGTTGTGGCGGACGGGTGCGCAATATGACCGTGCGCGGGGAAGTGTTCGCTCCTGGATACTCGGTGTCGTTCACAACCGCGCGGTCGACGCGTTCCGGCGCGGCGCGATCCGCGAAGGGCGTGACATCAGCGACGATGACGCGGTCGAGCGGATTGCCGCGCGCGAGCGCACCGATGCTGAGGTGCTCAGCCGCGAGGGGGCAAACGAGGTTCGCGGTGCGCTTGCCGGGCTGCCGGCCGATCAGCGGCGGGTGATTGAGCTTGCGTATTTCGGCGGGTTTACCCACAGCGAGATCGCGGAGATGCTCGAGCTGCCAGCCGGCACCGTGAAGGGCAGGATGCGGCTTGGGTTGGCGAAGCTGCGGCTCGAGTTAGGCAATCCGGCTGAGGTCGTGCTATGACCACGGGAGATTCCATGTCCGGGACTCACGGTTGCGACGGTGATTCCGCCGCC
>JBOGYJ010000375.1:0-6791 GCA_050696795.1 Solirubrobacteraceae bacterium | reverse complement strand
CGATCACGTCGTGGGCCTCCCAGACGCGCAGCACCGGCATGCCGGCGATCGGGCTGCCGGGATCCTCCGCCGCCGAGGGGTTGACCGTGTCGTTGGCGCCGATCACGAGCACCACGTCGGTGTCGGGGAAGTCGTCATTGATCTCGTCCATCTCGAGCACGATGTCGTAGGGCACCTTGGCCTCGGCCAGCAGCACGTTCATGTGCCCCGGCAGGCGCCCCGCGACCGGATGGATGCCGAAGCGGACCTCGGCGCCGCGCTCGCGCAGCTTCGAGGTGAGCTCGGCGACCCCGTGCTGGGCCTGCGCCACGGCCATCCCGTAGCCGGGCGTGATGATCACCGAGCGCGCGTCCCGCAGCAGCTCCGCGGTCTCCTCGACGGTCACCTCGCGATGCTCGCCGTAGTCCTGATCGCCGCTGGCCGGCGCCTCGATCCCGAAGCCGCCGGCGATCACGGAGATGAAGGAGCGGTTCATGCCCTGGCACATGATGTAGCTCAGGTAGGCGCCGGAGGAGCCGACCAGCGCGCCGGTGACGATCAGCAGGTCGTTGTTGAGCAGGAAGCCGGAGGCGGCCGCCGCCCAGCCCGAGTAGCTGTTCAGCATCGAGATCACGACCGGCATGTCACCGCCGCCGATCGACGCCACCAGATGCAGGCCGAGCGCCAGCGCCAGCACCGTGACGACCACCAGCAGCGCCAGCTGCGGGTGCACGATGAACCAGGTAGTCAGCCCCGCGAACGCGACCAGCGCGCCGACGTTGAGCCAGTTGCGCGCGGGCAGCATCAGCGGTGCCGACTTCATCCGCGCGGAGAGCTTCAGGAAAGCGATGATCGAGCCGGTGAACGTGACCGCGCCGATGAACACGCCGATGAAGACCTCGGCATGGTGGATCCCGTAGGTGCCGAGCGCCCTGAAGCTGAGCGCCTCGGTGCCGAACGGCTTGCGCTCGACACTGAGGTAGCCGTCCCAGCCGACCAGCACCGCCGCCAGCCCGACAAAGCTGTGAAACAGCGCGATCAGCTCCGGCATGCCCGTCATCTCGACGACCTTCGCGCGGTGCAGCCCGAGCACCGCGCCGATCAGCACGGCAACCACCAGCAGCACCACGCCGAGCGTGTTGATGTGGTCGTGCGCCGCCAGCACGACTGTCGCGATCAGCGCCACCGCCATGCCGGCGATGCCGAAGTAGTTGCCCGCCCGGGCGGTCTCGTGCCTGGATAGCCCAGCCAGCGCGCGGATGAACAGCAGCGCAGCGATCAGGTAGGCGGCGTTGGCCGCGGTGTTGACGCTCACTCCACTAGCTCCTGGTGAACATCGAGAGCATGCGGCGGGTCACGAAGAAGCCGCCGAAGATGTTGATGCTGGCCAGCAGGATCCCGCACGCGGAGATGATCGTGACGAGCGTCGAGTAGCGCCCGACCTCGAGGATGCCGCCCACCAGGATGATCCCCGAGATCGCGTTGGTGACCGACAGCAGCGGTGTGTGCAGAGCGTGGTGGACGTTGCCGATCACGTAGTACCCGATCACGATCGCGAGCGCGAACACGAACAGGTGCGGGATCAGCGCCGCCGGTGAGATCGCCACCAGGATGAAGAACAGCAGCGCCGCGAGCCCGGTGTAGGCGTACTTGTGCGACGCCGGCATCGGTGGTTTCTCCGGCGCCCTCGCTGCTGCTTCGGGCGCCGACCCGGCGCCTCCGGGAGCCGGCGCAGCCGAGACCTGCACGGGCGGCGGTGGCCAGGTCAGCTCGCCGTCGCGCACGACGCAGATCGAGCGCTGCACCACGTCGTCGAAGTCGAGCACGAGCGCTCCGTCCTTCTCGGGCGTCAGCAGCTTCATCAGGTTCACCAGGTTCTGGCCGTAGAGCTGCGAGGCCTGGGTCGGCAGCCGGCCCGGGAGGTCGGTGTAGCCGAGGATCCTCACACCGTTCACGGTGACGGCCCGCTCCCCCTTGACGGTTCCGGCGACGTTGCCGCCGTTGGCCGCGGCCATGTCGACGATCACGCTGCCCGGCCTCATGCTCGCGACCATCTCCGCGGTGATCAGGCGCGGGGCCGGGCGACCGGGGATCAGCGCTGTGGTGATCAGGATGTCGATGTCCGGCACGGTGCGGGCATAGAGCTCCTCCGCCAGCTTGGTGTAGTCCTGGCCCATCTCGCGCGCGTAGCCCGTCGCCGAGGCCTGCTCCTGCTCGCCGGTGTCGACAGCCAGGTACTGCCCGCCCAGCGACCTGACCTGGTCGGCCACCTCGGGGCGCGGATCGGTCGCATAGACGATCGCGCCGAGACTGCCGGCGGCGCCGATCGCCGCGAGCCCGGCCACGCCGGCGCCGGCCACCAGCACCTTCGCGGGCGCGACCTTGCCGGCGGCGGTCACCTGCCCGGTGAAGAAGCGTCCGAACTCGTTGGCCGCCTCGACCACGGCGCGGTAGCCGGCGATGTTCGCCATCGAGCTCAGGACGTCCATCGACTGGGCGCGACTGATGCGCGGCACCGCGTCGAGCGCCAGCGCCGTGATCGGCCGCCTGGCCAGATCCTCGACGAGCTCCTGGTCGAGCATCGGCGAGAGCCAGCTGATCAGCGTCGCGTGCGGCGCCAGCCGGTCGAGCTGCGCGCTCTCCGGGGCGTTGACGGCGAGCACGACCTCGGCTCCGAACGGATCCCCGATCGAGGCTCCCGCGGCCCGGTAGGCCTCGTCGGTGAAGCTCGAGCGCGCGCCGGCGCCGGCCTCGACCACGACCTCATAGCCGAGCTTCACCAACTGCTCGACCGTGTTGGGCGTGGCGGCGACCCGCGTCTCCCCCGTCTGCGCCTCCTGCGGAATGCCGATCCTCATTCGCGTCCCAATCTACCGATTTCCGATCCGCCTTCGCGGTTAAAGAGCCTTGCCCGCGAGTGCGATCTCCGCCTCCGCTGTCACCCACACGGGAGTCTGCGGATTCGCGCGAGCGTAGTCGACGGCGCCGTCGGGTTGGATCAGCGATCTGAGGTAGGCGAGCGGCGACGGCGACCGGCGACGATGCACGTCGCCCGGGCTGACGCCGGCGCCCACCAGCCCGCAGATGGCGAAGGCCGTCGACTGCGCGTTGGACGCCGCTCCCGCTACGGCCGGGAATCCACCGTCGCGATTCTGCTGCGAGCGTAGGTACGCGACCGCGCGCCGGGTCGTCCCGGGCGCGCGCCTGCCGGCGAGCGCCGAGAGCACGGCGCCCGTGTCGTCGACGTCGCTGACGCCGCCCCGGGTCCCGTAGTTGAAGCCTCCGTCCCGGTCCTGCTGGCGCTCGAGCCAGGTGTACATGCGCGGTGGCACCCTTACCCCGCTGGCCCGCATGGCCAGGATCGCGAAGCTCGTCAGATTCGTCTGGCCGGCGACCTGGCCCTTGCGACCGATCATCACGCGCAGGGCGTGCCGCAGGCCCGGCCCGCTCGCACGACCTGCCGCCAGGAGCGTGCGCTCCACGTCCCCCGGTGCCCGGTCCGATGGGTGCTCCGCGCGCAGCACATAGCGGACTGCCGAGGCCGAGCGCGCGCCCGCGTCTCTCAGCGCGAGCGTCGCCCACCCGGAGTCCAGCGCGTCGGACTTCTGTCCGCGGGCGCTGCCGAAGCCGCCATCGCGGTTCTGAGCCGTGAGCAGATAGGTGATCGGCGCGGCGTGCGTCGAGGCCGAGGTGGCCCGCGCCACGCCGGCGTCTCCCACTGCGGCCACGGCGACCGCCGCGACCACCAGCGCTGCGGCGATCCCCGGAGCGGGCGGCAGCCACGTGATCTGGATGCGCGTGCGGAAGCGCCTGAGCGTGCGCACGAGCGCAGGTCCGAACAACATCGCGAATCCGAAGCACCCGGCGGCGTGCACGAGGTCGAACCCTATTCCCTTGCCCACGTAGATTCCAAGCTGCACGAGGCTGTGATCGCTGTAGGTGACCCAGTCGCCGACGTCCTGCAGCGCGGTGAAGGCGAAGCCGAGCACGAAGCTCACGAGCGCCAGCGCCAACCGCCCGATGTGGCCGCCGGTGGCGCGCCCCAGCAGCGCACCGGCCAGGCCGGTGACGCCCCAGCCGGCCATCTGCCACGGCGTCCACGGACCCTGTCCGAAGAAGAAGTTCGAGGTCAGCGCCGCGACGGCGCCGACGACGTAGCCGGGGGCGCCACCGAGCGCGTAGCCGGCGATCAGCACGATGTCGCTGGTCGGCTTGACGTTCGGAACCGCGGCGAAGGCGATCCGTCCGAGCGCCGCGAATGCCGCCAGCGTGCCGACGAGCGCAACGATGCGCGCGTCCGGCCGCGAGCGCTCATACCAGGCGAACCCGGCCAGCAGTCCGAGACCGAGGATCCCGAACGCTCCCAGCTGCCAGCTCAAGCGCTCACCTCGACGTCGCTCTCGCGACGCAGCAGCGCGACACCGTCGACGGGTAGCAGCACGCCGCCGGCGCCACCTAGGATGCGCGCGGTCTCGGTGGCGAAGTAGGTGCCGCCGGACAGCACCTCGCCGGCGCCGCCGTCGGCGATCACGCGCCCGTCCGCCAGCAGCACGACCCGCTGCGCGAAGGCGGCGGCGAACTCAGGGTCGTGCGTGGCGACGACCACGGCCGTCTCCAGCTCCGCCAGCAGTCGCGCGAGCGCATCCTTGGCGGCGCGGTCCATCCCGCGCGTCGGCTCGTCGAGGCACACCACCGCCGGCGCCACGGCCGCGTCGGGGTCGCCCAGCACGATCGCCAGCGCCAGCCTCTGCTTCTCGCCGCCGCTGAGCTCGCGCGGGTGGCGCTCGGCGAGGTGATCGAGCCCGACCACGCGCAGGGCCGCCGGCGGAGCCTCTTCACGGACCGAATCGTGAACCAGGTAGTCACTCGGGTTCTGCAGCAGTAGCGCGACGCGACCGGCCGCCTCCACCCTCCCCCGCGTCGGCGCCATCAGCCCGGCGGCGTGGCGCAGCAGCGTCGACTTGCCCGCACCGTTGCGGCCCATCAGCGCCACGCGCTCGCCGGGCGCCACGGTCAGGTCGACGCCGCGGATGATCGCCGGGCCGTCCGTTAGCTCGTGCCACAACCCCCTGAACCGCAGCGCCTCCTCCCCGCGCTGGCGCCGGCGCCGCGAGCGCCCGCCACTACCCAAGGCAGGAGCGCGCAGCGGGGGGACTTTTGCCGCCCTACGCGGCATTTCTCCCCCCGCGTCGCAGGAGAGGCCCGCGGTACGCAGGGCGGCGCGGGCCCGCTTCACCCCGGCCGCCGGCGGCAATCCAAGGCCCGCCAGCAGCCGGGCGCCCGGCGGTACCAGCACCGGTGCGGCCGTGAGCGCCCACTCCAGGAAGCGCTCGGGCAGCCCGTCGAACACCAGCCGGCCGCCATCCAGGGCGAGCACCCGGTCGGCCGTCGCCAGGCAGCGCTCGAGCCGGTGCTCGGCCAGCAGCACGGCGGTGTCGCCGTCCTCGTTGAGCCGTCGCAGCAACCCGATCAGCTCATCGCCGGCGACCGGATCCAGCTGTGAGGTCGGCTCATCCAGGCACACCACCGCCGGGCGCGCCGAAAGCGTCGCCCCCAGCGCCACACGCTGCAGCTCGCCGCCGCTCAGCTCCTGCACGGGGCGGTCGAGCAGACCCTCGACGGCCAGCGCGAGCGCGGTCTCCTCGACGGCGCGCGCGACCTCGGCCGCCGACCAGCCTCGGTTCTCGGCGGCGAAGGCGAGCTCGGCGCGGGGCGTGCCGAGCACGATCTGGGTCTCGGGATCCTGGAACAGCGAACCGACCGCGACGGCGAGCTCGCCCGGGCCGTGCTCGCGGCTGTCGCGGCCGTCGACGATGACATTGCCGGCGAAGGCGCCACCGTGGAAGTGCGGCACCAGCCCGCTGACGGCCCGCAGCAGCGTGCTCTTGCCCGAGCCGGAGAGCCCCGCGACCACCACGAACTCACCCGGCTCGATCTCCACCGTGACGTCCGCGAGCGCCGGCGCCGCGGCCCCGGGATAGGTGTAGCTCAGCCCCGAGATCTGGACCAGGCTCACCGCTGCACCCCCCGACGGTTCAGGAACGGTGCGAGCGCCGCCACGAGCAGTACGGCCGCCACCTCCAGCGTGCGCGCGCCAGCGGGCGCGCGCAACAGCGGATACGCAGTAAAGGCGGCCCAGCCGGCGATCCGCGCGCCCACGACCACCGCCGCCAGCACCACGGCAGATGCGAGGAAGCTGAGGTCATGGCGGGACCAGGGCCGCTGGTAGTGGTGCAGATGCGGCCGCCCGCGCGCCCGCCGCCGCGCGGCCCCGTAGCCGCGCACCTCGAGCGTCGCGGCGACGTCGAGCGCGCGGTCGAGCACACCCGCGGTGGTCGCACGCAGCAGCTGCGCGCGTCCGGGGGGATCGCCCGGACGGCAGCGCTGCGCGTCGGCCAGGCGCCGCGAGTCGCGCAGCAGCACCGGCACCATGCGCGTGGCGATCGCCGCCGTCAGCGCGGAGTGAAAGGACCAGCGCCGGAACAGCCGCAGCAGCTCATCGGGGTCGACCGTCAGCGAGTAGAGGGCGCCGAGCAGCACCAGCGCCGCTGCCCGCAGCCCCAGCACAGCCCCCGCCACCGTCCCCTCGAGCGTGACGTTTGTCTGCCCCAGGACCGGCAGGTTGCCAAAGCGCCAGATCACGGTCAGGCCGTTGCGGGTCACCAGGGCGTTGATCAGGCAGACGCCGAGCGCCAGCCCAACCGCCAGCGCCAGCGCGCGCCGCAGCTCACGCCCGACGCGTCCGAGCTCACCGGCGGCCAGCAGCGAGAGCGCCGTGGCGCCGAGCACGACTGGGTTGGACTGGATCAGGA
>JBOGYJ010000374.1:0-9812 GCA_050696795.1 Solirubrobacteraceae bacterium | reverse complement strand
GACGAACGTCGCGGGCGGCGAAGCCGGGGGCATCACCCAACATATTGGGGCTTATAAGGTCCGCATTTCGAAGGGCGAGATCGCGTTCCTCGACACCCCGGGCCATGAGGCGTTCACCGCCATGCGCGCCCGCGGCGCCAAGGTCACCGACCTGGCCGTGATCGTGGTTGCCGCCGATGACGGCGTCAAGCCGCAGACCCAGGAGGCCGTCGACCACGCCAAGGCCGCCCAGGTGCCGATGATCGTCGCCGTCAACAAGGTCGACAAGGAGGGCGCCGACCCGACGCGCGTGCGCACGGAGATGACGCAACTCGGGCTGCAGCCGGTCGAGTGGGGGGGCGACACCGACTTCGTCGACGTCTCGGCCAAGACCAGGACCGGCCTCGACGACCTGCTCGACACGATCGTCGCGCAGGCCGACATCATGGAGCTGCGGGCCAACCCCGAGGCCGCCGCCTCGGGCACGGTGATCGAATCCAAGCTCGATCCGGGCCGTGGTCCCGTGGTGACGATCCTCGTCATGCGCGGCACGCTCGAGGTCGGCGATGCGCTCGTCGCAGGCGCCCACTGGGGTCGCGTGCGTGCGATGCACAACTTCACCGGCACCCGCGTCACGCAGGCCGAGCCCGGCCAGCCGGTCGAGGTGCTCGGCTTCGACGGTGTCCCCGAGGCCGGCGAGCGCTTCCGTGTCGTCGAGCACGACCGCCGCGCGCGCCAGCTCGCGGGTGAGCGCGCGAATCGCCTGAAGACCGAGTCGCTGGCGCGCCAGCGCAGCAAGCGCGTGTCGCTGGAGGACATCTTCGGCAGCGGCCTGCAGGAACTCAATCTGGTGATCAAGTCAGATGTCGCGGGCACGCTCGAGGCGATGGAGGACGAGATCTCCAAGCTGCCGCAGGACGAGGTTGCGGTCAACGTGATCCGCGGCGCCGTCGGCGGTGTGACCGAGTCCGACGTGATGTTCGCCGCCGCCTCCGACGCTGTGATCCTGGCTTTCAACGTGCGCCCCGTGGGTGATGCCCGCGCCGTGGCCGAGCGTGAAGGCGTCGAGATCCGTCACTACTCGGTGATCTACCGCGCGATCGAGGAGCTGCGCTCCGCGATGCAGGGCATGCTCGCACCCGAGGAGGTCGAGGAGGCCGTCGGCTCCGCCGAGGTGCGTCAGATCTTCAAGGCATCGCGGGTCGGCACGATCGCGGGCTCGCACGTCACCGACGGCAAGCTGACACGCGGCGACAAGGTTCGCCTGGTGCGTGACGGCACCGTCATCTGGGACGGCGAGATCGCCTCGCTGCGCCGCTTCAACGATGACGTGCGTGAGGTCGCCACCGGCTACGACTGCGGCATCGTGCTGCAGAACTACGCGGACGTCAAGCAGGGCGACGTGATGGAGGCCTACACGACTCGGCAGGTCGAGCGCGAGCTCGGCTGACGTCACGCCCGGCCAAGCAGGTATAGGATGGCTGGCGCACGGATGAGGCGGGTCGATGAGGCGATGCGTGCCGTTCTCAGCGACGCCATCGCCAAGGACCTGCAGGACCCTCGCGTGGGATTCGTAACCGTGACCGGAGTCAAGACCAGCACTGATCTGCGCCATGCACGCGTTTATGTGAGCGTGCTGGGTGATGACGCGGCGCGCGCCGCAAGCCTCGAGGGTCTGCACGCCTCACATGGTTTCCTGCAGGGGCAGATCGCGCATTCGCTGCGCCTCAAGCACACCCCTGCGCTGACCTTCGAGTACGACCCGTCGGTCGACCGCGGCATGCGCATCTCCGAACTGCTCGACAAGGCGGCTCCGCCCGCGGAGGTCGAGGATGACTAGCTTGGGAGAGCCTGCCGGAGCGATCCAGGCGGGCAGGGCGGCGGTGCTCGACGACCTGCGCGTAGCGCAGAAGACGGTCGTCGTCACGCACGAGCATCCCGACGGTGACGCGCTCGGCTCGCTGATCGCGATGCATCAGGTGCTCACGTCACTGGGGCACGACAGCTGCATGTTCATCGCCGAGAGCGATCTGCCGCTGCCCTACGAATATCGCTTCCTGCCGCTCGACAGCGTCATCTCCGACGCGCCCGCGGACATCGACGAGCGCACTGTGATCTTCCTGGACTGCGGCAACATCGAGCGCAACCCCGGCGCCGAGCGGCTGCGCCCGGACGGCGGCTGGGGCCACATACTCAACATCGACCATCACCACGACAACACGCGCTTTGGCGGGATCGATTACGTCGACCCGCGGGCGTCATGCACGGCCGAGATGGTCTGGGATCTCGCGGGCGCGTTGGACGTCGAGCTGACGCCGGCGATCGCCAGCGCCCTGTACGTCGGCCTGATCACCGATACCGGCTGCTTCATGTACGAGAACACCAGCCCGCGCGCGCACGTGATGGCGGCTGAGCTGATCGAGGCCGGGGTCGACGTGCACGCCATCTACCAGCGGGTCTACGAGGGCGTGCCATTCGGCAAGCTGGCGCTGCTCGCCCGCGGCCTGGCCAACGTCGAGCGCTACGACGAAGGCCGGCTCACGGCCTCGCAGCTGAGCGCCGAGGAGTTCGCCGCCGCCGATGCGCAGGAGAGCTACGCGGAGGGCGTGATCGATCATCTGCGCGCCGTGCGAGGGACCGCCATGGCCGCGCTCGCACGCGACCGGCTCGGCGGCGAACCGGTCGACGGTGAAAGCGGCCCACGCGTGCGCAAGGTCTCGCTGCGCGCCAGCGACATGCGCGTCGACGTCTCGGCGATCGCCCGCGTCCAGGGCGGCGGGGGCCACCGCGCCGCCGCGGGCTTTAGCACGTCACTGCCATGGGAGGAGCTCGTCGCCTTCCTGCGCGAGCAGCTCGCCGAGCAGCTGGAGAACCTTCCGTCCCGCGAGTGAGCGAGTCGTCCGCAGACCCCGGGCTGCTGCTCTGTGACAAGCCCGCCGGCATCACCTCGCACGACGTCGTGGCCCAGACACGCCGCCGGCTCGGCCGCGGCGTGAAGGTTGGGCACGCCGGGACGCTCGACCCGTTCGCCACCGGTCTGCTGATCGTGCTGGTCGGACGGGCGACCCGGATCCAGCGCTTCGTGATGGCGCTGCCCAAACGCTACGAGGTGGCCGCGCGCTTCGGCGCCGTCTCGACGACCGGCGACCCCGAGGGCGAGATCACCGTCACCGATCGGGTGCCATCCGGAGACCTCTCGCTGCCGACCGGGGTGATCCGCCAGCGCCCGCCGGCCTACTCGGCGGTGAAGATCAACGGCAAGCGCGCCTACAAGCTGGCGCGAGCGGGGGAGAGCTTCGAGATACCCGAGCGGGAGGTAACCGTGTACCGCTTCGAGGAGACACGTCGTGACGGCGCCGAGCGCGGCTTTGTGATCGAATGCTCGTCGGGAACCTACGTGCGCTCGCTGATCGCCGACCTCGGCGACGCTTACTGCACGGCGCTGCGGCGCACACGGATCGGAGACTTCGACGTCTCGGACGCTGATCCGGAGCGCCTGCTCCCGCTGGAGCTGGCGCTCCGCCACATCCCGGTCAGCGACTAGCCTCCACACTCGATGCGCGTCGTTTCTCTGGATCAAGTGCAGCCGCGCGCGCGGCGTGTCGCCGTGGGCGAGTTCGATGGGGTCCATCTCGGCCACCGCGAGGTGATGGCGGGCAGCGACACGGTGCTGACGTTCGAGCCACATCCGGCGTCCATCGTCCGGCCCGGTGGTGGGCCGAAGCTGCTGACCACGCTCGAGCTGAAGACCGAGCTCATCGCCGAGCTCGGAGCCGAGGAGCTGGTGGTGGTCCCGTTCGATCAGAGCTTCGCGCGCCAGGAGGCCGCGGAGTTCATCGAACGCGTGCTGGTGCAGACGCTCGTCGCGACGCATGTCGCGGTGGGCGCCAACTTCCGCTTCGGGCACCGCGCCCGCGGGACGGCGGCGCTGCTGACGGCGGATGACCGCTTCGAGACCCGAGTCGTGCCGCTGGTCGAGGTCGACGGGGTGCCGGTCTCGTCGACCCGCATCCGCACGCTGATCGAGGAGGGCGACGTGGATGTCGCGGCGGAGTTGCTGGGCGCCCGCTTCAGGATGCGCAGCGAGGTCGTGCACGGCGACCGGCGCGGCCGCGACCTCGGCTTTCCCACGGCGAACATGGTCCCCGACCCGAAACTGACCTGCCCCGGGCACGGCGTCTACGCGTGCCGTGTGGGGGAGCGTCTGGCCGCGGTCAACGTCGGCGTGCGCCCGACCTTCGGCAAGGATCTGCACCCCCTGGTCGAGGCTTTCCTGCTCGACTTCGAGGGCGACCTCTACGGCCAGCGGCTGACCGTCGAGTTCGTGGCGAGGTTGCGCGGTGAGCGCCGATTCGCGAGCGTCGATGAGCTGATCGCGCAGATGCATCGCGATGTGCAGCGCACTCGCGAACTGCTAGCCTCGGGGGTCGAATGAGTCTTACACAGGAAAAGAAAGCCGAGCTCATCGGGAAGTTCGGCAACTCCCCGCAGGACACCGGCAAGCCCGAGGTCCAGATCGCGCTGCTGACCGCGCGCATCAACGAGCTCACGGACCATCTGCGCATGCACAAGAAGGATCATCACTCCCGCCGCGGGCTGCTGATGCTCGTCGGCCAGCGTCGTCGCTTCCTGAGGTACCTGGAGCGCTCCGACCTCGAGCGGTACCGCTCGCTGGTCAAGGAGCTCGGCCTGCGCAAGTGAGCCCACTGGACGCGGGCTCCCCAGCACCGTCGTTCAGCCTCCAGCGGGCCGACGGGACGTTCACGGAGGCCGACCTGCACGGCAGGATCACCGTCCTGGTCTTCTACCCGTTCGCCTTCAGCCCGGTCTGCACGGACCAGCTGAGCCTCTACGACGATCTGCGCGAGGAGTTTGCCAAGCAGGGCGCGACACTGTACGGCGTCTCCTGCGATGCGGTGTGGTCGCAGACGGCGTTCAAGGAGAAGCTCGGCATCGGGATCGAGCAGCTCTCGGACTTCGAACCCAAGGGCGAGGTCTGCAGGGCCTTCGGGGTCTATCACCCGGGCGGCTTTCCACAGCGCGCGTTGGTGATCACCGCTCCTGACGGCACCGTGCGCTGGAGTTATGAGGCCGACACCCCGAGTGAGCTGCCCGGGGCGAATCTGATCTTCGACGGCCTCCAAGCCGTCTGAGGCCGGCCCGAGTCGCCGAAGCAGCGGCGAGGCGGTGAGCATCGATGAGTGACCTGCGCTCGGCTCCGGTTCCAGGTCTCGGCGACGATGACCACGTGCGCGGGCCGGCCGGCGCGCCGCTGCTGATCGAGTACGCGGACCTCGAGTGCGCCTACTGCGCGGCGCTGCACGCGCGGCTCGAAGAGCTGCGTGCCCAGACGCCGCTGCGGATGGCATACCGGCATTTCCCGGTGCGCTCCGCGCATCCGCGCGCCTGGGCCGCCGCCTGCGCGACCGAGGCCGCTGCGCTGCAGGGACACTTCTGGGAGATGCACGACGCGATCCTGGTCGACCAGGGACACATGGAGGACCCGCACCTGTGGAGCCTCGCGCAACGGCTGGGGCTGGATCTCGATCGCTTCGAGGCCGAGCGCCGCAGTGATGCGGTCGCGGGCCGTGTACGCAGGGATTTCATGGGCGGCGTGCGGGCCGGGGTGGTGACGACCCCGACCGTCTTCCGCGATGGACAAGCGTTCTCTGGTGCAAGTTTGCATTCACTGCTTGTCGAGGTGCTGCCGATATAGCTAAAGGCAATGTCGTTGTACGAGGAGCGCCTATCGTGGTCGTAACCGCTGGGGAAGAAGTGCGTGCGAAGGATCTGCGCAATGCTCAAAACTTGCTCACCGACGAGCACGGTGCCTGGCCGTTGGCCCAACTCGCGCAGCGTGACGACGGGCTCGGAACTCTGAGCTCGGAATTCGCGGGCGCGATCGACGAGCTCGCGCTCGTCGTCGCAGACTTCTCCTCCGGCGCGGCCAAGAGCTCGGTCTCGATCAAGGTGGTGAGCGATAAGGTCGAGCGCCTCAGCGCGCAGATCAAGGAGGTCGCGGGGCGGGTCGAGTCACTCGGCCAGTCCTCGGGTCAGATGGCGCTGTCGGCCACCCAGGCCGCGGAGACCGCAACCGAGCTGGACGGCGAGAGCGACCGGGGCAATGACCTGCTCGGGCGCTTGATCGATGCGATCGGTCACATTAACGAGGATTCTGGCCGCGTCTACGAGCTGGTTTCGAGCCTGGCGGCCAAAGAGGTCGCGAGCATCGCCTCGTTCTCGGCGATCATCGAGGGCATCGCCAACCAGACGAAGCTCCTGGCGCTGAACGCGGCGATCGAGGCGGCGCGCGCCGGCGAGCACGGCCGCGGCTTCGCGGTCGTCGCCGAAGAGGTCAAGCGCCTCGCCACCGAGACGGCCGAGCAGACGACCCAGATTCGCGACACGGTAACGCGGACTCGCGAGCAGATGGCAGTGATCGAGTCCGCCGCACAGAGCGCCCACGAGCTGGCCGAGCAGGGCGCCAGCGAGGCTGACGCCGGGCGCGAGGTGCTCGAGCGGATCGCGGAGCTGGTGCACCGCTCGACCGCCTCGATGACGGAGATCGCGGCGCTCTCAGAGGAGCAGATGGCGGACATCAACGTGGTCGAGACCCATGTGCACGAGATCGCCGCCGCGAGCGGCGAGATCGACGAGCAGGCACGCCTGGAGACCGTGCGTCAACAGGAGCTCGCGCGCGGCACCGAGCGTGCCTCGGGCAGGATCGCGCGCTATGACACCGGTAGCAAGCTCTCGAAACTGCGCTCGGCGGCACGGACCCTCTCAGAGCAACTACAGGGTGTGGCCGAGAATGCGATCGACCAGCGCCTGGTGACGCTCGACCGTGTGCTGGCGCTCGACTACGAGGAGGCCAACACGCCGGAGAAGATCGCGCGCTTCGGGCGGCTCTTCGACGTCGGCAAGGCCGATCCGTCGGGCTTCAGCCCGCCGAAGTACCACACCGCTTACGACGCGCTGGTCGACAAGCCGATGATGAAGTACATGGACGCGGTCCTGGCGGCCGAGCCCGCGCTGGCCTTCGCGCTGCCGCTCGACCTGAACGCCTACGCCTGCGCGCACAACACGATCGTCTCGCAGCCGATCACCGGCGATCCCGCCGTCGACTTGGCCAAGAACCGCACCAAGCGCTACTTCCTGGACTCCGCTCCGCTGACGCGCGCCGCGCGCATCGGGCTCGGCGTCCGCGAGCTCGAGCTGCGGCCCTATACGCGCGCTGAGCTCAAGGGGCTGGGCGCAAGGCTCACGCGTGACCCACGCACGGCCTCGCACGATGTGCTGATCCAGAGCTACCTGCGCGACACCGGCGCCGTGCTGACGACGCTGAGCGTGCCGCTCTACGTCAGGGATCAGCTGTACGGCGCCGTCAGCCTCGGCTTCGACCCCGACAAGCTGTAACGGCAGGCTGGGCGGGCGCGCTGCCGGGGCGCGGGCGCTCCGGTTCAGACCGGGAAGGTTACTGGCTGCCTTCAGACCGGGAAGGGCACTGGCTGCCCGCGGAGCGGCCGCGCGTACTCCGGCGTCGTCAGCGCGGCACGCACCAGGTCCAGGTGGCGGATGACCGTCTCAGGTGGCAACGGACCCCCGTCGATCGGATCGAGCATGCACAGGCCCTTGATCAACATCATCAGATCGGTCGCCGTCGCCTCCGGTCTGATTGCCCCCGCGCGCTTGCCGCGTGCGAGCGTGGCGTTGAACAATTCGAGCAGCGCAGCGTGTGCTCGTTGCACCGCAGGTGCCTTGTGCAGGAACTCGTCCGTGACCGACTGCAGCAGCGCCCGGTTCTCCTCCTGGCGCTGGACCAGCCCGGCGACAAAGGTGAAGGTCACCTCGGCGTCGTCGGGATCGTGCTCGAGCAAGTGGCGGCCGTAGTCGAGGACCTCACCGAGGAGCTCGAGCACCACGGCCGCGATCAGCTCGTCTTTGTTGCTGAAGTTCCGGAAGAGCGTGCCGCGCCCGACGCCGGCAGCGTCGGCGATTTCGCCGACGCTGACCTCGACGCCGTGCTCGCGGAACATCCGGTCCGCCGCTTTCAGCAGCCGCTCCCGGTTCGCTTGAGCGTCCTTCCTCATGCGGGGCAGTCTCTCACGCAGGGGCCGCGATTGCCGAAGGATCGAATTCAATGCCCTCCAGGTGCCGCTTGCGCAGCCAGATGACGAGCAGCACTGCTCCGGCGGCCATCATGATCGCCGCTGCCAGGAACGCGAGGTGATATCCGGACACCGTGGCCGCGACCCGGCCAGCGGCGGTCGCCGCGTTCGAGCCGTGCTTCAGGAGGCCCGTCGTGTGATCGACCGAGAGCGTCGCCAGGATCGCGAGACCCAGCGAGCCGCCGACCTGCTGGGCGCTGTTGAACAGCCCCGACGCGAGTCCGGCATCGTCGTTTTTGACACCCGAGGTGGCGAGCAGCGTGAGCGGCACGAACACCAGGCCCATGCCGATCGACATCGGCACGAAGCTGGCCAGCATGTCCGGCAGGTAGGAGCCGTGGACCGGGATACGTGCGATCCAGAGAATCCCGGCGGTCGCGATCGTGAGGCCGAGCACCGAGACGTTCCGCACACCGAACCGCGGGATGATCGCCTGCGAGATGCCAGCGCCGATGACGATTCCCAGCGACAGCGGCAGGAAGGCGAAGCCGGCCTTCAGCGGGGTGTAGTGCAGCACGTCCTGTGCGTAGAGAGAGACGAAGAAGAACATCCCGAACAGTGCCGAGGAGACGAGCATCATCGCCGTATTGGCGGTCGCGATCGACCGGATCCGGAAGATCGACAGCTTGACGAGCGGCGCTGCCGACCGGGACTCGAGGACGACGAACGCGACCAGCAGCAGCGCGCCGATACCGAGCGCTCCGATGGTCTTGTCCGAGCCCCAGCCCCAGGCCTGCGCCTTGACGATGCCGAACACAATCGCCAGCAGGCCGGCCGTGACCGTGGTGGCGCCGACCGCATCGAAGCGGCGGTGGCCGAGGTCTGCGCGCGACTCCGGCACGTAACGCAGCGCCAGCATGACCGTTGCGATGCCGACCGGCACGTTGACGAAGAAGTTCCAGCGCCACGAGATGAGGTCGGTGAGGATGCCGCCCAGCAGCAGCCCGAACGCTGCGCCGCCGGCGGCGATCGCGGACCAGACACCCAGGGCGCGCGTGCGCTCGGCGTTGTCCTGGAAGGTGGTCATGACGATCGAGAGGGCTGCCGGTGAGACCAGTGCGCCGCCCAGACCCTGCAGGCCGCGGCCCAGAATCAGCATCGTCGAGCTCTGGGCCAGGCCGTTGAGCAGCGAGGCGGCCGCGAACAGCGCGACTCCAGCCACGAACAGCCGCCTGCGCCCGAGCAGGTCCGCCGCGCGCCCGCCGAGCAGCAGGAAGCCGCCGAAGATCAGCGTGTAGGCGTTGATCACCCACTGCAGGTTCGCGGGGGAGAAGTCGAGTCCGCGCTGCACCGAGGGCAGCGCGACGTTGACGATCGTGTTGTCCAACACGACCATGAACTGCGCCAGGCATGCGATCACCAGCACCAGCCAGCGATTCGTTGTGGTTGAGTCAGAGTTCAAGAGATGCCTCCGGGGTTGAGTGGGGAGGGAAGTGGACCGGGGAGTCCGCATAACCTAGCACAAGCGGATCGCCTGGTCCGGTTCTAATTTGTGAAAACGTTTGCGCCGCGTCCGTTTGCGCCGCGTCCGCTCGGCCGTGAGGGGGTGCTCAGGGAACTGACGAGCGAGGAGGCGCGAATGCGACAACTCGCTGGAGGTTTTTTCGGTGGCGGGTCGGGCCGGGGGTGCCGCAGCGCGTCGGCGGTGCCGCGGTAGGTCAGGGT
>JBOGYJ010000373.1:0-6315 GCA_050696795.1 Solirubrobacteraceae bacterium | reverse complement strand
TGCTCACGCGCGTGTATGGGACGGCGTTCTTCTCCGACAAGGACCTGCAGGCGTATCTGGAGCAGGTCGAGCGCGCTCGCGCCAATGACCATCGCCGCCTCGGGCCGCAGCTCGGTCTGTTCGGTTTCTCCGACGTGGCGCCGGGGATGGCTTTCTGGTACCCGCGCGGTGCGCAGGTGTTCAACGAGCTGGTGGCGCTCAGCCGGGAGATGGGCAGGCCGCGCGGCTACACCGAGGTCAAGACCCCGCAGCTGTTCGACAGCTCGCTGTGGAAGACCTCCGGACACTGGGACAAGTACCACGACGACATGTTCGTCACCGAGTCCGAGGACCGGCAGATGGCGCTCAAGCCGATGAACTGCCCCGGCCACTGTCAGCTGTACCTGCTGCAGCCGCACTCATACCGTGACCTGCCGGTACGCTACTCCGAGCCCGGCCTGTTGCATCGCAACGAGCCCAGCGGCACGCTGCACGGGCTGCTGCGAGTGCGCCACTTCGCCCAGGACGACGCGCACATCTTCTGCACCGAGGACCAGATCCAGCAGGAGGTGGCGGGTGTGCTGCAGTTCGCGTTCGATACCTACCGCCTCTTCGACCTCGATGTGCGGCTGGAGCTCTCGACTCGGCCCGAGAACCGGATCGGCTCCGATCAGCTGTGGGACAAGAGCGAGGCGGCGCTGATCAGCGCGCTCGAGAGCCTCGGCCTCCCGTATGCGGTCAACGAGGGCGACGGCGCCTTCTACGGACCCAAGGTCGATATGCACATGACCGACTCGCTTGGCCGCTCATGGCAGCTCGCCACCTGTCAGGTCGACTACAACTTCCCGGAGCGCTTCGACCTGACCTACACGGGCGCCGACAACGCCGAGCACCGCCCGGTGATGATCCACCGCGCGCTGATGGGCTCCTACGAGCGTTTCATCGGCATCCTGCTCGAGCACTTCGGCGGTGAGCTGCCGGTCTGGTTGGCGCCGCTGCAGGTGATCGTGCTGCCGATCGCCGACCGCCACAACGCTTACGCGGCAGCGGTGCGCGAGCGCTTGTCCGCGACCGGCGTGCGCGTCGAGCTCGATGACCGCACCGAGTCGGTGGGCCGCAAGATCCGCGACGCCGAGCTGCGCAAGGTCCCGTTCATGCTCGTCGTCGGCGACCGCGAGCAGGACGCCGGCGAGGTTGGCGTGCGCGAGCATCGCGCGGGCGATACCGGAGCGATGGCCCTCGACGGCTTCATCGCGCGCGTCTCCGATCTGATCGCCAGCCGGAGTTTGACTTGAGCCGCTCGCGGCTATACTCCGAAGCGTTGATCCAGCAGATTTTTCCCAACCGGCCCGGCTCCGCTTGACGCACCGCCGCACAAACAGCTAGTGCCGGTTCCACGTAGGTTCGACCGGCGGCTGCCGGAGCGCGACCAGACCCGGATCAACGATCGCATTCGCGTGCCCGAGGTGCGCCTGATCGGCGAGGATGGCAATCAGATCGGCGTCATGAAGACGCCGGACGCGCTCAGCTACGCCGAGGAGCGCGATCTCGACCTGGTCGAGGTCGCACCCGACGCGCGCCCGCCCGTCTGCCGTGTGCTCGACTACTCCAAGTACAAGTACGAGCAGGCGCAGAAGCAGAAGGCCGCCCGCAAGCACCAGCAGCAGATCACGATCCGCGAGATCAAGTTTCGCCCCAAGATCGCGCAGAACGACTACGACACCAAGAAGGGTCACGTCGAGCGCTTCCTCAAGGGCAAGGACAAGGTCAAGGTCACGATCATGTTCCGCGGCCGTGAGCAGGCCCATCCCGAGCGTGGCACCGCACTGCTGGAGAAGCTCGCCGGCGAGCTCTCGGAGGTCGGCGTGGTCGAGCAGTCGCCGCTGCAAGACGGCCGCAACATGACGATGATGCTCGCTCCCTCCAAGGCGATCCTCGCCGAGGCCGAACACGTCGAGCACAACCATGGGGACCACGCTGACGGCGGCGAGAAGAGGCCCCGCCGTCAGCAGCGCGAGGAGGCCGCCGCCACCAACGGCAAGGAGTTCAACGTCGATCCCGAGCCCGAGCAAGAGGCTACGGAGGAATCGGCCGCCGCTGAGCAAACCCGCGCGGCCGTCCCCGACGAGTCGGCCGTCGAAGAGCAGACCCGCGCGGCCGTCCCCGACGAGTCGGCCGTCGAAGAGCAGACCCCTGCGGCCGTTCCCGATGAGTCGGCCGTCGGCAAGGGCTCCGAGAACGCCCCCACAGGCTGATTCGCCCTCGCCTGCCGGCCAAGCGCCGGTTGCGCGGGCTCACCAGCACCACCAACCGGCTTAATCCGACACTCTGGCACGGTTCCCGCCAGTTCTTCCAAATGCGCGCGGTTTTGGGGACGTAACGGAATATCTGGCGAAGATCGGTCCAGATTGTCGATTCTGACCGCCTGATGCGCGCCGCAGCGGTAGGCGGGCATCGTGGGGTGTGCGAGCGCCCCAGCGCAACCGGGTACCTGCGGTGTGCGAGCACCTGGGCACGACCGAGCATCTCCGGCGGGATCTGCTTTACTGACCGCGAGTTATGCCGAAGATGAAGACCCATTCTGGCGCCAAGAAGCGGTTCAAGCTGACCGCCAATGGAAAGGTGAAGGCGCGTCACGCCTTCTCCAGCCACATCCTTGAGAAGAAGTCACCGAAGTACAAGAGGAACCTGGCGAGCCCGGTGATCCTGTCCGACCATGACGCGCCCAGGGTCAAGACCCTGCTGGGAGCCAAGAAGTCATGAGCCGCGTCAAGCGTTCTGTTCACGCGCGCAAGAAGCGCCGCGAGACCCTGGCGATGACGAAGGGGATGCGTGGCAACGCATCCCGTCGCTATCGCTCGGCCAAAGAGGCCCTGCTCAAGGCCGACCAGTACCGCTATCGCGACCGCCGTAACCGCAAGCGCGACTTCCGTCGCCTATGGATCACGCGCATCAACGCGGCCGCTCGCCTGAACGGCCTCTCCTACTCGCAGTTCATGCATGGCCTCGAGCTGGCGAACGTCGAGCTCGACCGCAAGGTCCTGGCCGACATCGCCGTCCACGACGCCGATACCTTCCGACGCGTGGCACAGCGCGCCCGTGAGGCGCTGGCCGCCGGCTGAGCATCGCCGGATACCAGCACCGCCAAAGGGCGCCGCTCCGCGAGGACGGCGCCCTTTTTGTTTCCCGAAACGCCCGATGACGATCACAAGCCCCCACAACGAGAAGCTCAAGACCGTCCGCAAGCTCCGCCAGCGCCGGCGCGACCGCGACCGCCTGGGCCAGTTTGTCGCCGAGGGCGAGGATCTGCTCGCCGCCGCCGATGCAGCCGGCTGGGTGCCGGTCGAGCGCTTCGCCCTCAGCGGCAGCGGCCTGCCCGGCATCGAGGTCGATGCTGCCGCGCTGAAGTCGGTCACGGAGCTCGCATCCGGGGCCCGCACACTCGCGATTTACAACGAGCGGTGGCAGGCGGTGGATGGGATCCAATCTGGCCTCTGTGTCTACCTGCACGGGGTCAACGATCCGGGCAACGTCGGCACCGTGCTGCGTTCGGCCGCCGCCTTCGGTGCAAGCTGCGTTGCACTCGGTGCCGGCAGCGCCGATCCCTTCAGCCCCAAGGCGGTGCGCGCGAGCATGGGCGCGATCTTCGACGTGCCGGTCGCGCACGCTACGCCCGACCATCTCCCCGGGATGACGATCGCGCTTGATGCCAAGGCGCCGCGCACGCTGGCCGAGGTGGCGGCCGAGCTGCCAGGCGACGCCGAGCTGAGCCTGCTGGTCGGCGCCGAGCGTGCCGGGCTGCCAGACGAGGTGCTCGCGGCCGCGTTGATGTCGGCTCGAGTCCCGATCGCGACCGAGTCGCTGAACGCGGGCATCGCGGCAAGCATCGCCCTGTACGAGCTGGGCCGGAGTCGGCCGTTGGGCACGCCCGGAGGCGCCACATGACCTTCGCGATACTTCGTCCTCGGGGGTTCGACGTGGCGCTGCCACGCCTTCACCCCCTGCGTTCTCGTCTCGCTCGGCCCTGTGTCGCCCCGATCGCCCCCACCGGACCGGCTCCGGCCCTACCTCGTAGGATCAGGGCCGCATGAGCGTCGAGACCAGAATCACCGAACTCCAGAGCGCGGGCGAGGCGGCGATCACGGCCGCCGGCACCACCGCCGCCCTCGAGGACGTACGCGTTCGCTTCCTCGGCCGCAAGGCCGAGCTACCCAACCTGCTGCGCGGTGTGGCCGAGCTCCCCCCGGAGCAGCGTGGTGCCGTCGGCAAGGCTGCCAACGAGGTCCGCAAGTTGCTCGAGGCGCAGCTCGACGCGCGCGCCGGACAGCTCGCCGTCAGCGAGCTGAACACCCGCCTCCAGCAGGATCGCGTCGACGTCACGCTGCCAGCCGACCCGTTGCCCGCGATCGGCCGTCTGCACCTGATCACGCAGACGCGGCGCGAGATCGAGGACGTCTTCATCGGGCTCGGCTACAGCGTCGCCGAGGGCCCCGAGGTCGAGAAGGTCTACTACAACTTCGACGCGCTCAACCACGACCCGACGCATCCCGCACGCGCCTGGACGGACACGTTCTATCTGGCCGACGATGTGCTGCTGCGCACGCACACGAGCCCGATGCAGGTGCGCGCGATGGAGCTGCAGAAGCCCCCGATCTACATCATCGTTCCCGGCCGCGTGTACCGGCGCGACTCGGACGTGACCCACACGCCCCAGTTTCACCAGATCGAGGGACTCGCCGTCGACGACGGCATCACGCTGACCGACCTCAAGGGCACCCTGCTTGAGTTCGCGCGGGCGATCTTCGGACCGGAGCGCGAGATCCGGCTGCGGCCGCACTTCTTCCCCTTCACCGAGCCGAGCGTCGAGGTCGACGTCTCCTGCTTCAACTGCTCGGGCGGCGTCACCGAGGACGGCGAGCGCTGCGGAATCTGCAAGGGCACGGGCTGGCTCGAGATACTCGGCTCGGGCATGGTCGATCCCAACGTGCTGGCGCACGTCAAGGACAACGGCTACGACCCCGAGCTGGTTCAGGGCTTCGCCTTCGGGATGGGGATCGAGCGGATCGCGATGCTCAAGCACGGCGTCTCGGATCTGCGCCTCTTCTATGACAACGACGTCCGCTTCCTGGAGCAGTTCGCATGACGAGGCGGTTCGCGTGAGGGTCCCGCTCGAATGGCTGCACGAGTACTGCGAGCCGCACATGGATGCCCACACGCTGGCCCAGCGCCTGGCGCTGACCGGCACCGAGGTCGAACGGGTCGAGCATCACGGCGTGACTGCCCTCGAGAAGTTCGTCGTCGGGCACGTGCTCGAGCGCAAGAAGCACCCGGACGCCGACCGCCTCAATGTCTGCATGGTCGACATCGGCGGCTCGACGCCGTCGCAGATCGTCTGCGGCGCACCGAACGTCGCGGCCGGCCAGACCGTCGGCGTCGCCCGCCCCGGGGCGGTGATGCCGGACGGCACCAGGCTGCGCGAGGCCAAGCTGCGCGGCATGGCATCGCAGGGGATGATCCTCTCCGAACGCGAGCTGGCGCTCAGCGACGACCACGTCGGGATCATGGTGCTCGAGGACGGCATCGCACCCGGTACCCCGCTCCAGGACGTGGTGCAGATCTCAAGCGATGTGCTGGTGCTCGAGATCACGCCCAACCGTCCCGATTGCCTGGGCATCTACGGAGTCGCACGCGAGGTCGCCGCGACGACCGGCGCGCAGCTGAAGCCCGCGCCCTGGGAGCAGGACCTGGGTAGCTTCGGCGAGCTCGCGGGGATCGAGATCACCAACGAGGCCGGCGGCGAGCTATGCCCGCGCTTCACCGCGCGGATCCTCGATGGCATCAGGATCGGCCCCAGCCCGCTGTGGTTGAAGGCACGGTTGATGGCGGCAGGCCAGCGGCCGATCTCCAATGTCGTCGACATCACCAACTACGTGATGCTGCTGACCGGGCAGCCGATGCACGCCTTCGACTACGACCGCATCGCCGGCAGGCGCCTGAACGTGCGCCGCGCGCGGGCGGGCGAGCAGGTCACGACCCTGGACGACCACACGCGCGCGCTCGATCAGCAGATCGTCGTGATCGAGGACGCCGATGGGCCGACCTCGCTGGCCGGCGTGATGGGCGGCGCCCGCTCCGAGGTCTCCGACGAGACCACCACGGTGCTCAGCGAGGTGGCGACCTGGAACGGCCCAAACATCCACGCAACCGGGCTCAGGCTGGCGCTGCGCAGCGAGGCGCTGGCTCGTTACGAGAAGCAGCTGCAGCCCGAGCAGACGCTGTGGGCACAGGCGGTCGCCACCAAGCTGTTGATCGAGGTCTGCGGCGCGACCGTCCGTC
>JBOGYJ010000372.1:0-4182 GCA_050696795.1 Solirubrobacteraceae bacterium | reverse complement strand
CGCGCGTCTACCCGTTGGCCGAGGACCCCGAGGGCTGCGTGATCGACTTCATGGAGCGCGCGGCCCGCCACGCGCACGACCTGGCCGACCAGATCGCGCACCAGGAGGCGTCTGTGGAGCGCTTCCTTGAGCTCAGCGACGCCGCCTGATCCGGACCGTGCCGCCCGCGGCGGTCAGTACTGGGTGTCGAGGATTCCTGATCCGGTGTCGGACAGATCGCCGCCGGAGCCGTTGCCGGCGTCGTTAGTCGTTGGCGCGGATCGGCCTGCTCGGCGCGGGCTCGCGTGCCGGGCGTCGCCCCGGCGAGGTCAGCTTGTCGCCGAGGCGACCGGGCTCGCGCAGGCGAATCGCCGACTGCTCGGCGTCGGGCAGCGGGATGCCGCCGCCGGGCCAGCGGCTCGGGTCGGGCTTGACGTTCGGGCGGTTGCCCCAGCCGTCGTCGGAGCTGCCGCCCTCCTCCTCACCGTCTGACGGACGCTCGCGCAGGACCGGGATCATCAGGATCCCGACCGCGACGAAGCCGAAGATGTGAACCCCGACCAGGAACAGCATCAGCTGAACATCCGTCATTGACACAGAGTACCGCCGCGCCGCCCGTGTGGGAGAGGGAAATTCGCAATCCGTCAATGCTCGCTACCATCGGGCGACCAATGTCTGAAAAGTCCACAAGCCTTCTCGCCGCCAGCCGCGAGCCCGGTCACTCGCGCCAGGCGCGACGACTCCGCCGCGAGGGCCTGGTCCTCGGCACCGTCTACGGCGGTGGCAAGGCCCCGGTCTCCTTCCAGGTAGACGCTCGCATCCTGCGCAACACGCTGGCGCATTCGAGCGCGGTCCTCGACCTCCAGATCGACAGCGCGGCCGCCGAGCCCGTCGTCGTCAAGGAGCGCGTTCGTCACCCCGTCAGCGGGGAGACCATGCACCTCGACCTGCTTCGTGTCGACCTCGACAAGCCGATCCAGGCTCTGGTGCTGCTGGAGCTGATCAACCTCGAGGAGTCCGACGTGAAGACGGGCGGCATCCTCGAGAACACGATCCGCGAGATCACGGTCGAGGCCAAGCCGAACGACATCCCCGACGTGATCCAGCACAGCATCGCCGGCCTGGAGATCAACGGCACGGTCACGCTCGGCGATATCAAGGCGCCCGAGGGCACCACGATCATCGGCGACCCCGAGCTCGTGATCGCCGCAATCCGCACCTCGCGTGGCATGCTGGCCGCCGACGCGGCCGACGAGCTCGAGCTCGAGACCGAGGTCGTCGGCGAGGGCGGGGCCGGCGAGTCCGAGGCTGAGGCCGCGGGCGACGCCGAAGCTGCCGCCGACGGCGAGTAGCCCAAAGCGGCAATCATGTCGCTGCTGCATCGCCGCAGCGCACCGGTCGATTGGTTGATAGTCGGCCTCGGCAACCCCGGGGCCGCCTACGACGGCACGCCGCACAACATCGGCTTCGAGGTGGCCGAGCGGTTGCGTGCGCGCTGGGAGCTCGGCAAGCCGAAGTCCAAGTACCGCGGCCTGATCACCGATGGCCGGGTGCTCGGGGGTGGGGGACGGGATCCGATTCGCGGTCCGCGGGTCGCGCTCCTGATGCCGCAGACCTACATGAACGAGGCCGGCAGATCCGTGGGACCCGCCCGCGGTGAGCTGCGCGTCGAGCCCGACCACATCGTCGTCATCCACGACGAGATCGACCTCCCGTTCGCTGACATCCGCACGCGCCTCGGCGGCGGGCTGGCCGGACACAACGGCCTGAAGTCGATCCGGGCCGCGCTCGGCACCGCCGACTTTCAGCGCGTGCGCGTCGGTGTCGGCCGC
This sequence comes from Solirubrobacteraceae bacterium, assembly GCA_050696795.1. Classification (GTDB taxonomy): domain Bacteria; phylum Actinomycetota; class Thermoleophilia; order Solirubrobacterales; family Solirubrobacteraceae; genus Palsa-465. The sequence goes on along the minus strand of JBOGYJ010000372.1, from coordinate 2,371 downwards.
CCGCCGAGCACCGATCCGGAGCTGGTGGCCGCCTTCGTGCTCGGCAAGTTCAGGGAGCGCAAGGACCAGGTGCAGGCGCTGATCGACTCCGCGGCCGACGCCGTCGAGCAAGTGCTTATCTAGAGAGAGCGCATGCTCTCCTCGCTGCTTCATCACGCCGACCACGATCCGCAGACCGGACGTCTGCACGCGGAAGGCGGCCGCGCCTTCGTCTCGCTGTCGCTGCGCCCTTTCCTGATCGCGGCCCTGCTTGGCCGCGATCCCACCGGCCCCCATCCGCCCGGCCCCAGCCGCCCTACGATCGTGGTCGCCGGCGACGACCGCCAGGCGCGCGAGCTCGCCGCCAGCCTGCGGGCGTGGCTGGCGCCGCGACGAGTGCGCTACTACCCGAGCCGCGGGGTCACCTACGAGTCGCACCTGGCGCCGCCGGCGCACCTCACCGGTCAGCGCATCGCCGCGCTCGACGCGCTGCTCGACGACGCGGACACGGAGAAGCGGGGTCGCGAATACAGCTCAGAGATGTATTCGCGACCCCAACCGGCGCCGGTCGTGGTGGTGAGTGCGGTGGCGCTCTCGGAGAAGGTGCCCGACCCGTCGCTGCGACCGCACGGCTTCACGCTGCGCAAGGGCGAGCTGCTCGACCTTGACGAGACCGCGACCGACCTCGTCGCCGCCGGCTATGAGCGCGTCGACCAGGTCGAGGACCGTGGCCAGTTCGCGATTCGCGGCGGGCTGCTCGACGTCTTCCCCTCGACGGAGGACCGCGCCGTGCGCGTCGACCTGTTCGGCGACGAGATCGAGACGCTCCGATGGTTCAGCACCTTCACGCAGCGCTCGCTCGGCGACGCCGAGGAGGTCGAGGTGGCGCCGGCCGCCGAGCTCGCCTCCGAGTACAGGGAGCTGGCGGAGCTCGCCGCCGGCGAGGCCGCGGAGAACCGGCCTGACATCACCGAGCTCTTGCCGGTGGAGGACTTCGGGACCTTCCTCGAGCTGGTCGACGTGCAGGCCAACGTGCTGCTGGCCGCCGAGGAGGAGGTGCAGCCGGCGCTCGCAGACCACTGGCACGACGTCTGTGCCGCCTTCCACGACACCGAGGCCCACCACCTCTACGTCAAGCCCGAGACGATCACCGCGGAGCTCGACGCGCGCGCCCGCATCCGGCTCTCATCGATCGACCAGGACCAGCCGTTCCAGTTCCGCGGCCAGGCCGCCGAGATCGGCGCCCGCAGCATCCGCGATGCCGAGCCCGAGCTCGAGAAGCTCACGCGCTCGGGCTACCGGACCGTGGTGGCGTTCGCGGTCAAGGGTGAGGGCGAGCGCGCCGCGTACAACCTCGGGCGTCTGAAGGTGGAGTGGCTGGGCGATGCGGGAGATTCGATCCCGCCCACCCCGCCGGCATCGGGCCTGACCTTCGCCCACGCGAGACTCCGCGAGGGCTTCATCGCGCCGCAGTTCCACCTGGCGGTGATTCCCGAGCACCGGCTGTTCCGCCGCCGGCGGGCGCCCGAGGGGCCCGCGCGGGTGGGTCGCAGAGGGGTGCTGCGGTCGTTTGCGGAGCTGCGCACGGGCGACATCGTCGTGCACGAGGATCACGGCGTCGCCAGGTTCGCCGGCTTTGACACCAAGACCGTCGCCGGGGTCACGCGTGACTACCTGAACCTCGAGTACGCGGGTTCTGACCGCGTGTTCATGCCGGTCGAGCAGCTGGCCAAGATCAGCCGCTATGTCGGCGGCGGCGGCGAGCACGGGGCGGGCGGGATCAAATTGTCGAAGCTCGGTGGCACGCGCTGGGACACGATCAAGGCGCGCGCCCGGCGGGCCGCCCAGGAGATGGCGGGCGAACTGCTCAACCTCTACGCCGAGCGCAAGCGCCGCGAGGGCCACCAGTTCCCGCCCGACACCGATTGGCAGCGCGAGTTCGAGGACGCCTTCCAGTACACCGAGACCCCCGACCAGCGCGACGCGATCGAGTTCGTCAAGGCCGACATGGAGGCGCCGCGGCCGATGGACCGCCTGATCTGCGGCGACGTCGGCTACGGCAAGACCGAGGTCGCGCTGCGGGCCGCCTTCAAGTCGGTCCAGGACGGTAAGCAGGTGATGCTGCTCGTGCCAACCACGATCCTCGCCCAGCAGCACTACGGCACGTTCACCGAGCGCCTGAAGGACTTCCCGATCACGATCGAGCACGTCTCGCGCTTCCGGCCCGCGGCCGAACAGAGAGAAGCCGTCAAGCGCTTCGGCGAGGGCAAGGCCGACATCCTCATCGGGACGCACCGGCTGCTCTCCAGAGACGTCCGCGCCAAGGACATCGGCCTGCTGATCGTCGACGAGGAGCAGCGCTTCGGGGTCAAGCAAAAGGAGTTGCTGCGCC
>JBOGYJ010000371.1:0-9705 GCA_050696795.1 Solirubrobacteraceae bacterium | reverse complement strand
ACAAGGTGATCGCGGTGATGCCCGACAAGATGTCGCGCGAGAAGATCGACCTGCTGCGCGCCTACGGCGCCGAGGTGGTGCTCGCGCCGACCGACGTGCCGCCCGAGTCCGAACGCTCCTACTACCGCGTGGCCGACCGCCTGACCCGTGAGATCCCGGGCGCGTTCCAGCCCAACCAGTACCGCAACCAGGCCAACCCGCAGGCGCACTACGACTCCACCGGTCCCGAGCTCTGGGAGCAGACCGGCGGCAGGATCACGCACCTGGTGATCGGCGTCGGCACCGGCGGCACGATCACCGGCTGCGCGCGCTACCTGCGCGAGCGCAACCCCGACCTGGTCGTGGTGGGCGTCGACCCCGAGGGCTCGATCTACTCCGGCGGCGAGGAGAACGTCCACCCCTACCTGATCGAGGGCGTCGGCGAGGACTTCTGGCCCCAGACCTTCGACCCGACCGTGGTCGACCGCTGGATCATGGTCTCCGACCGTGACGCGTTCCTGACCACGCGGGCGCTGGCCGAGAGCGAGGCGATCCTCACCGGCGGCTCCGGCGGCATGGCCGCGTACGGCGCCATTCAGCTTGCGGCCGAGCTCGATGACCCGCAGGCGATGGTGGTCGTCATCCTTCCCGACGGCGGGCGCTCCTACCTCTCCAAGATCTTCTCCGACGCCTGGATGCAGACCCACGGGTTCATCGAGCGCAGCCACGACCTGCTCGTCGGCGATGTGCTGAGCCAGAAGCTGCAGGCCGGTCAGACCCCGACTTTCGTGAGCATCGAGGCCGATCACCCGGTGCGTGAGGCCGTGACGCTGCTGCACCAGCACGGGCTCAGCCAGCTGCCGGTGATCAGCGCGGGTAACGGCGGGACGGTGATCGGCGCCGTCGGCGAGCGCGGGCTGCTGCGCCACGCCGCCAGCAACCCGTCGCTGCTCGATGACACGATCGAGCAGGTGATGGAACCGCCGTTCCCGTCGGTCTCGGTCGATGACCCGGTGCGCGCTGCGATCGAGTTGCTGGTCGGCGACCAGCAGGCGCTGCTGGTCACGCGCGACGGCACGCCCGAGGGGATCGTCACGCGCACCGACCTGCTCGAGGCGCTCGCCGTCTGATGGGCCACGACGCCGCCGCGACCCTAACATCGCCTGTATGAGCAGCGACGAGCAACCACGACACGGCTTCGGAACGCGCGCGGTCCACGCCGGCCTGACACCGGACCCGAGCTATGGCTCGGTGATCCCCGCGATCCACCAGACCTCGACCTACCGCCAGCAGCGGCCCGGCGAGTTCGTCGAGGACTACGACTACTCCCGCTCGGCCAACCCGACACGCAGGGCGCTCGAGGACGCGCTCGGCGAGCTCGAGGGCGGCCTCGCCGTCGCCTTCTCCTCGGGGCTGGCCGCCGAGCACGCGACGATCACCGCCACCTGCGGCGCCGGCGCGCACATCGTGTTGCCAAACGACCTCTACGGCGGCACGTACCGGCTGATCGACAAGGTGCTGACCCGCTGGGGTCTCGACTACACGCTGGTCGACCAGACCGACCCGTCCGCGCTCGCCGCCGCGATCACCGACGAGACCCGCCTGATCTGGGTCGAGACGCCGACCAACCCGCGGCTCGACATGGTCGACATCACGCAGGTGGTGGCCGCCAAGCGCCACGCGCTGGTGGCCGTCGACAACACCTTCGCGACCCCCGTCAACCAGAACCCACTGGCCGACGGCGCGGACTTCGTCGTGCACTCGACGACCAAGTACCTGGGCGGGCACTCCGACGTCGTCGGCGGCGCCGTGATCACCCGCGACCGCGACCACTACGAGCAGTTGCGCTTCGTGCAGAACTCGATCGGCGCCGTGCCGGGCCCGTTCGACTGCTTCCTGCTGCACCGCGGCCTCAGGACATTGCATCTGCGCATGCGCGCGCATGCCGCCAGCGCCGCCGCCGTGGTCGAGCTGCTCAACCACACGCCCGGTGTCAGCGAGGTCCGCTGGCCCGGCTTCAGCGGCATGGTCAGCTTCCGTCATCCGGACGCGCTGGAGATCGTCGCCCGCACCAGGCTGTTCACGCTGGCCGAATCGCTCGGCGGCGTCGAGTCGCTGATCGAGGTCCCGCAGGCGATGACGCACCAGTCGGTCGAGGGCTCGACCGCCGCCGTGCCCGCCGACCTCATCCGCCTGAGTTGCGGGATCGAGGATCCCGGGGATCTGGTCGCGGATCTGCGCCGGGCACTCGCCGGCTGATCCCAGGCGCGCCCCGCCGCTGCTTGGGCGCGCCTGCCGCAGCGCCTCTACGGCACGACCGGGGCGAACTTCTCCTTGCGGGCGCTGTCGGGCTCGACCAGGATCGCACCCTCGCCGGTGGTGTAGGCCTCCTCGCCGTGCTCCAGCACGTCCATGCCGATCGCCTGCTCGCGGTCCGAGGCGCGCAGCGGCAACACAAGGCCGACCAGACGGATCAGGATGTAGGTGCCGACAAAGGCGTAGGCTGGGGCGGCGAGCGCGGCCACGACCTGCCACAGCAGCCTGCTGGCGTGCCCGTACAGCAGTCCGTTGCCGACGCCGTTCCACGAGCGCTGGGCGAAGAAGCCGATGAAGAGGATGCCGGTGAGGCCAGCGGTGCCGTGGGCGGCGAGCACGTCGAGTGACTCGTCCAGGCGCGTGCGGGGGCGCCACATCATCATCCCGTAGCTCGGCAGCGCGGCGACGGCGCCGAGCAGCATCGCCGCCAGCGGGCTGATGTAGCCGGCCGCCGGGGTGATGCCGACGCAGCCGACGATCACGGCGGTGGCAGCGCCGATCGCGGTGACCTTGCGGTCGCGCAGCAGATCGAGCATGAACCACACGACCAGCGTGCAGGCGGGGCACAGCAGCGTGTTGACGAAGGCCAGCACCGAGGGATGGCTGACGGCGTAGCCGCTGCCGCCGTTGAAGCCGAACCAGCCGAACCACAGGAGGCCGGCGCCGAGCAGCACGTACATGGCATTGTGGGGCAGCAGCGCCTGGCGGTGGTAGTCACGGCGGGGGCCGACGGCGACCGCGGCGGCGAAGGCGGAGAAGCCCGAGCCCATCTCGACCGGTACGCCACCGGCGAAGTCCAGCACGCCGTGGTGCGCGAGCCAGCCGCCGCCCCAGACCCAGTGCGCCAGCACCGGGTAGATCAGCACCGACCAGAGTGCGATGAACACCATGAACGGCCCGAAGCGAATGCGCTCGACGACCGCGCCGGAGATCAGCGCCGCGGTGACAATCGCGAACGAGGCCTCGAACGCGAAGAACAGCAACTGGGGGATCGCGGTGCCGGAGCGGGGCGTGAAGCCAACGTCGTGGAGCAGCGCGAAGTGCAGGCCGCCGATGAAACCGTTGCCTCGATCGAACGCCAGCGAGTAGCCGACCAGCGCCCAGGTGACGGTCACCACGCCGAAGGCGGCGAGGCTCATCATGAATGTGTTGAGCGTGTTCTTGGAGCGCACCAGGCCGGCGTAGAAGAGCCCGAGCGCCGGGGTCATCATCAGCACCAGCGCCGTGGCGATCAGCATCCAGGCGGTGTCGCCGGCGCTCACGCCGGCCATGTTCAGCAGCTTCATCGGGGGTTCGCAGCGCTCCCTATTGATCGACCGGCGTCACGGCGGCCCGGTCGGTCTCGCCGGTGCGGATGCGTACGACCCGCTCGAGCGGCAGCACAAAGATCTTGCCGTCGCCGACCTCGCCGGTCTGAGCGCCCTCACACAGCGCCTGGATGGTCTGCTCCACGAACGTGTCCGAGACGGCGATCTCAAAGCGCACCTTCTCCGACAGCCCCATCTGCACGGTCGTGCCGCGATAGGTCTCGACGTGCTCCAGTTCACCGCCGTGTCCCTGCACGCGGCTCATCGAGAAGCCGCGTACCTCGGCCCGGTAGAGGCTCTCGAGGACATCGTTGGCCTTCTCGGGACGCACGATCCCGATCACTAGTTTCACGTGGGCGCTCCTTGTGCTGGCCGGAGAATCGGGCGCCGGTCGATTCGACGCCTTGGACAACCGCGCGAATCCTACGGGGAGCGTGCTTCTCAGGCGTCGCGCCTTGAACTCGGCGACCCTCTGCAGTCAGCGCGCCCGATGTCCTGAACAGCGAGCTGAAGCGGCAGCCGGACTGGCTCGCGCAGCCATCGGTGTGCCAGGCGTAGCGCTGCACGCACGGCAACTCGTTGAGCATCCGGACGACGCTGGGCTCGTTGGAGCCATCATCAGAGGATGGCGGCCAGCCTCGAGATCATCTGCGACCGGCTGCGGCGCGTGCCGGAGGGCTTCGTCACCACCTACGGCGACCTCTCGCCCGGCGCCCCCCGCCAGGCCGGCCGCGCACTCGCGGTGTCAACCGACGAGGACCTGCCCTGGTGGCGGGTCGTCCACAGCGATGGGACCTGGGTGAAGGGAGAGCGGCAGCGCCGGCTGCTCGAGGTGGAGGGCATTCCCATCGTCGGCGCGCGCGTGGTGATGAGGCAGGCCCGGATCGATCCGGAGGCGATTCTCTGAGCTCAGCGTCCCGGCAGCGTCCGCGGCAGCCCGAAGGCCGCGAGGACGCTGTTGTCGAAGCGCGTGATCGCCGAGACGGCGTCCCCGGAGAGGGTGAACACCACCACCCCGTAGGCGCGGAACAAGCCGGTCGCCGCCTCGCGCGGGTAGATGCCGAAGGCGGGCTGGCCGTTCGCGCGTGTCGGCTGGACCCGGTACTGACGGCCCGGGCGGAAGGCGACGCTGCGCAGGAATTGCCCGGTGAGCTCGCGGCCCTGGTACTCGAGCGGGAGCGGTGGCATCCGCATCCAGACATCCTCGGTCAGCAACGCGACCAGTGCATCGACGTCGGATGTCTCATAGGCGAGGGTCAGCTTGCGCAGCAGTTCGCGTTCCACCGGCGAGTCGGGCGGCGGTGGCGGCGACTGGCGCAGCTCAGGCTCCGCCGCGATCGTCGCGCGTGCCCGCTTCAGGGCGCTGGTCACCGATTCCTCGCTGCTCTCCAGCATCTCGGCCACCTCGGCGCGCGGAAGCCCATCACGTCGCGCAGGATCAGACACGCGCGCTGGCGCGGCGGCAGCGTCTGGAGCAGGGTGATGAACGCCAGGGAGATGGACTCGCTCGCCGCGTACACCGCCTCGGGGCCCGGGGCAGAGTCGGGCAGGCCCTCGAGCAGCACGTCAGGCATCGGCTCGAGCCAGAGGATCTCGCTTTTCCGCGTGGGCTCTGGAACCACCGCGTCACCGAACGAGAGCTCGACCGGTATGCGCCGGTTGCCGGCGCGCAGGCTGTTGAGGCAGCGATTGGTGGCGATCCGGTAGAGCGAGGCGCGTTGCTCGTAGCCCTTGAGCCCGCGCCAGGCGGCGAGCAGCGTCTCCTGTAGCGCGTCCTCGGCGTCCTGCAGCGAGCCGAGGATCCGGTAGCAGTGCACGTGCAGTTCGCGCCGGAAGGGCTCGGTCAGCTCGCAAAGGCCTGCTCGTCGCCTGAGCGGGCGCGGCCCAGGAGCAGCTCGGTCACGGCCACATCCTTCCATGTCGGTTCCTCTGGATGTGATGACACCGCGCGGTCTCGAAAATGGGCGCGCTCCCCGACCGCCCAGTATTCGAGCGGCCCCGTGTCTGCCTCGACGTATCGGCAAACCGGCGCCGCACGGCGCCAGCACCAGGAGGCAGACATGCCCAATTACGTCCACCCCTACCGCCAGCCCAAGGATCAGCCACTCGACATGGGCGCGGCGCAGGAGTGGTTTCAGTGGTTCGAGCGGATCGGTCAGCACATTGCCAGCCAGGGGTCAGCCGTGTCGACGGCCCGCCGACTCGGCAACGTCGACGGCTCCCAGCGCGTCAGCGGCTTCACCGTGATCAGCGCTCGCGACCTCGGTCACGCGTCGGAGATCGCGGGCGGTTGCCCGGCGATCGGCCAGGGATTCGGGGTGGAGATCGGCGAGCTTGTCGAGGTCCCGGCCGCGGCGTAGGGCCTTCGCAAAAAGCCATATTGAATCGACCAAAAGGCAGAGGCACACCCACGGAGTGGCCAGCGCAGCGGGAGGCGGGTACACCCATCGAGGTGGCTAGCGCAGGGGCGATTCGGCAACCGCGCCCGAGAGCGATCCCTGCCACACGAGCCGCAGGACCCCCACGGAGATCGCGGCCATCAGCAGGAACGCCACGGTCGGCTGGTGAACCACCGCCTGCACCAGCAGCGCGATCACTATTCCGCCCGCGTTGCCCGACAGCCAGATCAGGGCGGTGGCGCTGGTGCCGGCGGAGCCGGCGCGCCGCTCTGAGATCTCGAGGATCACCGGCAGCGCGGCGAGCATCAGAAAGCCGATCACCGCCGCGCCGGCCGCCACCGCGGGCACCCACTTCCACACGGCGAAGAGCACGCAGGCGCCGCATGTGCCCAGGCTTGCGGCGCGGAACAGCAGGTGATCCTGGCGCGCACGAATGGTCGCCGGCGGCAGCAGCACCGCGCCGATCACCCCGGCCACCACCGCCCCGACCAGCACCCAGCCGGCCGTCGAGGCCGAGATCCCGGCGGGTTTCAGCAGCGTCTGCAGCCAGGTGGTGAGCGCCACGAACAGCCCGAAGCCGATGAACGAGACCATCGCCAGGCGCCGGATCCCCGGCTCGCGCCAGACCGTGCCGAGCCCGAACAGGCCGGTGAGGTCACCGCTCACGTCCATCTTCGGGCTCAGCCCGAACGCGATCAGCATCGCCAGCGTCGTGACCACGCCGAACACGGCGTCGATCACCAGCAGCGTGTGCAGGTGCGCGCCGCCGATCGCCGAGCCGAGCGCCAGCGACAGGAGCATCCCCAGGAAGATCCCGGCCGAGCCGATCGCGATCCCCACCGGACGCGAGCGCGCACTCAGGTAGCCGCTCGCCAACCCCGTGACCGCGTTCAGGATCAGCGGCTGCGCGACGGCGATCAGCACCTGTCCGGCGAGCGCCCAGGCGAACGTGTCGCCGCCGAGTCGCAGCACGCCGCCGACGGCGGTCAGCACCGCGCCCGCGGCCAGCACCGGCCGGAACCAGCGGTCGAGCAGCGAGGCCGCCGGAACCGCCAGCAGCACGTACAGCAGCGGGAAGATCTCGGCCAGCCAGCCAATGTCGTCCGAGCTCACGCCGTAGTGGTGCGCCGAGGGCGTCGTGATCGGCGTGAAGGTCAGCCACAGCATCTGGTTGGCGGCCCCGACCAGCGCGTAGGTGGCGATCACGGACCAGCGATCCCGCGTGGCGCCCGTCACAGGAAGCACTGGCCCTCGCCGCGGTAGGTCGGCACCTCGTCGACGATCGCCTCGCCCGAGACCAGGTAGAGCTTCTGGAAGCGCTCGCACAGCTCGCCGGCCTTGGCGTGGCGCATCCAGACGCGGTCGCCGATGCGCAGCGTGTCGGCGATCCTCCCCCGCAGGGGCGTCTGCGTCTCACCGGCCCCCTCCTGCGGATCGAGCCTCAGCCCAGCCGGCCACCATGGCCGCGGAAGGCGATCTGCGCCGGCGGGCCCCGAGGCCACGTAGCCGCCGCCGAGCGCCGTGACCACACCCGGCCCGGGCCGCCGCACGATCGGCAGCGCGTAAAAGGCCGCGGGCCGTGGCCGGAAGCGCGTGTAGTCGTCGAACAGGGCCGGTCCGAACAGGCCCGAACCGGCCGTCACCTCGCTCACCCACGGCTCGCTGGACGACGACTCCAGGCTCCCGGTGCCGCCCGCGTTGACGAATCGTAACGGGCCGGCGGCCGCCACCAACTCCCGCCGGCGGGCGTACAGCTCCCGGCGCGAAGCCGCCTGCATCGCCCGGATCCCGAGCCCCCGCAACGGCTGCCCGGCCGGGCGGTCGCCGACGCCGGCGATCTGGCCCTCGTAGGCCATCATTCCGGCCAGCTCGAGCCCGGGCCGGCGCCTGATCTCGGCGGCAAACGCGCTCACCTGCGCGGGCGTGTGCAGCGGCGAGCGCCGCGGTCCGACCCGCAGGCGCCCGCCCAGCAGCCACAGCCCCGCGTCGGCCTCGAGGCACACGTTCGCCTCGCCACCCAGCGACGCGAGCAGCTCGAGGTGCTCGACGGCGTCAACCATCAGCGTGATCCCTACGTCGGCGGGCCCGCCTGACCCCCGACGAACCACGGCGCCCAGCGCCTCGCGGTCGACGCTCGGGTAGCCGACGACCACGTCACGCACGCCGTGCTCGGTCAGCCACAGCGCCTCGGCGACGGTCAGCGCCAGCACGCCGCGGAAGGGAGCGGCCTCGTCGTCCAGCAGCCGCTGCAGCAGGGCGCGGCAGCGCAGCGACTTGGAGGCGACGCGGATCGCCTTGCCGCCGGAGCGGCGCGCGAGCGTGGCGGCGTTGTCAGTGAACGCGTCGAGGTCGACGACCGCGAACGGTGGCTCCAGCTCCGCGCAGACGCGCGCCAGCCGGTCGTGATCCTGGTGTGGAGACGTGCTCAAGTCCCGCATGTTCTAATGGACATCGATGTCCGATGCGATCTGGAGCAACTGGGACGGGCGCCAGCGCTGCCACCCTCGGGCGCGTGACCGGCCGGGTGACGTGGAGGAGCTGCGCGGGGCGCTCGGTCGCGCCCGCGAGGCCGGCCGCACGGTGCGGGTGGCCGGCTCCGGGCACTCGTTCACGGGGCTCGTGCCGACCGACGGCACGCTGATATCGCTCGAGCGCATGAACCGGGTGCTCGAGGTCGACGCCGCCAGCGGCCTGGTTCGGGTGCAGGCCGGGATTACGATCGGGCAGCTGAACGCGGCGCTCGACCGTCACGGCCTGGCGTTCGAGAACCTGGGTGACATCGATCAGCAGACGCTGGCCGGCGCGACGGCCACCGGCACGCACGGCACCGGCAGCCGCCTGCGCAACATCTCCTCGCAGCTGTACGCCGTCGAGCTGATGCGGGCCGACGGCACCGTGGTGACGCTCGACGAGGCCTCGGATCCCGACGGCTGGCGCGCGGCGCGCGTGAGCCTGGGCGCGCTCGGTGTGGTCACCGCACTGACGCTGCGGACCGTGCCTGCCTACCACCTGCACGGCGTCGACGGCCCGGCTCCGCTGGAGCGGACGCTCGAGCAGCTCGACGGCCTGCCCGAGGAGCACGACCACTTCGAGCTGTACTGGTTTCCCTACAGCGACACCGCGCTGCTGCGCCAGGGCGACCGCTCCGAGCGCGAGCCGACGCCGCGCTCGAAGCTGCGTGAATACCTTGAGGACATCCTGCTCGTCAACCACGGCCTGCACGCCTTCTCGAAGCTCGGGCGGCGCTATCCGGTGCTGATCCCGAGCCTCAATCGCCTGGTGACCAAGGTCGCGGGATCGAGCGACCGCGTCGACGTCTCGCACCGGATCTTCGTCTCGAGGCGTCTCGTGCGCTTCACCGAGATGGAGTACGCGATCCCGCGTGCGCATGCGGCGGAGGCGATCCGGGCGATCCGCGCCGGGCTGCAGTCGCGGCGCCTGCCGATCAATTTCCCGATTGAGGTGCGCTTCGTCGCCGGCGACGACGCGCTGCTCTCACCCGCGCACGGGCGCGGCACCTGTTACATCGCCGTGCACGCCTTCGACCGGATGGAGTACGAGCCGTACTTCCGCATGGTCGAGGAGATCATGAACGGCTTCGAGGGTCGCCCGCACTGGGGCAAGCGCCACTTCCAGACCGCCGAGACGCTGGCGCCGCGCTACCCCGAGTGGGAGCGGTTCGCTCGGGTGCGCGCGCGCATGGA
>JBOGYJ010000370.1:0-3263 GCA_050696795.1 Solirubrobacteraceae bacterium | reverse complement strand
GGTCGATATCAACGCAGCCGGTCTGGATGTCGCCGCTGCCTCGGGCGCTCGCGCACTCGTGGCCGATCTCGGTACGGAGGAAGGCTGCGACGCGGTTGTCGAAGCAGGTTCGGGAGGCGACTATTTGGTTAATGCGGCCGCGATCATCCGTCTGCAGTTGCTCGAGGATGTGACTCGCCAGGACTGGCGCGAGCTGTTCCGGGTAAACGCCGAATCGGTGTTCTTCCTATGCCAGCAGCTCGGCCCGCGCTTGCGCGAAGGCGGCGCCATCGTAAACCTCTCATCAGTCTCGGCCAAGCTGACATCCACGCGCGAAACCGCCGTCTACGCTGCAACCAAGACGACGATTCTTGCCGTAACCCGAATCTTTGCGTACGCATTGGCGGAGCACAACGTGCGGGTCAACGCGATCTGCCCCGGGATAACCGATACGCCGATGCAGGAAGCCGTTCTGCGAGAGCTGGCGCGGCTACGCGGCGTCTCCTACGAGGAGGTCGCGCTGGCGCGTAACGACACGGTCCCGATGAAACGAGGCTGTGCCCCGGAGGATGTGGCCGGGATGATCTGGCGAATGCTGTCCGACGACGCCTCCTACATGACCGGCGAGGCACTGAACTTCTCGGGCGGCCTTGCTGTCTGGTGACTGTCGCTAACCTCGATTATCGGTAAGAAAGTTCGGCTGAGGTTCAGCGGGGTGGGAAGCGGAACTGGAGCTGGCGGCCGTCGAGCCAGGGGATTGGGGTGGTTTGGTCGGCGAGCCCGGCGTTGATGAGCACGGGGTGGTAGGTCCGGACGCGCAGCTCGAGGGTGAGCGTCTCCTCGCCGAGGTGTAGGGTGCCGGTGCTGTCGAGGAAGTGGCGCCAGAGGCGGTCGGGGGTGGCGTTTTGGTAGCGGGGGAGCCGTTGGGCGAGCAGCCGGTAGAGGTTGCCGGCGATCACGGTCAGGGTGGTGTCGAGGTCGACGTTGAGTGGTAGGCCGGAGGAGAGCGCGTCGAGGTGGAAGCCGCCGATGTAGGCGTCGAGTTCGTTCTCGATCCCCATCCGTTCGGCGTAGCGGGCGAACAGTTGCTTGGTGGTGCGTTCCAGATCGTTGGTGATCAGCAGCGTGGGTTGGTCGCGGCCGATGTTGCGCACGGCGAGCTGGCGCACGGGTCCGTCGATGTCCTTGATCTTGATCAGCTGGTCGTGGATCTCGGGCTGGCGGTAGCGGCCGGAGCGCTCGACCCGGACGGTCCTCCACTCGCTGTTGGGCAGCGCGGCCAGGTCGCGCATCAGCTTCGGTCCGCGCTCGCGTAGGGTCAGCCAGCGGATCCCGCGTTCGCTCAGCTCTGAGAGCACCTTGTAGGTGGTCAGCTTGGAGTCGAACACGAGCAGCCCGGGGTCTTGGCCTGAGACCTGCTGCCAGTAGTCGGCGAACGCGATGATCTCGCGCGCCTGCTCGGCTTTGGTGAGGTCGGCGTTGGCGTAGACCATCTCGGTGGAGGCGTGGTCCTGGGCGAAGAACGTCAGCACCGCGCGGGTGCGCTGCGAGCGCCGCGGTACGTAGTGCTTCTCCAATGGGGTGTCTTGGCCGTGGTGGCGGATGGCGTGGAAGTCGAGGTTGAACCCCTGATCGCCGGTGGCCAGGCCGAGCTCACGCAGGCGGCGGGTGAGCGCGGTCATCAGCTGCTCGTTGCTTTGGCGGCGCACGCGGTAGGAGTAGCTGGTCAGGTGCGTGGCCTTCGGTAGCGCGGTCAGCCCGAGCAGCAGCCCGAGCGCGTCGTCGTCGGCGAGCGCGTGCGTGTGGCTGACGCGTGGCTTGCGCGCGCACTTGGCCAACAGCAGGCTCCCGAGCGACTGCCAGGCCGAGAGCACCTTGGTGGACGGATAGCCGCAGCCTGCGATCAGCTCGTCCAGCCCGAGCTCGACGAGCCCCGGTACGAGCAGGAACAGGCCGGCGTGATCGCACGGGATCGACTCGCCGGCGGGCCAGAACGGGATCGCGCGCGCCTTGACCGGTGCCAGCCGCGGCGGCGGTGCGCCCCGCTCGCCGGCCGGGCGGCGCTCGAGCCGCTCCAGTCCCTCGGCCTCAAGGATGCTCCACACCGTTTGCGCTGACACCGGTGTTCCCTCGGCCGTGAGTGCCTGGGCGATCTCGGTGACCGAGCGCTCCTGCGCGCGCAGCGCAAGCACCCGCTCGCGGATCCGCCCGCTCTTGCGCGGACCCCGCGGGCCGGGCTTGCTGGAGAGAAAGAACTCTGCCTTGCCCGCCCGCAGCTCGGAGGCCATCTGATGCACGACCGCCGGCGAGTAGCAGAACTGTCTGGCGACCTCGGCGGCTGAGAGCTCCTCGATGAAGTACGCGCGCAGCGCCTCGTAGCGCCGCTGGGCGGGCTCCGTGGGCTTGGTGAAATACTCGCCGCCTGACCGCATATCTCAGGTGATCTCTCGGAACGTTACACAGCAAGCGTAGAGTCGTTCTCGGACGGATCACCCCGGCGCGGCGCTGCTCTTTACGCCAAAGACCCAGAAAATCAAGGGATCTGCTGGCCAGCGTCGCCCGAGTTCTGGCCAGATTCGCGCAAACTACTCCGTTAGATCAGACGCAGCGTTCCAATAGTTCTCCTGAACTAGCCCGTGCGCCGCCCCGCCAGACAACAGCCCGCTACGCCCGGACGCCCCCGCTCCGAGCCATCAACCGCTCCCGAGAATCGAGGCTAACGGTTGATCACCTTTTGCGGATGCGCGCGCGTCGCGCGGGATTTTTGTCGCTTCTCCTCCGCATACCCGTCACCGAAGAAGAGCGGCGTCAGGTTCGGGGCGTGCCGCGCATCCGCAGAACGGACAACCACATAACTCCGGGATCGAGATGACTCCCGGGTTGCTCCCGCTCCATCAGCTCACGATCGCTTCTGTCGCAAAGGACTCGCCCGACCCCCATTTGTCCAGACGATCGGTCAGCCACGAACTGGATCACGTACCGAGACCTGCATCGTTGTCCGGGCGTGCGTCTTGGACGTTGAGACGCAGGCCCTCCTTCACGCGGAAACGCACCGCAGCGGCGTGTCACGTCGCGCGACGTGTAACGCCAGCGCGTGCCCTTTAGCGGCGAGCGGTTCGGTGTCCTGGCCGTCAGGACCTGGATTCACCTGGGCCGGTGCTCGCTGAATCTGTCGGTGCCATCTTCATGGGGAGGATGATGTCGGGAGTGTTTGATGCCCAGGCGCTCTACGGGGCGCCCGACACCCAGCGCGAGGAGCGCGCGCTCACCTGGCCAGGGGTCGC
>JBOGYJ010000369.1:0-3528 GCA_050696795.1 Solirubrobacteraceae bacterium | reverse complement strand
GCCTTGGTGAGGTCCGCATGAGCCTCGGTGAGGTCCGCACGAGCCTCGGTGAGGTCCGCTTGAAGCTCAGCCAACTGCTGCGACTGCGCGCCGAGTCGTTGCTCAAAGTCCGCAAGCAGGGACCGCTGACCATCCAGGTGGATGGCCTGCTCCTTCACGAGACGGAATATGGGCTTCAGCTCCTCGGCGGGATTGTCTGTTCCGGTCACGGCCCGCAGCCGCCACGCGGCATCGCTTGCAATGGCCATAAATAGTCCGCCCTCCCAATCGGTCAGTTCTGGCAGTGATGGCGCGGCTTGCGAGGTCCACAGCGTCCGGCCGGCCAGTACGTAGGAGATGGCGAACGAGTGCTGAACTACGCCCGCAACGTCGATGACCGCGTCCGCGGAGA
The DNA here is from genome assembly GCA_050696795.1 of Solirubrobacteraceae bacterium. Taxonomy (GTDB): domain Bacteria; phylum Actinomycetota; class Thermoleophilia; order Solirubrobacterales; family Solirubrobacteraceae; genus Palsa-465. The sequence continues at coordinate 3,137 of JBOGYJ010000369.1, read as the reverse complement.
CCGCCGAGGAGTCCCAGACGACAACGGCAACCCCGTCAGGCACAAGCGCCAGGCGGAGCACATCCACAACTTGCCGAAGCGACCGAACGCTGCCGCCAAGGTGAGCGACGGCGACGGCGAAGCGCTCCTGCATCTCCGGTACCTGCTCCAGCGTGGTGTGGACCACGTAGGCCGCGTCATGCACGAGCGCTTCGACATCCCCGGCAGGCTCGGCGAGCACATCCAGCGCCAGCACTCGTTGCTCAGCGGTCAGATGCCGGACCACACGACGCGGTCCGGGCGTCCAGGACGACGTTCGCTCATTGCTTGATTCCATTTAGAAGTTCCTTTGCATGACCAGCGTTCTACCGCCCCGACGCGCAACCATCACGGGAATTATCCAGCCGTACTCGCACCGTCGGACCACCAGCGGCCTGCGTTCGCCCGAGTCTCGCGTGTCGTGGGGCGAGCGATCCGCATCGGCGCGGGCCGTGTGGGCGAGAGTCTGCGGTCGTTGCGCTCTGGGACGATGCAATCGCCTGGATGGTCGACATCGCTGGTGCTGGCGGCGGCGCGGGCAGCGACCTGAGCGCGAGCTGCCAGAATTTCGTGCCGTGATCGTACCTTCCCGAGCAACCATGCTGTTCGCGCCCTTTGACGGCTGGGACATGCAGCCGTATCAGCGCCTTGACGATGCGACCTGGACTCACGGTGGCGTGCGTTCGATGATGGAGCTCGCGGCTGGTTTGGCTGCCATCGGGTTGGACGTGGAGTTGCGAGGTGGATTTGCCGAGCGCGAAGTGGCCGCGATGGAGGATGCGGCCGGCGTACAGCTGGGACGGCCAAGCGCGCGGCGGCGGCCCCAGCTAGACGAGCTTGTGATCGTCCCGGAGGGGCACGATGATCCGCTCATCTTTGCTCGAGTTGCTCTCTCCGGAGCGCGTGCCGTGCTGATGATGCTCGGTCCACTCGGTCTGGTCGGCTGGCCGTTTGATGGGACGCCTATCCCGGAGGCCGATGAGATCCTCACCCTCGATACGGAGACCGTCGGTCGTCCGGAGTCGCTTGCTGCCGCTCGATCCTTCGGATTGGAGTTGTGGACCAACGCACCAGCCATCGCGGCTAGGGGCGCGTCTGGCGGGGTTGACGTGAAGTACATCGGCTCCGGCAGGCCGGCACCCTATCCGGAGCCGGGCGAGAAATCCGTAGACGTGCTGGCACTAGCGGAGAACCGCTGGGGGCCGCTCGCGCTGGAGGCGCTTGAGGCGGTACCGGCTCAGTTCAAAAAGCGGATGGAGCCAGGCGGCAACCACGCCGGGGTGCTTGCGGCCCTGTCCGCCGCCCGCGTATTTCTGCATCCTGCCCGGATCGAGGGGCGATCCAGGCTCTGCGAGGAAGCCCGAGCGATGCGCGCCGTTCCGGTGTTGCTCGCCAGTAACAGCAACGGCGAAGGCTACGGTCAGGAGTACGGGTCAGTCGTCGTCGATTCGGTGCAGGACATGGCGGTTGCCGCGGCTGCGCTCCTGGACGATCCGGAGCATCTGGCAACGCTTGCCGAGAGCGGGTACCGCACCGCGCGGCAGGACGGTGACTGGGAGGCCTACAAGCAGCGCTTGCGGGATGCCATTGCTGCCCCCGACCTCGCGGTCGCCGCTGAGACGTACGTGCGGTCACGGGTTGGTGTGCGTGCGACTGAAGAGCACCTGCGTGTTCTGCACGAACGCGATGCCATAGCTAGCGAACGCGATGCCATAGCTAGCGAACGCGACCGCCTTGCTGCGGAGGGCGCGTCGCTGCGTGAGCGGATCGCGGCGCTATGGGCGCAGCTGGACAAGTCATCAGAGCTGGCCCAAGAGCTGAGCGAGGCTCTTGCGGGGATACTGTCGAGTTCGAGCTGGAGGCTCACCAAGCCACTTCGAGCCACCATGGCGGCCCTCCGGGCACTTCTGCGCATGTCACGCGCATGAACCATCCGGTGTGGTGGTGGCACAGATCTAAGCGTGAGCGCAGCACCGCTGCGCCCGTGGCCCTTGGGTAGCCTCTGGCGACCGATGCGCATTCTGGTCACAGGAGCCGCGGGATTCGTCGGTCAGCACCTGACTTGTCTTCTGCGTTCGCGCGGCGAGGACGTGACCGAGTGGCGTTTCTCCGACGGAGATGCTGGCTCAGGAGTCCAATTGGATCTCTGCGATGCGCGCGCTGTCGTGCGCCAGGATGTTCAAGGGGTTGAGGCGATCGTGCATCTTGCCGGGCTCGCGCAGGTCAGCCGTTCGTTCTCCGAGCCCCAGCTGTTCATGAGCGTGAACACCGCGGTGGTGACAAATCTCTTCGAGTCGCTCCTCGCGCAGCACAGCCGGCCGCGCATCCTCCTGGTTAGCACGGGCGGCGTGTACAGCGCCGACGCGGAGCCGATCACGGAAGACTCGCCGGTGGCTGCGGCCAATCCGTACGAGGTGAGCAAGCTCGCGCAGGAGATGCTTGCCGCTTACTACATGCAACGCGGCCTCGAGGTGATCGTCGTCCGTCCGTTCAACCACATCGGCCCCGGACAGCAGCCCGGATACCTCGTCCCGGACATCTGTAGCCAGGTGGCGTCGCTTGAGCGCGCTGGGGGTGGCACCATAACCGTCGGCAACCTCGGCTCCGCACGCGACTACACAGACGTCCGCGACGTTGTAGCGGCTTACCACAGCCTGCTCGAGCACGGCCGCTCGGGTGAGACCTACAACGTGTGCAGTGGTGTTGCGTACACGGGAGAGGAGATCCTGAAACGGATCTGCAGCCTGTCCACGGTTGAGCTGACCGTCGAGAGCTCTGAGGCGCTGCATCGCCCGACGGAGGTGTCGACCATCCATGCCTCGAACGCGAAGCTGCGCGATGACACCCATTGGGCACCCGCGATCCCACTGGATCAGACGTTGGCCGACACACTTGCGTACTGGCGTGATAGGTCCTGAGGCTCGTCGGGTGCGGCTTCGGCCCCGCGCTCTTGGCGGTCTGCAGCTCAGGACGACAGGAGCTTGAGGTCGGCGTCGACCATCATGCGGATCAGCTCTTCGAAGCCGACGGTCGGCTCCCAGTCAAGCTTGGCCTGGGCCTTGGCGGGGTTGCCGATTAGGTGGTCGACCTCGGCCGGACGCCGCAGCGCAGGGTCGATC
>JBOGYJ010000368.1:0-4149 GCA_050696795.1 Solirubrobacteraceae bacterium | reverse complement strand
GGCCGCGGCAACGCACCGAGCCCGGCCAGCCCGCTGCCGAGCAGCACGCTTCCCGAGCACGGGATGCCCGGCGAGGACGCGCACCAGTTGATCTCCGGCGAGCTGTTGCTCGACGGCAGCGCGCGGCTGAACCTGGCGACGTTCGTCACCACCTGGATGCCTCCCCACGCGGGACTCCTGATGGGCCTCACCGCGGACAAGAACATGATCGACAAGGACGAGTACCCGCAGACGGCCGAGATCGAGTCGCGGTGCGTCAACATCATCTCCGACCTGTGGAACGCGCCGGCCGGCCAGACCGCGACCGGCTGCTCGACCACCGGCTCGAGCGAGGCGGCGATGCTCGCCGGGCTGGCGATGAAGTGGCGCTGGCGCGAGCGCATGCGCGCCGCGGGCAAGCCCACGGACAGGCCGAATCTGGTGACCGGCATCAACGTCCAGGTCTGCTGGGAGAAGTTCATGCGCTACTGGGACGTGGAGCCGCGGCTGGTGCCGATGGAGGGCGACCGCTTCCACCTCGACGCCGAAGGCGCGGTCTCGCTCTGCGACGAGAACACGATCGGTGTGGTCGGCGTGCTCGGTTCGACCTTCGACGGCAGCTACGAGCCGATCAAGGAGATCGCGGCGGCACTCGACGACCTGCAGGCCCGCACCGGACTCGACATCCCGCTGCACGTCGACGGCGCCAGCGGCGGGTTCGTGGCGCCGTTCCTGGAGCCCGAGCTCGAGTGGGACTTCCGGTTGCCCCGCGTCTGTTCGATCAACGCCTCAGGGCACAAGTACGGGCTCGTCTACCCGGGCGTCGGCTGGGCGATCTGGCGCAACAAGGAGGCATTGCCGGAGGACCTGATCTTCGACGTCAACTACCTGGGCGGGCACATGCCGACGTTCGCGCTCAACTTCTCGCGGCCGGGCAGCGAGGTGATCGCCCAGTATTTCATGTTCACGAGCCTCGGGCACGAGGGTTACCGCCGGGTCATGCAGAACGCGCAGGACGTGGCCCTGAAGGTCTCCTCCGGGATCGCCGAGCTCGGGCCCTACAGGCTGCTGACGAGCGGCGACCAGCTGCCCGTGTTCGCCTTCACCCTGAACGAGGACGTCACCAACTACTCGGTCTTCGACGTGTCCGCGCACCTGCGTCAGCGCGGCTGGCTCGTGCCCGCCTACAACTTCCCGGCAAACCGCCAGGACCTGAGTGTGCTGCGGATCGTGGTGCGCGCCGGCATGAGCCTCGACATGGCCGACCTGCTGCTACAGCACATCCGCGAGGAGACCGAGGCGCTCGAGTCACTCGACGGGCCGCTGCCGCATAGGAAGGGCGGCCCGCTGCAGGCCTTCGCGCACTGAGGATCTGCAAGGAGGCAGAGGCACAGTCCGGGCGGAGGCACAGTCCGGGCGGAGGCACAGTCCGGGCGGAGGCGTAGTCAGAGCGGAGGCGTAGTCAGAGCGGAGGCGTAGTCGGAGCGGAGGCACAGTCAGGGCGGAGGCACAGTCCGGGCGGAGGCACAGTCCGGGTGGAGACACAGGCAGAGGCAGAGGCAGAGGCAGAGGCAGACGCAGAGGCAGACGCAGAGGCGGCTCAGATCGCATATCTGGCGCCTTGCCTGCCTAGATATGCCAAATCTGTGCTGTTCCCGTGCGGATTTGGCATATCTGCGGATCGGTGGCGCAGTTCTTCGGTTTGAGCCGGTTAGGGACGGCCTGATCAGCGCCCGCGGGCGGATTCGGCCTGGATGGCGGCGCCCAACTCCGCCCCGGCGGCCTCGAGCTCGGGCAGCGTGGTGGCCTCGAGCACCAGCTGCAGGTCGAGGATGCGCATGTCGAAGAGGTCGAGCGCATTGGAGCCGACCACCGCGTGGCAGGGCACGCCGGCCTGGCGCGCGCGGGTCGCGACCTCGGAGACGAGCTTGCCGACCAGGCTCTGACGGTCCAGGCGCCCTTCGCCGGTGACGACCGCGCGCGCGGCGCGCATGCGCGCGTCGTAATCGAGCGCGGAGAGCACGAACGACGCGCCGCTGACGAGTTCGGCGTCGAAGTGGGCCCAGAGCCCGCCGGCGAGACCGCCGGCCGCACCGGTCATCGGCACACCACGCGGGTCGCGTGGGAGCCTTGCCGCCAACCGCTCGAGCCGGCGTGCGAGCGTGCGCAGCTGCGCGCGCGAGGCTCCCTTCTGTGGCGCGAAGGTCTCGGGGGCCAGCTCGAACGGCGTGCGTACGTCGCACAGCACCACGAGCCGCGCCTCGCCGAGGCCGCGTCCGCCCAGCGCTCGCACCGCCCCCTCGCCGCCGTCGGTGGTGGCGCTGCCCCCTACGGCGACGTACACGGTGTCCGCCCCCGCCTCGAGCGCCGCCGCGATCAGCTGGCCCGTGCCATAGCTGGATGCGGCGACCGCGTCGCGCTCGTGCTCGGCGACCAGGGCGAGCCCGCTGGCGGCGGCCATCTCGACGAGGGCGACACCATCGCGACCGAGGCCGAAGCTCGCCTCGATCTCCCGGCCGAGCGGATCACTGGCGCGCACGCTCACCCGCTCGAGCCCGAGCACCTCCGCCAGCGCCGCGAGCGTGCCCTCGCCACCGTCGGCCACCGGACACATCTGGGCCGGCTGCCCGCTGGCAGCCAGCCCGCGCTGCAGCGCCGCGGCGACAGCAGCCGCGGGAAGCGTGCCCTTGAAGCTGTCGGGTGCGACGAGCACCTCGGTTGGGACGCCGGTTGCGCCATGGCTTGCCATGCACGGCATGCTGTCAGGCACGATGACTGAGCAGGCACGATGGCTGAGCAGGCGGTAGAGCTAGAGGTCGCAGGCCGACCGGTTCGGATCACCAGCCCTGGGCGGGTCATCTACGAGGCCACGGAGCGGACTCCCGCGTTCACGAAGCTGGACGTGTGCGAGTACTTCGCGACGCTCGGCGTGCCCTTGATGCAGGCGATCGGTGAGCGGCCCACGACGATCGAGCGTTGGCCGAAGGGCTACCGCGAGGGGATGCGGCTCTCCACCGGATACGGCGATGATGGCGACGGCTTCTACCAGAAGCGCCTGCCCAAGGGCGCGCCTGACTGGGTCCAGACGGCGACGATCACGTTCCCGAGCGGCCGCACCGCCGCGGAGCTGTGTCCCAGCGAGCCGGCGGCACTGGTGTGGGCGGCGCAGATGGGTGCGCTGACGCTCCACCCGTGGCCGGTGCGCAGGACGGATCTGGACCATCCCGACGAACTGCGGCTCGACCTGGATCCGCAGCCGGGGACGAGCTTCAGCGATGCCCGGCGGGTCGCCGCCGTCGCCCGCGAGCTGCTCGAGGAACTGGGCCTGCGGGGGTATCCCAAGACGAGCGGGAACCGCGGGATTCACATCTATCTCCGCATCCAGCCGAGGTGGACCTTCGAGCAGGTTCGCCACGCGGCGATCGGCTTCGGCCGCGAGCTCGAGCGTCGTGATCAGGGCGTGACCACCAACTGGTGGAAGGAGGAGCGCGGCGCCCGTATCTTCCTGGACTACAACCAGAACAACCGGGACCGGACCATCGCGAGCCCGTGGAGCCTGAGGCCGCGGCCGGGTGCGCCGGTCAGCACGCCGATGACCTGGGATGGCCTCGCGGCCGTCGACGACCCGGCGGATTTCAACCTGGGGACCGTCCCCGACCACCTCGCCGAGGGCAACCCGTGGGCGGACATGGAAGCGGTCAGCTTCGCGCTCGAGCCGTTGCTCGACCTCTGGGAATCACTGCCCGGCGGAGAGCTGAACTTCCCGCCCGACTACCCCAAGATGCCGGGTGAGCCCCCGCGCGTGCAGCCGTCGCGCAAGGTCGCCGAAAATTGGCAGTGATGCGCCGACCAGATGCATTAGATTGCGCAATCCGGTCGTGTAGAGCCGACGGCACCCTTGAGCGACGAGCCTGACATCCGCGTGCTCCTTGTGAGCACCACAGCAGAGCTGGTCGCGGAGCTGCGCGACGCGCTCACCGCAAGCTGTGGCGGTGGTTTTCAGCTGGAGATCGTGGCTGACGCACGCGACGCGATCGTGGCACTGCGCCGTCTCCACTCGGAGGTCACGCTCGTCGACATCGGCAGCGGTGACACGGCGGGCCTACACGAGCTGCAGCTGGTCGGCTCGACGACGGCTGACACGGCATTGATCGCGATCAGCTCGAACGC
>JBOGYJ010000367.1:0-2224 GCA_050696795.1 Solirubrobacteraceae bacterium | reverse complement strand
TCGCTAGATCTGTCGCGTGATCCCGCGCTGGTTCCGAACGAGGACCTGGAATCCCGCGAGCTTGAGTTGAGCGAGCCGGTCGGCTGAATCGACGTCCTGCGCCCAGTAGTCGATCAGCCTTTCGATGCCGCCAAGCAGCATCCATTCCGCGGCGCACGACAGCAGCGCCGGCACCACTTCGGTGGCATCGATCTCGGTGTGCACGACGAGGTTGCCGACGTCGGCCCAGCGTTGGGCGACCGAGCTGCGCGCCATTTCAGCTGGCTGATCACAGATTTCGATGAAGCCAAGCTCGGTCCGGTTCCGCGACAGAGTGAATCGAGCACCCAACAGTCCGAGCGTCCGCGACATCTCAAGGCCGTCCATGACCTGGCCGGTTAGCTCTTCGCATCTCGCGGCGAGGACGAGCTCCGTCCGCGTCGGCTCGGAGAAGCCTGCGCTCAGCAGCAGGCTCCGTAGGTGCGGAAGCGTGTTGGGGATGCCGTAGCACGCAAGCGCGGGCAGAGCGCAATCGGCGCCAACGGAACGGACGCGCCAGGCACGCATACGCTCGAGCGTCGCCTCCAGCAACCTTGACCCCTCCTCCACGGCATCGGTACTGCACACAAGCCACCGGATCTCGCCGGTGCCACGGTAGCTGTCACTGACGTCCTCGTCCGCCCGGAAACGGTGCAGCAGCGCCGCGGCGGCGATCCCGTCTTGCCGCTCGGTGACCAGGCAGCACCGCTCAGCGACCCAGGGGTCGACGATTGTCTCTTGCGGCTCTCGTTCGAGCTGGCCCAGGACCGCGTTGACTGACAGCGCGATACCTGGGATGACGGCCGCGACATGGAGATTGACCAGAGCGGTTAGCTGGTCGCGGTCGCGACGTTCGAACGGACGTACGGCAGCAGGCATACGGGGCTCCTGACTCGATTGTGCTTCAAGCGCCGCTGCCGGTGCGGGAACGAACAGAGCCTAAACCACAGCCGGCCCGCGAGCGACACCCACGCAAATCGAGCCTGGCCTATCTCGTCTCCCGGGACGGCACCCTCGCCCGATGCTGCTGCTCCGCGCGCCATCCAGCAGCGGCAACTGTTGGGAGCGGTGCCTGTGTCGTTGGAGAAGCAGGGCTGCGCCAACGAGGAGGCGAGCGCCCCGGTCGCCAGAAGCAGAAGCAGCCCGGCGACCTCAACGGGGTCATCAACAGGCCCGCCATCACGAACCTGCGGCCGCCAGCCCAGACGGCCGCTGCCGCCCCGAAGGAACACGAAACAGAAGCCGATCCAGCAGGCCTGCGTGGGTGACGGAGCAGCACTCTGGGTGCTGCCGAGCGTGTGGCGGCAGGCGGGCGAGGCGAACATCTATACGGGCGGCATCCGTTGAAGCAAGAGCCTCGGGGCCTTGACATATACAGAGCTTCGACATATAGTGGGTCGCATGACAAAGCGACGGGCAATGCACGAGGCGAGCTTCCTGATCCTCACCGCCTTGGCCGGCGACAGTCAACACGGCTACGGGATCATCACCGACGTCGCGCAGATCTCAGGCGGCAGGGTTCAGCTGAAGGCCGGGACCCTGTACACGGCGCTTGATCGGCTGGTTGCGGAAGGGCTGATAGAGCTTGATCGCGAGGAGATCGTCGATAGCCGTCTGCGTCGCTACTACCGGCTTACCCGTGAGGGCGCGCAGCGACTCGCCGATGAGGCCGACCGTCTGCGCTCAAACGCACATGCCGCGCTTACACGTCTACAACCGGGGGTCGCGATCTCATGACCGATCACAGTTCACTTGAACGCCGCTATCGGCGGTGGCTGGCGCTTTATCCGAAGTACTTCCGCGCCGAACGCGAGGAGGAGATGGTCGCTGTGCTGATGCAGGGCGCCGATCCAGACCAGACGCGTCCCCGCGCCGGAGAAGCGGCCGATCTGGTCACGCACGGACTGCGCCGGCGGGCGCGCAGACCCTTGCCACCGGGACGGCGCCCACTCGACTGGGAGCGCGCTCACGCCAAGTTCATGGTTCCGTTCCGCCTCCTGATCGCGCTCTTGCTGTTCATCATGAGCGTCATAGTCGTTGCGGCTCACAACGGCCAGTTGTGGAGCGGGGAACTGTGGCTGTTGCTCACCGTCCCGGGGATGCTCGTGCACCTCTGGATCGCCTACCGCATCCGGCCGAGCACGACCCACCGGTAGCGGAATTCGAGCGGGCCAGCGAGCCCGGGCGCAGTCAACCCCGATCGGCA
>JBOGYJ010000366.1:0-3833 GCA_050696795.1 Solirubrobacteraceae bacterium | reverse complement strand
GACCGGGAGTACGTGTCCGACGCGTAAGGCGAAGTCGCTATGAGTGAGCAGGCGAGCACCGAGGCCGACGCACAGGCGGGAGGTCCCGGCGGAGAGCTTGCGCGCGAAGCGATCGAGCGTAAGAAGCTGGTGGAGCCGGTAGTCAAGGCGATCGGCGCCGGTGATGCCGGGTGCCCCGGGGTGGCCCGGTCCGCGGGAGTTCTTCCTTCATTGCGCGGGTCGTGCCATCGTGCCTGCGGACTTGACAATGGCTACTGATGCGCTCAAGCGGCTGGGATCTCGTCGCCGGGATTTGCGGGTGCTTGCCGATGAGGAGTTGATGGAGCTCGTGGCGGGTGGTGCCGCCGGAGCCTTTGAAGTGATCTTCGATCGGCATGGAGGGGCGGCGTTCTCGCTCGCCTTCCGGATGTGCGGCCGGCAGGCGATCGCCGAGGATGTTGTCCAGGAGGCGTTCCTGTCGTTGTGGCGGACTGGTGCGCGATACGACCGTGCGCGGGGAAGTGTCCGCTCCTGGATACTCGGCGTCGTTCACAATGGTGCAGTCGACGCGTTCCGGCGCGGCGCGAGCCGTGAAGGGCGTGACGTCAACGACGACAACGCGGTCGGGCGGATCGCCGCAAGCGAGCGCACCGATGCTGAGGTAATCCGCCGCGAGGGAGCAAGCGAGGTTCGCGGTGCACTCTCCGGGCTCCCGGCCGATCAGCGGCGGGTGATCGAGCTTGCGTATTTCGGCGGGTTCACCCAGAACGAGATCGCGGAGATGCGCGAGCTGCCAGCCGGCACCGTGAAGGGCAGGATGCGGCTTGGGTTGGCGAAGCTGCGACTCGCGTTAGGCAATCCGGCTGAGGTCGTGCTATGACCACAGGAGATTCCATGTCCGAGACTCACGGTTGCGACGGTGACGCTGCCGCCTATGCACTGGGCGCGCTCGATCCTTCCGACGCCGCGGAGTTCCGTCGCCACCTGGATAGCTGTGCCGTGTGCCGCGATGAGCTTGCCGCGTTCGAGCATGTCGTCGACGCGCTCCCGGCCAGTGCCCCTCGGTTGCCGGTGCCGAAGGCGCTGCGCCGCCGGGTGATGCGCGAGGTGCACGCAGAACGCGGCCGGGCACCCCGGCATGATCAGCCTCGCCGGCGGCACGTCTTCTCGGGACCTTTCGTGCCGCGGCTGGCGATCGCTGGCGCGACACTGGCGGTCCTCGCGCTGGCGGCTGTTGGAGGAATCGATCTCGTTCCGGGAGGATCGAGCGGCGCTCGGGTGATTCAGGCGAGCGTTACCGGGTCGGCGGCGCGCGCACAGCTGCGCGTGAGCGGTGGACGTGCCGAACTGGTCGTGAGTCATCTGCCAGCACCGCCACCCGGGCGGATCTACGAGTTGTGGGTCCAACACGGCAGTCGGGCGCCCTCACCAACGCGCGCGCTGTTCAGCGTGACCTCTTCGGGCGCGGCCGATGTCGGGGTGCCCGGAAGCGTGCGGGGCGTCAGCGCGATCCTGGTCACACAGGAGCCGGCCGGCGGGACCCTTGTGCCCACGCACGCTCCGGTGATCGTCGCGCGGTTGACCTGAGCAGTGATCCGAATCGGGGTGGCGCTCGTATAGGGGTTAGTCATCTAATCGATCGGAGCGCATCATGGGACTCGACAATCCAATTCATCTCGCTTTGCTGCTGATGATCCTGCTGCTCGTGTTCGGCGCGAAGCGACTGCCAGAGATGGGCCGCTCGCTGGGTTCAGGGCTGCGCGGCTTCAAGGAGTCGATTAGCGGCGAGCAGCCGGCCGAGCAGGTAGACGCCTTCAGCCCGACGGTTGAGGTAGCGCCCGCGACACTGACTCCGTCGGCCGACCAGGTTCCGGCGGCCGTCTCTGACCTCACGCCGGCCCACGCGCCAGACCCCGTCGCGGCCGTGGTCGCCACCGAGCGCGATCACACCACGTCGGCTGCATGAGCCAGTCGATGCCCCGACGGCACCGCCCCACACGGACTGAAACGGAGCGCTGATGCAGGTGAAGGCGGCGCTCAGGAGCGTCGATCACGATGAAGGCCTGAGCCTCGTGGATCACCTCGACGAGCTGCGGACACGGATGATCGTGTCGCTGATCGTCGTCGGGGTCGCGTTCGCCTTCTGCTTCTGGCAGAACAACCGGTTGCTACAGATCATCAACGCCCCGCTCGCGCACCAGACCCAGCAGCAGGTACGAGATGGCCACGGGCCGCTCGGCGCGACCTACACCGTTCAACGGAGCACCCGTGACGTCGCCGTTCAGCTGAGGACGGTCGTCGGTCTGCTGGCCACCCAGCAGGAGCCCACCGCGGTCCAGCAGTCGCTAAAGCGGGCCGGTGCGAGCCTGTCCCGCGATGTCAAGCGTCTCTCCAAACCTCCCAGCGGTGACAAGCCCGTCACGCTCGGGATCGGGGAGCCGTTCATGACGACCGTCACGGTGTCGTTGATCTTCGCGCTGATCCTGTCGTTGCCGGTGCTCCTGCTGCAGATCTACGGCTTCTTCATGCCGGCGCTCGATCCCGCTCAGCGCCGGCTGATGCGGCCGCTGCTGGTCGCTGTCCCATGGCTGTTCATCGCGGGCATCGCGTTCGGGTACCTGGTCGTGCTGCCTGCCGCGATCAGGTTTTTCCAGAACTTCAACGCCACGCAGTTCAATGTGCTCGTACAGGCCAGCCAGTACTACAAGTTTGCCGCCACAACTCTGCTGGCGATGGGGCTGCTCTTCCAGGTACCGGTCGCAATCCTCGCGGTCACGCGAGCCGGCGTGATCACGCCCAGGCAGCTTCGGCACAACCGGCGCTACGCCGTAGGCGCATGTGCCGCAGTCGCCGCGCTGCTGCCGGGCGACGCGATCACCATGCTGCTTGAGACAGTACCGCTGTATCTGCTGTTCGAGACCGGCGTGCTACTCGCGACAGTCGCCGAACGGCGCGCCCAGCAACGCGAGCGTCGTGACCTTGTCGCGGCCTAGCCACGGTTCGGCTAGAGCGTGTAGCCCACGGGCGCCGGGACCGAGGTTCATCGTCTTCAGCGACATAACCACCCATGTTCCGAGCGACGCTTGAGCGTCACCGCTTCGTCGCCACCGAGCAGCGTGTGCGCGGCACATGCTCACGAGCGCCAAGGTGACCGGCGCGACCCGCGGCTCACCGATCGCGCGAAGTCACAGCCACCCGGCGTCTGACCCGCGCGTTAACGGCGCTCGGACCGCGCCGCCAACGGCGAAGTGCAAGTGGTTGCGCGCGAGCGGCGAGCAGGACGCCGCCACGATCGAACGCTGCGAGCGCCTCACGCGCAACACCGCGATCCGGTAGAACAACGTCGCTCGCCTCAGGTGACATGTGAAGCACCGGCGGCCCTAGCAGCACCGCACAGCCGCGACCTGCGACTCTACTTGTCCTAGCGGAGCGTCTGCGCGGTCACGGGTCCTTGTCGATGATGCGACAGACGCGTCGGTGCTCCGCAGTGACCCGCCGTGATCAGCCGCCATCGATTACGCATTTCAATGCTTCGGGTTTGCCGATCCCGTCGGTCCGGTCGCTCAGGACGCCATCGACGCTGCCGCTCAGCGCATGGTGCAGCCGTCCCGCTTCGAGCCACGCGCGAGCACGAAAGCGGGGCCCGGCGTCATGCGCGGCGAGACACGTGCTCGCCGCCAGAAGCGATTCGCGGTCCGACGATGGCCCCAGCCGCCTGCTTCCCATTGGACGCTTACGATGTAAGAAGCTTACGCTGTAAAGTGAGCGACGTGCGGCCCCCAGCACACCCGAAGCCGTTGTCTCTTCACCGCTCTCGCGAGCGTATGGATGTGCGAGCTCTGGGCCCGGGACTG
>JBOGYJ010000365.1:0-10823 GCA_050696795.1 Solirubrobacteraceae bacterium | reverse complement strand
CGTCAAGGCGTACCTCGAGCAGCAGGACGGCTGGCGCGTCGTCTGGCTCAAGTCGGGTGAGGAGGCCGTCGCCGAGCTGAGACGCCACCCGGTGCGGCTCGTCGTCCTCGACATCGGCCTGCCCGGCATCGACGGCTTCGAGGTGTGCCGCCAGATGCGAGCGCAGTCGAAGGTGCCGATCATCATGCTGACCGCGCGCGACGAGGAGCCCGACCGCGTTGCCGGATTCGAGCTGGGCGCCGACGACTACGTGCCGAAGCCGTTCTCGCCGCGCGAGCTCGCGGCGCGGATCAAGGCGATCCTGCGCCGCGTCGAGCACCGCACCGTCGAGGACGTGCTCGCGATCGGCGACATCGAGCTGCGACGGGACGCACGCGACGTGACCGTCGACGGCGAGCCGGTCGAGCTGACGACGAAGGAGTTCGACCTCCTCGCCTGCTTCCTCGAGCATCCCGGCATCGTGCTGTCCCGCGAGCGGCTTCTCGACCTCGTATGGGGGATGACGTATCCGGGCGGCACGCGCACCGTCGACGTGCACGTGGCCCAGCTGCGGCGCAAGCTCGGCAGCCCGGAGGCGATCCGCACCGTGCGCGGCTCTGGGTACAAGTTGCTCCCGGCGTAACCTTTGGGCATGCGCTGGAGCCTTCGGCGAAGGCTGTTCGCGGCGATCGCGGTCATCGTCGTGCTCTGCATCGGTCTCACGCTCGCGCTCGGGCTGCTCCTCACGCGCCGCGCCGTCGCCGATGCGACGCTGCAGGACGTCGCGCACCAGGCCGACCTCATCGCCGAGCGCGAGCGCGTCGCGCTGCAGCCGTTCACGTACCTCAAGCCGCTGCAGCCGTACCTCGCGCAGCAGCACGAGACGTACCTGACGAGCGCGGCGCAGCTGCCGCAGGACGCGCGCGACCTGCTCGCGTCGGGCCACGCCGCGCAGGGATCGGTGACGATTCGCGGTACCGCGTACTTCTTCGCGGCGCAGCCGGTCGAGCCGAAGCACCCGTTCGTGCTCCTGCGGCCGAAGAGCGCGACCAAGTCGCAGTGGACGCCTTTGCTCGTGAGCCTCGTCATCGCCGCGGTCGCCGGCGCGCTCCTCGCCGCGATCGCCGCGTTCTTCCTCGCGAGCCGCATCGCCGGCCCGGTGCACCGTGTCGCCGAGGCGGCGCGCACGCTCGCGCGCGGAACCCGCCCGAAGCCGGTGCCGGTCACCGGCGCGGCCGAGCTGGCGACGCTCGCGCTCGCGTTCAACGACCTCGCCGAGCAGCTGACGCGGGCGCAGGAGGCCGAGCGGTCGTTCCTGCTCTCGGTGAGCCACGAGCTGAAGACGCCGCTCACCGCCATCCGCGGCTGGGCGGAGGCGCTCGAGGACGGCGCCGTCGGCGTCCAGGACGCTGCGCAGACGGTCGCCGCCGAGTCGGCGCGGCTCGAGCGGCTCGTGCGCGACCTGCTGGATCTCGCACGGATGAATCGCACCGACTTCAGCGTCCATCCGAGCGAGGTCGACCTCGCCGAGGTTGCGGACGACGCCGTGCGCCGCTATCAGCAGCAGGCGGCGGCGTTCGGGGTCGGGCTGACCGCGTTCTCCAACGGGGCGGCGCCGGCGGTGGCCGACGCCGACCGCGCCCTGCAAGTCGTGTCGAACCTCGTCGAGAACGCGCTGCGGCTGACGCCGCCGGGCGGGGAGGTGCGCGTGATCACGGCGCCCGGCCTGCTCCGCGTCGAGGACACGGGGCCGGGGCTGCAGCCGGAGGAGCGCGACCGCGCGTTCGAGCGCTTCTACCTGCACGAGCGCTACGGCCGCGAGCGTCCGGTCGGCACCGGCCTCGGTCTCGCGATCGTGAAGGAGCTGACCGAGGCGATGGGCGGCCGTGTCGAAGTCGTGAGCGAGCCCGGGCGCCTGACGGCGTTCACGATCATGCTTCCCGCCAGTCCGGTAGCAGCTACCGTCACGACTTTGTGATCGACGTCGAACGGGCCCGCGCCGTCATCGCCGGGCGGGTGCACCGGACGCCGACCCTCTCCTCGACGGCGCTCGGCGCGCACCTCAAGGCCGAGCTGTTCCAGAAGACGGGCTCCTTCAAGGCGCGCGGTGCGCTCAACCGCATCTCCGCGCTCGACGAGGACGAGCGGCGGCGCGGCGTCGTCACCTGGTCGGCCGGAAACCACGCCCAGGCGGTGGCGTGGGCCTCGGCGCAGCTCGGCGTCGACTGTCTCGTCGTCATGTGGGAGAGCGCGAGCCGGTTCAAGGCGGCCGCGACGCGCTCCTACGGCGCCACCGTCGACATGTCGTCGCCCGACGCCGCCGTCGCGTACGAGCGCGCGCTCGCCGAGCCCGATCGGGTGTTCGTGCATCCGCACGACGATCCGTGGGTGATCGCCGGCCACGGCACGCTGGCGCTCGAGATCCTCGAGGACGTCCCGGGCGTCGAGACGGTCGTCGTGCCGGTCAGCGGCGGCGGCCTCGTCTCGGGGATCGTGGTCGGGCTCGCCGGCCGCGCCCGCGTCGTCGCGGTCGAGCCGGAGCGCTCCCGCGCCTTCGCCGCGGGCCTCGATGCGGGCCGGAGCGTCCCGGTCGAGTCCGACACGATCGCCGACGGCCTCGCACCCCCGTTCGCGGGAGAGCTTCCCCTTGAGATCTGCCGCGGAAAGGTCGATAGCGTCCTCGTCAGCGAGGAAGAGATCAAAGATGGGATGCGGTTTCTCTATGCGCGCGCAAAGCTCGCCTGCGAGCCCGCCGGCGCCGCCGCGGCGGCGGCCGTGCTCGCCGGGAAGGTCGATTCCGGGCCCGGAACGGTGGTGCTCGTCTCGGGCGGCAACGCTGTCCCCGAGCAGGCCGCTGCTATCCTGGCCGGACGATGAAGACCGGCATCCATCCCGAATACGTCATCAGCACGGTCACGTGCTCGTGCGGGAACACGTTCCAGGTCCGGTCGACGAAGCCGGAGCTGCACGTCGAGATCTGCTCTCAGTGCCACCCCTTCTATACGGGCAAGCAGAAGCTCGTCGACACCGGCGGCCGCGTCGAGCGCTTCCAGCGCCGTGCTGCCAAGGGCCGCGCTGCGGCTCGCCAGACGACCAACGCCTAGGCGTTTCGAACCGGCGCTTGCCGCATGAGTGACACGGCGGTCAGGGAACCGAGCCTGACCGCCAGCAAGGATGCACCTCTGGGCGGCCAGGCCGTCCTGGAGGGCGTGATGATGCGCGGCGTCAAGCACTGGGCTGTCGCCGTGCGCACGCCCGCGGCCGAAGACGCTCCCGAGGGCGCGCTCGGCGAGATCGCGGTGCAGGAGTTCGAGTTCGGGGAGCGCAAGCGTCTGCGCGCGTTCGCGCGGATTCCGATCCTGCGCGGCGTGATCGCGCTTGTCGAGTCGCTCGCGATCGGCTTCAGGGCGCTCTCGATCGCCGCCAGCGCGCAGCTGGGGGAGGAGGCCGAGGAACTGCCCGGTGGGATCTGGGCCGTGATCCTGATCGTCGCCTTCGCGTTCGCGATCGGGCTGTTCTTCGTCGTCCCGGTGACCCTGGTGAACCTGGTCAAGCACCAGCTTGGTTCGTCGCTCCTGTTCTGGATCGTGGAGGGCGCCCTGCGCACCGCGATCTTCCTCGCCTATCTGACGCTGCTCTCGCGCATGCGCGATCTGCGCCGCACCTTCGAATACCACGGCGCCGAGCACAAGACGATCTCCTGCTTCGAGGCGGGCGACGAGCTCACACCTGAGCGCGCGGCTCAGTACTCGCGCCTGCACCCGCGTTGCGGGACCAGCTTCCTGCTGGTGGTGATGATCGTCTCGATCTTCGTCTTCGCGATCGCCGGCCTGCACGCCTGGTGGATCCTGGTGCTCACGCGCATCGTCGGCCTGCCGATCATCATCGGGGTGTCCTTCGAGCTGATCAAGTGGGCCGGACGCAACCGCGCCCGCCGCTGGGTGCAGATCGTGATGTACCCCGGCCTGCAGTTGCAGCTGCTGACCACCCGCGAGCCCTCGCTCGACCAGTTGGAGGTCGCGATCGCCTCGCTGAACGCGGTGCTCGCACACGAGACCCCAGGCGCGTTCCACCCCGACGAGCTTGTCGGGGTCGAAGTCGTCGCCTGAGCAAACCGATCCGCTCGCTGCTCGCTCATGTGCCGCTCGAGCGCCTCGCGAGCCACGTGTGCGATCGCATATCGCATCACACCTCGTGTAAGCCAGACCGCCACACCCCGCGCATAGGCGCACGGCGGTCTCAGTGTCAGTCGCTGGTCGGCGTCGTGCTCGGAGCGTTGGACGGCGTCGTGCTCGGAGCGTTGGACGGCGTGGACGCGGTGCCGGTGGCGGAGGTCGGGGTGGTTGGTTGACCCTGCTGAGTCGTTGACGTCGTTGAGGGCGCTGAGGAGGCAGACGACGGGCCAGCCGGATTCATCGGGTAGCTTGGAACAGAGTCCACGATCTTCTGCTCTGTGTAGGCGCTCCAGTCCGTGATCTTCCCGGTCGTGTCGAAGTACTCCTCAGCCAGGAGTCGGCCACTCTGCTGATCAAAGATCAGCTCATGGGTCGGCTCACCATCGGCGTAGTACGCGACGCCGAGGCCGGTCTGACCGGGCGGGTCCGTCTGTTGGCCGAGCAGCTTGACGCCCGGGATGAGCGCGGTTGCCTGGTAGAGCGCGGCACGGATGGCCGGCGGGACATCACTCTCACGCATGAAGTCCGCGACGTTGGTGAACCACTCGGCGGGCGTGTCGGGACCGCCGTCGCGTTCGTGCACCTGCTCGAGCAGCGTCGCGGGGTCGGTCGACAGCGACTTCCAGTCGTTTGTCGGGAAGCTGAGGCCGCCGGCCGGGAACCGATTGCTCGACGAGCTGTTCTGTGAACCGGGATCGGTTATCCCCAGCGCGGCGCAGGCGATTTGCTCTGCCGCAGACGTGAACTTGCTCTGGTCGAGTACGTCGTCGATCGCTCCGGAGCCGTCGGTCGCGATCCAACTCCGGCGGTGCTCCACCTGCGAGACCGTGCAGGATCTACCGTTGAGGTAGGTCCCTGCGCTGGTGAGGCCCTCGGACTCCGTGTACAGGTACTGGCCTGGCCCGGGAATCCCGGTCCACGCCTGGCTCGCCGCCACCTTCGCCAGCTGGTTCATCTGCGCTGCGAGCGCGCTGACCGGAGTCGTGGCGGTGCTGAGACCGAGCACGCCCGCCGCGCCAACGCCGACCGCCGCCAGCCCGCCCGCCAGCGCCAGGCGCCGGCGGCGCTGCACCCTGCGCAGCCGCTCGCGGGACCGAGCGGGACCCGCTCGGCGCTCCCAGGCGTTTCTCTGTGTCTGCGCTTCGTCATGGTGAAGCAAACTCACAAAGAACCGCTGCTCCGAGAGGTGGCGTCGGGACGCGGAGGCCTTCGGCTCGCACGTGATCGCCTCCATCAGCACCACACGCGCCGCCGCTACGGCGTCAGCGTCGGGCTCGGGCACGTCGGCCCTGTAACCGCGCACGCGTTCGAGCTCTCGCTCCAGCTCATCAAGCATGGTTTCTCCTCTCGCCGGCGACCGCCGGCGGCTTGAGTTCTGCTCTGAGGGCGGCACACGCGCGCGAGATTCGCGACCGGACGGTGCCAACGGGGATCGCCAGCGCTTCTGCCACCTCGAGGTAGGTGAGCTCGCCCAGCGCATGCAGTAGCAGCGCCTCGCGCTGATCAGGATGCAATCTCGCCAGGGCAGTGGTGAGGCGGCCGTCATCTTGGGGCGCGGAGCTCGCGTGGGCCGGTGACGCTGCCGAAGATGACGTCGCCGGCTCACCTGAGAGCCGCTCGACAATCGACGCCGCCCGCGCATCGCCGCGGTATCCGGCGCGCATGAGGTTGGTGGCGATCCCGAGCAGCCAGGGTCGTGCGGTGCCGAGGTCGTCGTGGTAGCGCCCGCGGTGGGAGAAGGCAACCGTGAAGGTCTGGGACGCGAGGTCGTCGGCGCGGTCGCGCCCGGCACGCCGCGCGATGTAGCGGTGGACGAAGGCGAAGTGCCGGTCGAAGACCTCCGCGAAGGCCTCCGGATCGTGCAGCGAGCGGGCGATTGCGGTGCCGTCGCCGCTCAGCCGGCTCGTGCTCGGAACAAGTCTCATTGCCGGGTACTTGTCAAATCCCCCGTCGATGGTTCCCGAAGCCTAACCCGAGGCCGCCTCCCAGCCTAAACTCGCTTCCAGATGCTTGATCGACTCGTACAGCAGGTGCTCACGCGTTTCGGCGAGCTCGAGAACGAGCTGGCCGATCCCGCCGTGATCGGCAACCGTGAGAAGTTCACCAACGTCTCGCGCGCGTACAGCGACCTCGAGCCGGCGGCCAAGCTGGCCACCGAGTATCGCCGCGCGGCCGACGACGCCGCCGGTGCTCGCGAGCTGCTGGCCGAGGATGGCGACGACCCCGAGCTCAGGGAGCTGCTGCGCAGCTCGACCGAGCGCCTCGAGCAGCTCGAGGAGGAGATCCGTTTCGCGATGGTCGAGCGCGACCCCAACGACGACAAGAACGTGATCGTCGAGATCCGTCCCGGCGTCGGTGGCGACGAGGCCGGTCTGTGGGCAGGTGACCTCTACAAGATGCTCACTCGCTACGCCGACCGGCGTGGCTTCAAGACCGAGTCGCTGGACGTCGGTGAGGGCACCTTCACCTTCGCGATCAAGGGCGACGGCGCCTACTCGGTCTTCAAGTTCGAGGGCGGCACACACCGCGTGCAGCGCGTGCCCGAAACCGAGGCACAGGGTCGCATCCACACCTCGACCGCGACGGTTGCCGTGCTACCCGAGGTCGACGACGTCGAGGTCGAGGTCGACCAGAACGACCTGCAGATCGACGTGTACCGCTCGTCGGGGCCGGGCGGCCAGTCGGACAACACCACCGATTCGGCCGTGCGAATCACGCACAGGCCGTCGGGCATCGTGGTCTCGATGCAGGACGAGAAGTCACAGCTGCAGAACCGCGAGAAGGCGATGCGCGTTCTGCGCGCCCGGCTGTACGAGCGCGCCCTGGCCGAGCAGCAGGCGGAGCTGGCGGCCACGCGCTCGGCACAGGTCGGTGCCGGCGAGCGCTCCGAGAAGATCCGCACCTACAACTACGGCGAGCGGCGCGTGAAGGATCACCGCATCAACCTCTTGCTGCACAACCTCGACGGGATCCTGATGGGTGAGCTCGACGAGTTCACCGATGCCCTCCAGGACGATGAGAAGCGCAAGCGGCTCGCCGACGCGGCGTGACGACGCTGCGTGAGGCACACAGGGCGTGACGACGCTGCGTGAGGAGATCGCCGGCGCGAGCGCGTCGCTGGAAGAGGTCGGCTGTGACAGTCCGCGGCTCGATGCCGAGCTGCTGCTCGCCCATGTGCTCGGCGTGGACCGCGCGCAGCTGGTGGTGCGTGGCAGCGAGGACGCCGGGGCCGATGACCGCACGCGCTATCTGGCGCTGCTCAGCCGCCGTGCCAAGCGCGAGCCGGTGGCCTACATCCTGGGCCGCAAGGACTTCCGCCACCTGACGCTGGTCGTCGACCCGCGCGTGTTGATCCCCCGGCCGGAGACCGAGCTGCTGGTCGAGGCCGGGCTCACGCTCCCAGAGGGCGCACGGGTCGCTGACATCGGTACCGGCAGCGGCGCGATCGCCCTCGCGCTCAAGCATGAGCGCCCGGATCTGGACATCGTCGGCGTGGATGTCAGCGCCGGCGCGCTGTCGGTGGCACGCATGAACAGCCAACGCCTGAGCCTGCCGGTCGAGTGGGTCGAGGGCGATCTGCTCGGCGAGCTCACCTGCGATGCCGTGCTGGCCAACCTGCCCTACATCGCCGACGACGAGCTGCTGCCACCCGAGGTGGCGCACTACGAGCCGCGCCGCGCGCTGCTCGGCGGCAACGACGGCCTCGACCTCGTGCGCCGTCTGATCGCGCAGGTCGGTGAGCGGGCCCAGGTGCAGCTGATCGCGCTGGAGATCGGTCACACCCAGGCTGCCGCCACCGCGGCATTGCTCGAGGAAGCTGGGTTTGGTCAGGTGCAGCGGGTGCGCGATCTCGCAGGCCACGAGCGTGTGGCGGTGGGGCGGCGGTGACCGACCCCGACCACCCGCGCGCCGACCCCGACCACCCGCGTGCCGACCACCATGGGCGGGCCAAAGGCATTCCCCAGGATGTATTTGGCCCCCCGGTCCACAGGTTCGAACGTGTGATCCGGGAGGGTGGGGTGGTGCTGTTCCCCTCGGACACCGTCTACGGCCTGGCCTGCGACCCCGACAGCCCCGAGGCCATCGAGCGGCTCTACGCGCTCAAGGGCCGGCCCGCGGACAAGTCCGCGGCGGTGATGTTCTTCGATCTGCATGCGGGGCTGCGCAGCTTCCACGAGGTCGGCCAGAGGACGCACGGTGCCCTGCACTCGCTGCTGCCCGGCAGGGTCATGGCACTGCTGGCCAACCCTGCCCACCACTTCCCGCTCAGCTGCCGCCAGGATCCCGACACGATCGGGCTGCGGATCGTCTCGGTGCCGCAACTCGAGGGCGTGAAGATGCCGGTGCTGCAGACCAGTGCGAACCTCGCCGGTGGGCCCGACGCACGCAGCCTTGACGAGGTCGACCAGGCGATCCGCGACGGCGCCGATCTGGTGATCGACGGGGGAGTACTGCCGGGGACGCCATCGACGATCGTCGACCTGCGCTGCTACGAGGGCAGCGGCGCCTGGTCGATCGTGCGGGCCGGCGCCGTCGACGAGGCGACGATCGCGTCAAAGCTGAACGACGGCTGGGGCTTCGATCCTGCCACCTACGCCGAAACCGTGCGCGCCGAGATTCCGGCCTATGAGAAGTTCCAGGAGCTGGTCGTGCTCGCGGCCTACGCCGAGTGGCGCGGCGGTCGCGTGCTCGAGCTCGGCACCGGCACCGGGGAGACCGCCAGGCGGCTGCTCGAGCGGCTCGATGACGCGCTGATCGTCAGCGTCGACGAGAGCGCCGAGATGCTCCACGCCGCGGCCCACAACCTGCCCGCCGATCGCGTCGAACTGGTCCAGGGCCGGCTGCAGGATCCACTGCCGCAGGGTAGCTTCGACCTGGTGGTGAGCGCACTGGCGATCCATCACCTCGACCACCACGAGAAGCCAGATCTGTTCTCGCGGATCCGCGCCGCGCTCGGGCCCGGTGGGCGCTTCGTGCTCGCCGACGTGATCGTGCCCGAGGAGCCGTACGCGGCTGTGATCCCGCTCACGCCGGCCTACGACAAGCCGAGCCCGCTGGCCGATCAGCTGCGCTGGCTCAGGGACGCCGGCTTCCGCTCGGTGGACGTCGTCTGGCGCCACGACGACCTGGCGATCGTCGTCGCCGCAGCGGCTGGCTGAGCCGCCCTGCGCGCTGGTAGGCTCGGTGATATGACCGAGCTTCCCGCCGACTACTTCAACGCACCACTGTCCGAGGTCGATCCCGAGATCGCCGAGATCCTGTCGCGGGAGCTCGACCGCCAGCAGCGGACGCTCGAGATGATCGCGTCCGAGAACTTCGTACCCGTCTCCGTGCTCGAGGCCCAGGGCTCGGTGCTGACCAACAAATACGCCGAGGGCTATCCCGGGCGTCGTTATTACGGCGGCTGCGAGTTCGTCGACATGTCCGAGCAGCTGGCGATCGACCGCGCCAAGGCGCTGTTCGGCGCCGACCATGTCAACGTGCAGCCGCACGCCGGCGCGCAGGCCAACATCGCCGTTTACCACGCGCTGCTGCAGCCCGGCGACAGGCTGATGGGGCTCGAGCTCGCACATGGCGGGCACCTCACGCACGGGATGAAGCTGAACGCCTCCGGGCGGCTGTATGAGATCGTCACCTACGGCGTCGACCGCGAGACCAGCGTGATCGACATGGACGAGGTCGCGCGCATCGCCCGCGAGCAGCGGCCGAAGATGATCGTCGCGGGCTGGTCGGCCTACCCGCGCCAGCTCGACTTCCGGCGCTTCCGCGAGATCGCCGACGAGGTCGGCGCCTACCTGTTCGTCGACATGGCGCACTTCGCCGGGCTGGTCGCCGCGGGCCTGCACCCATCCCCGATCCCGTACGCCGATGTCGTCGGCACCACGATCCACAAGACGATCGGTGGCCCGCGCTCGGGCATGATCCTGTGCCGCGAGGAGCACGCCAAGAAGATCGACTCGGCCGTGTTCCCGGGCCAGCAGGGCGGACCGCTCGAGCACATCATCGCCGCCAAGGCGGTGGCGCTGAAGATCGCCGCCTCCGAGGGCTTCCGTGAGCGCCAGCAGCGGACGCTGGCGGGCGCGCAGTCGCTCGCGGACGTGATGCTGAAAGCAGGCCACGGCATCTCCGTGCTCACGAGAGGCACCGACGTGCACCTGATCCTGGTCGATCTGCGCGATTCCGAGCTCGACGGCAAGCAGGCGGAGGACCGCCTGCACTCGATCGGGATCACCGTCAACCGCAACGCGATCCCGTTCGATCCGCGCCCGCCGATGGTCACCTCCGGCCTGCGGATCGGCACACCGGCACTCGCCACACGCGGGCTGCAGGCGGCCGACTTCACCGAGATCGGCGAGGTCATCGCGGCGGCGCTCTCCCCGGGCGATTTCGAGTCCCGCCGAGCCGAACTGAGCGAGCGCACGGGCGCGCTGGCGGACCACTACCCGCTGTACGCGCACCTGGCGCCGTACGTCGCCGCCTGAGCGGAGGCGGGTCAGCAACGACACCGGGATTGCCGGCGGGCGGGCTCGACCAGCCGTCAGGTCGGCCCCTGCTGGCATGCTTAGGCCGCCAGATGCGTTATTGGGATGCCGTCTTAGCCTTTCTCGTTGCGACGGCCGTTGCCGCGCTGCTGACGCCGCTCGCCGGCCGGCTGGCGCGGCGGGTCGG
>JBOGYJ010000364.1:0-6179 GCA_050696795.1 Solirubrobacteraceae bacterium | reverse complement strand
CTCAACCACTGCGTGGATGGCGGCAGCAGCCTCAACCACTGCCCGAGCCCGATTCGTGCTCGTCTCCGACATCTCCGGCAGTCTCCGTTCTCGCCCTCAAGGTCATTGATTCCTCGATCGTGAGCGTCTCATCGGACCTTGACACAGAGAGGGTGCGGACGAGCGCGTTACCTGCCCCCTCACAGCACTGACGGGCTGGCAGAGATTCTCAAAGTGGCCATATCGTACGCGTCCGTTGCCCTGGGCGTGCCAAGTAGCGGATTCCTCGAAGCGACCCGCCAAGGCGGCAACGCAACCGCGCAGCCACAGCAGCCGCATTGAGGTCAGCCGCGCCGGAGACATCTGCCAGCGCAAGCGCAACGGGATTGATGAGATCCGGCGTGGTGATCGCGACGCCAGCCAAGACTCTCTGACCACCGATGTACTTATCAAGCCCATGCGTTGCGATCGCCATCATCTGCCCGTCACTCCAACGCCCAGGTAGCTGCCACCAAAGCGACAACAGCAGCGTAGACAAAATCGCGAGCGTTTCGCTATAGCGCACGGGAACAAACCACTCCAAAAACTTGAACAAATGGGACCGCCCGTTGAACGGGCGTTCATGCGCGAGAGCATACGAACAGTGCGGGTCGGGACGCTCATCGTGCCTGCGGCGAACGCGGGCAGCCGTTCTGGTCGGTCTGCCAGTCCGCGTCATCAGCGGCGGCGAGGATCTCTGACGCGATCCGCCTCGCCTGTGCGGAGGGCAGGTCGATGAACGCGACAGCCGACGGATCAGAGTCGTCCACGTCAACTATCCGCACGCGCACGAGCAGATGCACGGCGCCGTCGACCAGGACGCTGACGGGCGAGACGGCCGCCTCGATCTCCCAGTAGCCGCTCACTGTGCCACCGCCCTCGCGTCGAGCAGCTGGTCGTATTCACCCAGACCGGGGACGGGCCGATCGTGCGCCACGAGCCGGTCGGGCAGCTCGATCTCCTCCGCGGGTGGTCGTGTCTTGCGGTCGACCAGCAGCGCGACCGCGTGCCCGTCGATCGCCCCGGCGGCCAGGGCACCACGGACCGCCAACTCGACAACCTCGGCGTCATGGTCGCGGCAGAGCATCAGCACATCGACGATCTGCCGGGCGGCCTCCGAGACACCCACCCGCTCCCGCAACTGCTGCCAGAGCTCATCGAAGCAGCCGGGCCAGCGGCCCTGCTCACGCTCCTGCCTGAGCGCGAGCGAGTGCTCAAACGCGCCCGGCTTTCGCTTCAGCAGCTCGAGGTAGTGATCCAACCGCGCGGAGCGCAACTGGCTGCCGCGCAACCGCGGATGCGTCGCGACAAGCTTCCCGGCGGAGAGCACCTCGATCTCACGTGCGCCGACCCGGGCTGCAACCTTGCTGCCGACCAGCGCGACCGGGACCGAGTAGTGGTTGCGGCGCACCGTGATCATCGACTTCTGGTTCACCCGGTGCGAGGACTGCTCCCATGTCGGGAACGGCGAGCCCGGCAACGGACGCAACACGTCAATCTCACGCGAGAGCCGGGCGCCGACGGTCTCGGCCTGCCCAGTGATCCTGCGCTTGAGATCCCGGACACAGCACGCCAACAGCAGGTCGTTGAGCGCCGCCACGTCAGCGACCTCCGGGACCGGCACCAGATGATTTCGCCGGAAGCGCCCAACCTCACCCTCGACACCTCCCTTGGCAAGAGCCGTCAACTGCGCCCGGTCAGATCGGTGAGCAGCATGTTCGGGTGACGCATCCGTTCCATCCGTGGGCGGGCCGGGAGTTCGTGCTGGTCGGGGTCCGGCAGGCGTGGGGCGAGGATCGGGTGTTCTTCTTCGACGAGGCTGGCGTGCAGCGCTCGCTGCCGACTGGGTGGACTGACGCCGCGCGGATCGATCCGTTCGTCGCGCTCGCGGGTGGGCGCAGCCAGTTGCGGGTGGAGGACCTGCTGGCGTTGAGCGAGCTGCTTGGCAGTCTTGGTCGCGCCGCGGCTCGGCAAGGGCTGTAAGGCAAATTATGCCGAAGACGTAAGGACAATTATGCCGCTAAGCGCGATGGGCGATAGCGGTTGATCGTCACTGGCGGGGATGGTAGCCCAGCAGCCATAGGGTTTAGCGGGCCGCCAGCGGCATTCTGTCCGTAGAGCACGACATAATTTGCCTAACGCTATTTGAGGAGGGTTGGTGATGGGTGGTCAGGGCGAGGATCCGAAGGTTCAGGCGTTGCGGGCGGAGCGGAGCTTGAACCCGCGGCCCGAGGCGGTCAGCGACGAGCGGTTCGCAGCTTCGGAGTTCCTGGACTCGCGCGACCTGGTGCAGGTGAAGTACGAGATGGTGCGCCGCGTCCGGGTGGACGGCGAGGCGGTGACGCGCTCAGCGCAGGAGTTCGGGTTCTCGCGCCCGTCGTTCTATGAGGCGGCCGCCGCGCTTGACACGGGCGGGCTCGCCGCGCTGGTGCCGGCGCGTCCCGGCCCCCGTGGCGCGCACAAGCTGACCGACGATGTCCTCGCGTTCGCGCGCGCACGGCTCGCGGCAGACCCGGCGCTGCGCGCGGGCGATCTGGTCGAGCCGATCTTCGAGCACTTCGGGGTGCGGGTGCACCGTCGCTCGGTCGAGCGGGCGCTCGCGCGCGCGGACCGTCCGCGAGAGGAGGGCGATCGATGAGGACCTGGTCGGCGGTGGTGATGTTGACCGCTATGAGGAGCTGCGCGGCCAGGCGCTCGCTGGCGGGCCGGGCTGCTCGCGGCTTGGGCTTGCGCTTCTGCAGCACCGGGGCGTCACCGCCTGGACGCGGGCGTGGCATAGCACCACGCCCGCGCCAGCCCTCACCACGACCCATGCCGGCGCGACCGTCGCCGACGGCGAGATCGTCAGCGCGCTGGCGAGCATGGCGCTCGCGTGCGCCCAAGCGGCATGAGCGCAAAGAACCGATCTGGAAGGAGATGCACCAGTGAGCGTTGTTGCTTCGAACGTCGCGGGGAAGGTCACCGCCGGGCATCTGGCGCGGACCGCGTTTCTGTATGTGCGCCAGTCGACGCTGCGTCAGGTGCTCCACAACACCGAGTCCACGCAACGGCAGTATGCGTTGCGCAGGCGCGCGATCGCGCTTGGCTGGCCACAGGAGCAGATCGTCGTGATCGACACCGACCAGGGGCAGTCCGGCGCCTCGGCCGCGGACCGTGAAGGGTTCCAGC
Organism: Solirubrobacteraceae bacterium; assembly: GCA_050696795.1. Classification (GTDB taxonomy): domain Bacteria; phylum Actinomycetota; class Thermoleophilia; order Solirubrobacterales; family Solirubrobacteraceae; genus Palsa-465. The sequence continues at coordinate 2,993 of JBOGYJ010000364.1, read as the reverse complement.
GGCTTGTGGCCGAGGTCGGGCTCGGGAAGGCCGGGATCGTGCTTGGCCTCGAGGTCTCCCGGCTGGCGCGCAACAACGCCGACTGGCACCGGCTGCTTGAGATCTGCGGGCTGTCAGGCACGCTGATCTGCGACGAGGACGGGCTCTATGACCCCGCCGACTTCAACGACCGGCTGCTGCTCGGACTCAAAGGCACCATGTCGGAGGCGGAGCTTCACTTCATCCGCGCGCGGTTGCAGGGCGGGATCCTCTCCAAAGCCCGCCGCGGGGAGCTGCAGATGCCGCTGCCGGTCGGCCTGGTCTATGACCCGGCTGGGCAGGTCGTGCTTGATCCCGACACGAGCGTGCAAAACGCGCTGAACCACGTGTTCGCGACGTTCGCCAGGACTGGGTCCGCGCGCGCTGTCGTCCACGAGTTCACGCGCGAGGGGCTGTTGTTCCCGGCCAGGATCCGCAAGGGCCACCTGACCGGTGAGCTCGCGTGGAGCGAGCTTGAGCACTGGCGGGTGCTGCGCACGCTGCACAACCCCAGGTATGCCGGCGCGTTCGCCTATGGACGCCGCAAGAACAACAAGACACCCGACGGGAAGGTCACCTCCCGCCAGCTGCCGCGTGAGCAGTGGACCGCGCTGATCCCGAACACACACCCCGGCTACATCACCTTCGAGCAGTTCGAGCACAACCAGCAAACGCTCGCCTCAAACGCCCGCGCGCACGGCAACGATCGTGCCGGCGGCCCCGCCCGCGAAGGCCCCGCGCTGCTGCAGGGCCTCGTGGTCTGCGGCCGATGTGGGAACCGGATGAGCGTGCAATACCACCAGCGCCGCGGCACGCTCATCCCCGACTACCGGTGCGTCCGCGAGAACATTCAACGCTACGCATCCGCGTGCCAGACGATCCCCGGCCAGCGCGTCGACGAGGCGATCAGCCAGCTGCTGCTCGACACCGTCACCCCACTCGCCTTGGAGGTCGCGCTCAGCGTCCAAACCGAGCTCGAGCAGCGCGCCGACGAAGCCGACCAACTGCGCAAAAGCCACGTCGAGCGCGCCCGCCACCACGCCGAGCAAGCCCGCCGCCGCTATCTCGCTGTCGACCCCGACAACCGCCTGGTCGCCGACACCCTCGAAGCCGACTGGAACGACAAACTCCGCCAGCTGCAGGCCGCCCAAGACGACTACGACCGCGACAGCGCCAACGCGAAAGCGCAGCTGACCGAGCAGCACAAGACCCGGATCCGGCAGCTCGCGACCGACTTCCCCAGGCTGTGGTCAGACCCCGCCACCCCGGCTCGCGAGCGCAAACGGATCGCCCGGCTGCTGATCGAAGACGTCACCCTGAACCGCGCCGATCAGATCCACCTTCACGTCCGGTTCCGCGGCGGGCAGACCAGCAGCCTCACGCTGCCGCTCCCGACCCGGGTCGGTGAGCTGCGCAAAACCCCGGCCGAAGTGATCGCCCAGATCGACCAGCTCCTCGACCAGCACACCGAAGGCGAGATCGCCATGATCCTCAACCAGCAGGGACACCGGTCCTTCGACGGCAAGCCGTTCACCGGCTATATCGTCAAATGCCTCGGCCGCAACCATCACCTCGGCAGCCACCAAGCCCGGCTGCACGCCACCGGGATGCTCACCCTGGCCGAGATCACCGAGCAGCTCGGCGTTCACCACCACACCATCAAGGCCTGGCGCCGCGCCGGCCTGCTCACGTCCCGCAAGGCCAACGACCGCAACGAGCAGCTCTACGATCCACCCGACCCCAGCGACCCGAGGCTCGTCAAACACTCCGGCCGGCGGCTCGCCGACCGAGAACACATCCAAACACACCCAGGAGGTGCACTATGAAACCAACGCCTTTTCGTGGGCCCCCTGGATGCCGACCAGCGTGAACCACGACTCATACAGGTAGTGCGAGCGCAACGCCGTAAACCGCTCGTTCTCAACCCGGCCGCGGCCCTTCAACGTCTTCTTCGCCGCGCTCGCCAGATTGTCATACCTGATCGTCATGAACGTGCCCGAGAACCAGGCCAGGGCGTGCACATGCCCCTCCAGGAACGCCTGCTGGGACTGCGACTCAAACGCCATCACGAAACACGCCCCGGAGAAACACGAGCGCATCAGAAACAGGCCGAGCACCATCGCGACACCACCGACGCTGACGGTCGCCTCACCCCAATCGACCTCCGCCGTCTGCCCCGGATCATGCACCTGCGGGCAGAACGCCTCCGCCGCCAACCCCAGCTCACGGCGCCGCTTGCGGACGTGATCACGCACCGTCGACCCGGCCACAACCACGCCCTTCTCATCCGCCAGCCGGTCAGCGATCCGCTTCGCGGTATGCCGCTGCTTGCGCGGCGCCTCCTGATCATCGATCAGGATCTGATCGATCCACTCCCGAAACGGCCCCAACGCCGGCGCGGGCCGGCCCACCGGCCGCTTGCGCTCCAGCGGGACCGCCGACACCAACGCCTGCCTGACCGTCCGCCGGTGCACCCCGTACTTGCTCGCCAACGCGTGCAACGACAGCCCAGCGAACTCGCGATCCCTACGGATCTTCTCGAACAGCTCCACTCTGGAACCCATCCCTTCTCAGACCTCCGGTCCATACTCGGAAAAGCACGGACACTCAGGTCACGATCGGACGGAAGGTGGGGCCAAATCAAGCCGTCGCACTGGGGCCAAATCAGACCGGCGTTCTCATCCCGCGTGCGCGGTTACTAACTCGTGCCTGCCACTCATTCTGGCAAGTCGAGCAACGCCACCAGAGACGTCTTCCGGAGCCTGCAAGGACGAGCGCAGGATCGATTCCCGGGTTCCGAGTTGGGTGAAGCTCGGCGGCCAGCGTCGGGTTGGTGACCTGGAGTCCCCGAACCGCAGCGAGTGCGCGTGCTCGCCGCTCGGTCAGAGCGCGCGCCTCTCGACGCGCCTTGTCGCGGGCGCACCGAGGACAACCCGTCCCCGAGCTCGCGCGGCTCTTGACGCTCGCCTCCCACC
>JBOGYJ010000363.1:0-10074 GCA_050696795.1 Solirubrobacteraceae bacterium | reverse complement strand
GTGCAGCTTGCATGTGAAGATCCTGTAACCGGATGCGGCCAGGAGGCGGATTCGGGGGACGGGGCATTTATGCTTCCAGCCATGCCGCCGCAAGCAAGGGACGCGCTGGCCGGCAATGCGGCTGGAGCCGCGGTCTAGCGCGCCAGCAGGCTGCGTCTAGCGGTCATCGACCGGGATCCCGGTGGCTGGGAGTACCTGGAGCGCGTCTGCGGGCGCCTTCCGGGCCTAGCCGTGATCGTCTGTACCGGGCCTCGTCGGTCGCGCAGCGCGTGCGCGGGCTGCGGCTGGGCGCCGACGCCTGGATGACCAAGCCCTGCCACGCCGAGGAGCTGATCTGCGTGATCGAGGCCGCGATCCGCCGCCACCGCCGCAGCGAGATGCCGCAGATCGAGGCGTCGACCCGCGTCGGGGAGATCACGATCCGCCCCGACCTCCACCAGGCCTACGCCAGCGGCACCAGCCTGGAGCTGACCGCGCGCGAGTTCGAGATCCTGCATCTGCTCTCGCAGTCCGACCGGGTGCTGCGCCGCGAGGAGATCTACGAGCGTGTCTGGGGCTACGCGATGGCCCACGGCGACCGCTCCGTGGACGTGTTCGTGCGCAAGCTGCGGCAGAAGCTGCGGACGGCCTCGCCCGCGTGAAGCTACATCCACACGCACTTCGGCGTGGGCTACCGCTTAGCGCCGGAGATCGACGGCGCCGCGCCGCCCAGCACGGACGTCGCGCTCGCGGGCGGCTACCGACAGGAGCCCGCGCCGGAGTGGACACCGGCACTCGCCGGCTGAGGCGCTGGGCCGCCGCTGGCCGGCGCTGGGCGCGACCTCGGCTGGATCGAGCGGATCGGCATCTCGGTGCGGCAGGAGGTGCTGCAGACGCGCGACGCGTTCCGCGCCGGATCAGGGACCGTGCCGCCGGTTTGACAGCGCAGCGCGATCGATCAAGTTGGCGCTGGGAATGCCGATGATCAAGGTGACCTCGATGATCGGCTCGATTTCTGACGTCCTCACCCGTATCGGCGCGATTGAGCAGCAGGTTCAGTCGCTGCAGACCGGCACGCTGCTCGATTCCGCGCTCGGCGTGAGCGGTGGTGGCTCGACGTCGGCGAGCGGTTCGACCGCGTCCGGTGACTTCGCCAATCAGCTGGTGGCCGCCCAGAACGACGGCACGACCGCCGATGCGTCGACTGCAGCGGGCTCATCGTTTGGCTCCTTGGGCAGCAGCGCGTTGGCGGGCGGCGGGCTCAACGGCACTGCCGCCAGCGGCCTCTACGCCGCCGGCGCGACCGGCACCAGCTCACTCACATCCCCCGGCACCAGCTCACTCACATCCTCCGGCACCAGCTCACTCACATCCGCCGGCACCAGCTCACCTGCCGGCACCAGCTCACTCAGCCCCTCCGCCAGCAGGCAGTTGACCGCCTCCCAGCAGCAGTTCGCCTCGACGCTCTCCGCCGATACCGGGCTGAACCCCAACGTGGTCAGCGCCTGGTTGCTCGCGGAGGAGTCCGGCGGCGCCGCACAGTCGCGCCAGGCCGCCGGCAACAACGACTGGCTGAACATCGGCTACACCGACTCCGGGACCTACGGCTCGAGCGATTCGGTGTGGTCGGATCCGACCACCGCGGCCAACGCGACCGCCACCTGGCTCCAGGGCCAGGACTCGATCCCCGGCTACGGCACTGCCAGCTCCGGGATCCAGTCGATCCTCTCGACCGTTGGGCAGACGCCCGCCGCGCAGATCCAGGCGATCCAGAGTTCGGGCTGGTCCTCGGGTGGCTATCCGAGCCTCGGCTCACTCTACGAGCAGGTGACTGGCTCTACGTCCTCGATTGGAGGTACCACACTGTGATCGCATCAACCGAAGCGCCGCTGTTCGATCCGCCGGTCTCGTGCTCGAACCTCGTGCGGCCGGATTACGAGCGCTTCCTCGAGCACTCGAGGACGTTCTTCGACGCGCACCGCTACACCAACGACGGACCGGTGGCGCGGGAGCTCGAGCGCCAGCTTGGCGAATTCCACAACACCGCTCGCTGCGTTGCCTTCTCGAGCGGGTTCTGGGCCCTGGTGTTGGCGATCAAGGCTCTGGCACTGCCGGGGCGCGAGGAGCTTGTGATCCCCTCACTGACGTACCGGCGCATGGCCGACGTCGTCGGCTGGACGGGGCTCGTACCGCGATTCTGCGAGGTCGACCGCGACACGCTCGCGATCTCCGCCGAGACCGCCGCCGCCGTGATGGGGCCGGACACGGCCCTGGTCCTCGCGGTGCACCCGATCGTCAACTGCTGCGAGGCCGAAGCGCTCGAGGCGCTCGCGCTGGCCCATGACGTGCCGCTGCTGATCGACGCTGTTGAGTCGTGCTACGAGACCTACGGTGGCCGCAAGGTTGGAAGCTTCGGGCGGGCCGAGGCCTTCTCGCTACACGCCAGCAAGTTGATCAACGGCTTCGAGGGTGGCTACGTCACCACCAACGATGAGGAGCTCGCCAACCAGCTGCTGTTCATGCGTGGCTTTGGCTTCAGCGGCCACGACAACGTCCTGTACATGGGCGTCAACGCAAAGCTGAACGAGATTCACGCCGCGATGGCGCTCGCCAGCCTCGATGACCTCGAGGACCAGGTGCTTCGCAATCGCGCGCGCTACCGCGTCTACCAGCAGCAGCTCGCTGGGATCCCGGGGATCCGCCTGGTCGAATTCGACGAGGGCGAGCGGACGTCGTTCAAGAACATCGTCGTCGAACTCTGCGACGACTGGCCGCTGGAGCGCGATGCGACTGTGGCCGCGCTCAATGGCCAGGGGATCCTGTCGCGCGCCTACTACTCGCCGGCGTTGCATCGCAAGTCCTACAGCTACGAGGTCCGCTTCGGCGACCTGCCGGTGACCGATTACCTGGCCGCGCGGTTCGTGCTGCTGCCGTGCGGAGCGCGCGTCAGCCCCGACGACATCATGGCGATAACGTCGCTGCTGCGCCAGCTGGCCGGTGTCAACGGCCGTGCGGATGGGGGGAATGCCTGATGCCTACCGAACAGGACACCCGCACGCTGGCCTGCCTCGGCGGCGAGCCGGCATTCACGCGGCCGATCCCGGTCGGCCAGCTCTACTTCCCGTCATGGGAGCGCTATGAGCAGGCGATGGCCGGGATCTTCGACCGCGGCTGGTACACCAACCACGGTCCACTCGCACGCGAGTTCGAGGAGCGGCTCGCGCGGTTTTTCGGCGTCAAGCACGCAATTGCCGTCACCAACGCCACCGTCGGGCTGATAATGGCGCTGAGGTGCCTCGGCCTCGAGGGCAAGGTCGTCGTGCCAGGATTCACGTTTGTGGCCAGCGCGCAGTCGATCTCGTGGGCGGGCCTCGAGGTGAAGTTCTGCGATGTCGACCGCGCCACACATCAGGTCACCGTGGCGACCTTGGCGGAAGCGCTCGACCCCGACGTCTCGGCGATCCTTGCGGTCAACCTCTGGGGCGGCACCTGTCGGCCCGCCGCGATCGCAGCATTCGCCCGCGAGCGCGGGCTCAAGCTGGTGTTCGACTCGGCACACGGTGCCGGGGTAACGTGCGACGGTGTGCCGCTCGGCGGCTTTGGCGACGCCGAGGTGTTCTCCTTCCACGCGACGAAGGTGCTCAGCGCCACCGAGGGTGGCTGCATCTGCACCGACAACGACGAACTTGCCGCACGGCTTCGCAACATGCGCAGCAGCTACGGCTCCGGCCCGCCGGTCGCGGTCCCGCTGACGAGCAACGGCCGCTTCTCCGAAGCGCAGGCTGCGATCGGGCTGATGAGCCTCGAGGATCTCCCGGCCAATCGTGCTCACAACGAGCGCATCTTCGACGTCTACCGTCAGGGCCTCAGCGGTATCACGGGGCTGAACATGGTGGAGCCCGCCGACACCGATCGCAGCAACTACCAGTACGCCGTCGCTGAGGTCGACCATGACGCATGCGGGCTGTCCCGTGATGGCGTGTTGAGGGCGCTTCACGCCGAGCAGGTGATCGCGCGGCGCTACTTCCATCCGGGCGTCCACCGCACCATGCCCTACCGCGCCGAGCCTGACCGCTGGCAGCTTCCGGTGACGGATCAGCTTTGCGGTGGGCTCCTGCAGCTGCCGATCGGCGCGCTCCTCAGCGAGGACGACGCCATTCAGATCATCGAGTTGCTAGCCCGCATCGATGCGAACGGCGCCGCGGTGGCAGGCGCCGTTGGCGGCGGGAGCTGAGCATGCGCGTTGGGATCATGCAGCCGTACTTCTTCCCCTACCTGGGCTATTTCGCACTGATCGAGCGCTGCGACAAGTGGGTGGTGTTTGACGTGACGCAGTACACCCCGAAGACTTGGATGAACCGCAATCGGGTGCTGCATCCGACCGAGTCCTGGAACTGGGTCACGGTGCCGCTGGCGAACTCGTCCAACTCGATTCGCATCCACGAGGCGAAGGTGCTAGATGCCGACAAGGCGCGAGCGAGCGCCCTGGGCAAGCTCAGCCACTATCGCAATCGGGCGCCGCACTGGCGTACTGTCAAGGGGCTGCTGGAGGCGGCGTTCGACGGGGCCGCGGATGCTTCGTTGGTGACGCTGAACGCCAGCGCGCTGCGTGTTGTCTGCTCGTATCTGGGGATCGGGTTCGAACCGGTGATCTGCTCTGAGCTCGGGCTTGATCTGACTGCCGTGGATCATCCCGGCGGGTGGGCCCCCGTCGTCGCGGGCGCGCTCGGAGCCGACGAGTATCTGAACCCGGTCGGTGGTCTTCAGCTGTTCAGTCAAGAGGAGTTCAACGAGCGCGGGATCGCACTCGAATTCCTCGAATTCCCCAGCTTTGAGTACGTCACGAGCGGCTACGCGTTCGTGCCGAACCTGTCCGTGCTGGACGTGCTCATGTGGAACGACGTGGAGAGCGTCCGCTCCGCCCTTGCCGCCGCGGCGATCAAACAGGGATCGGAGCTGCTGCCGTCATGAACATCGAGCAAGGCATGGCTTCCGAGAACCTGAAGAAGTCCGACTACGAGTACTTCCCGCGCACGCTAGCGGCGGACGACTTCTGGGGGCAGGTGCGACGCACTGTCCACGGCGAGCCTGTGGGGGAGGAGCAGATCGAGATGATCGTCGCGGCGATCCTCGGCGCGTTGCGCCTGCGAGCCGACGACGTCGTCCTGGACCTTGCGTGCGGTAACGGGGCGCTCTCCAGCCGCCTCTACGACAGCTGCGCCGCATTGCTCGGCGTGGACCTCTCAGAGTTCCTGATCTCGGTCGCCGAGGACAACTTCGAGCGGCCGCCGCGGTACGTGTACCGCCGCGAGGATGCCGCCCATTACGTCCAGGCGGAGACGGATCCGGCACGGTTCACCAAGGCGCTCTGCTACGGCAGCTTCTCGTTCTTCCCTCCCGAGAGCTGCGAGATCGTGCTCACACAGTTGCGTGAGCGATTCGTGAATGTCGAGAGCGTGTTTCTCGGCAATCTTCCCGATCGCGACACGGCGCGACTCTTCTTCGCGCAAGGTGTCCCCGAGCCGGCGCTGCTGGACGACCACACAGAGCAAATCGGAACCTGGCGGTCCAAACAGGAGATGACCGCGCTGGCGCGCCGGTGCGGCTGGGACGCGAGCTTCTCGACGATGTCACCCGACTTCTTCTCCAAGTACCGCTACGACGTGCTCTTGACCCCGGCGTGAGCGGCCTGCCCGCCGCGCCGGGGGGTCACTCGCCCCCCGGGGCCACCAGGCTACCGGCGTTGTCGACGTTCGCCCAGCAGGCCTCTAGCACGGTGAGAAAACCGGCGCTTAGGAACTTGCCCGAGTCGTCCGGCTGCGCGCCGAGCTCACTGAAGCGCTGCAACTCGGGAAACCTCGGGAAGTGGCTGTACCAGCGGTGCCGCGCCTCGATCGTGGAGACGCAGGTCGTGTACTCGATCGGCCAGTGGTCGGCGGCCCACCGCGCCAGGTACTCCCACTCGAAGACGCCGGCCGCGAATATCGGCGAGCTCTCGGCACTGGCCTGCCCGGCGTGAACCCGGAAGCCAGAGAGGCGGTTACCCGTCCCGACGATCGGACCCTGATCGACCAGGTTCATGTACAGCGCCATGTCGGTCAGGAACCGCATCCGGTTGCCGTCGATTCCGAATGGCATGGACATCGCGCGCAGCGCGTCGAGCGAGATCAGCGTGTTGACGGGACCGCCGATGATGTTGGTCGCAGGTCCGATCGTGAGCTTGAACATGAGCTCACGATCTAGCTGTGCGGCCTGACCCTCGGGCAGCGCGAGCGGCGGCTGCTGCGTGCGCCCGGCGGCATCGATCACGTAGTTGGCATGGAAGACGAGCTTCGCCGTGGTGGCATCGGCAGCCAGGCATAGCGTCTCAATCGATGGCGGCAGCAGCAGGTCGTCGTCGAACAGGAATTTCAGGTACTGGCCGCTGGCCTCCGAGATCAGCATGTCCCGGTTGCTGCCGGGTGCTCCGCGGTTTGGGTTACGCAGATAGCGAATCCGTGGGTCCCGCCATTTGGCGAGCACCGAGGCGACGTCCTCGTTCGGGCAGTCGTCGCCGATCAGCAACTCGAAGTCGCGGAATGTTTGCGCGAGCGCGCTTGCGACGCAGGCGTCCAGAAACTGCGGGCGGAACGCCGGGATCGCGATTGAAACCTTGGGCATCTGAGAGTTACCGTCCGGGGCACGATGTTACGTTCTCGCCAGGTCGGCCATAGCTGACCGGCGAAAAGACCTAACCGATGCTCAACTGGCTTACGCGCTACGCGTCCGTCACGGCCGAACTGGACTTCGACCCTGACGGCTACCTCCTTGAAAGTGTGCTCGACGTGGGCTGCGGGCCTCACGGCTTGGCGTGCGCGGCCCCGAACGCGCGCTTCGTCGGCACCGACGTGCTGTTTGCGGGGCAGGTGGCAAACGGGATGACGGCTCTGCACACCGATCCTGGACCGCTGCCGTTCGCCGACGCGTCCTTCGACACGGTTGTTTGCCTCGACACGCTCGAACACATCCCCCCTCAGGACAGGGCGGGGTTCGTCCGTGAATTGGCACGCGTTGCGGCGCGGCGCGTGATCGTCGCCTGCCCCAGCGAGGGGAGTGCGCAGCTCCAGGACATCCTGCGGCTCGAGTACAGCGTACGCGGGATCCCGCTGCCCGGCTGGCTCAACGAACACGACGAGCACGGGCTTCCGACCGCAGCGCAGATCAGCGAGGTCTGCAGATCAGTCCCCGGCTTCTCGGCGACGGAGATGCAGATGGCCAACGGTCTGCTCGCGATGCTGATCGTGATCGCCGACATGCTGCCTGAGTTTGCCGCCCGGGCTGCGGCCGAGTTCCGCGATCACGGTGACCAGTGGCTCGACACGTTCATGGGGGCGCGGTTCGGTGGCAGCAACCGGCTCGGATATGTGATCGAGCGCGAAATGCGCCGGCGGCCACGGATCCGCCATGAGCGGCTCGAGCAGGAACTTTGGGGAGCGCTGCGCTGTAGTGCCTGCGGCGCGACGGGCCTGCTGACTCGACCTGATGGAGCCCACTGTCCGAGCTGCGCGCAGACCTTCGCACGCGATCCGTCGGGCGCGCTCAACCTGACCAGGAGTGCGGGCGGGAGCGCGCGCATGGTCGCACCCGTTCAGCAGAGCAGGAGCAAGCGGCTACTGCTCCGCCCGGAGTGGGCGCGGCCGAGCACCTGGCTGCCCGTTCTGTCCAGCTACGTGGCCGATGCCGATCCCGACGGCGACCACGCGCTGTGCATCGACGCGGTCGACGTCCGGCTTGGCTTGGCGGCGATCCAGGAACTGACGGCGCACGTCTGTGAAGCGATTGCGGGCGGGCGCAGATTTGCGGACGTGGTACTGCTCGACGCGCCGTACGAGTCTGCGGGACTTACCGAGATATCGAGTGCTGCCGAGCTCGCCGCGCAGCTGGGGCTGAGGCTGCGCGAGCGGCCGACTGCGCCGGCCGCGATAGCCGAGCACGCGTGCAAGGCCAAGCTGCTCTGTGATGCGACGCGCGCGGTCGTGGAGCGCCGGCTGTTCGCCGTGGCGGAAGATCCATGGACGAGCCGTGAGCCCCTGATCACCGTTCGAATCCCGACCTGGAACGGCCATCGCGAACTCGTCGAGCGCACGATCCCCTCGGTCCTGTGCAGCGAGTACCGGAACCTCGAACTGCTCGTCTGCAGCGACGGTCCTGACTCAGAGGCACGCGGGGCGGTCGAGGCCTTCACAGACCCGCGCGTGCGCTACCTGGAGCTGGCGTCGCGGCCGGTCTATCCGGAGCATCCCTGGAGCCTCTGGCAGTGTGGCGGCAGCCATGCGGCCAACGCGGCCCAGCAGCAGGCCCGTGGCGCGTTCATCGCGCCGCTTGACCACGACGACGCCTTCACCGTCGATCACATCGCGACGCTGCTCGCATCGGCCGCGCGCACCGGCGCCGACCTCGTCTACGGTCAGGCCATGGCGGAGGACGGTGCGGGGGGCTGGTACACGCTTGGAGCGGAGCCGCTCGCGCCCGACAACGTGACGCACGGCGCCGGCCTCTACTCAGCCCGTCTGGCACACGTGCAGCTCGACCCGGATTGCTGGCTGCTCGATGACAAGGGTGACTGGAACATGTACCGGCGCATGGCGGCGACCGGTGCCGGCGTCGCGTTCGTCCCGCAGGTGGTGCTTGCGCACTTCCGCGAGCAGACTTCGTTCGATTCGGCACTCGCGCCGGACGCGGTCGCGCAGCTGCGCGAGAGGCAGCCCGATCAGGTCGCCGCCGACGCACTGCGCACAGGGATGGAGTGGCTACTCGACATTCCCGTCAGTCCTGCCGACTGACACATCAGCCGGTGGGCTGGCCTGCCGCCTCGAGCAGGTCGGTGAGCATCGCCGGGTCACAGGCTGCGAGCGCCTTCTCCTGCAGGCCCTGACGATCCGTCTGGCGCTCGAGCGTTTCCCGTACATGATGTGTCACGTCTTGCGGGGCGACCGTCGCCTCGGCTCCGAACACATCAAAGACGGATCCGTCCGGCTTGAGCGACAGCGCCGGCGTGCCCGCGCTCGCGGCCAGTAGGGCCGGCCGTTCAAAGGGATCGCTCGGATCGCCGGCGAGGAGCACGTCGGCGTCGGCGATCCAACCTAGAAGTCGTTGCTCGTCGGAGCAAGGCTCCATGAGCTCGGCGCCAGGCAGACGCTGACGTACCGTATCGGCGAGACGCCGATCAAACGCTGTCGGCAGGAGCCTGATCGCACACGCGCCAGCGAGCTTGCGCATGCGGTCGAGGAGCTCGGTGGTGAGCGCTCGGTCGTGCGTCGGAAGGATCGCCAACAGGCCGGCGCCACCGGCGCCGAGCGGTCGTGGCAAGAGCGGCGAGGGCATCACGAATACGCGCTCCCGCTTCATCCCATGTGCCACGAGCGCGTCGGCGATAGCGCGGGACGCCGCCAGCACCTTGGGCTCGGCGCTCATGTCGAGTGCGGTCTCCGGCGCGCCTAGCCGGACCACGGTGTCGGACCCGGGAGTCGGCTTCGTGTCGGGGTGATACAGCACGTCGCTCGGCCCCATCGGGACGCAGAGGAACGGGACGGCGGCGGCAATTGGGGTTCGCATTGCCCGCTCGACCAGTTCGGCGAGCTGGCCGCTCGGCCGCGCGATCACGTTTGGGGTGGGCAGGTCCATCCCCGCGGGGTTGTGCCCGAGCGCACGGAGTGCGGCGAGGAACGCACGGGCCTCGTCGGCTCCGGCACCGAGCCCGGAGGGCTGCCCGATCAGCACCGCGGTCGCCGGCGCGGTCAGATCACGCGACCAGAAGCCGTCGCGCAGATCCGCATCCCAGACATGTGCGGCGAGCTCATCGTCCTGCTCGAGCCGCAGCCCCCAGCGAGCGATGAACAGGTTGTCGTTGGCCGCCATCGTCGTCAGCTTCTCCGCGGTGGCGACGAGCGCCTGGCCCCGGCCGCGCGAGGCTCCCTCGTGATGCACCACTTCGATGTCACCGCGATAGACGATGGTGTGACCGGCGGTTCGCAGCTTCAGGCACAGGTCGATGTCCTCGAGCCCGTTTACGTAGCCCGTCTCGTAGCCACCCAGCTCGACGAACACGTCCCTGCG
>JBOGYJ010000362.1:0-36008 GCA_050696795.1 Solirubrobacteraceae bacterium | reverse complement strand
GCGTCGCGCCTGGGGCCACAGGCGATCGCCGATGATTAAGCTCTAGGCTGCGGCGACCCGCGCGTTCTTGGCGAGCAGCTGCGCCCGCCGTTTGGCCGACCGCACCTCGCGCGTGAGCGTGTCGATGTCGTAGATGCCGTGATAACGGCGACCGTTGACGAAGAAGGTGGGCGTGCCCGTGACGCCGCTCTCATCCGCGGAGACGACATCCTCGCGGACGCGATCGACGTACTCGCGGCGGCGCATCTCATCGAGGAAGCGATCGACGTCGAGGCCGATCTCACGCGCATAGTCCTCGAGGTCGGCAAGTCGCAGCTTGCCCTGGTGGGCGAGCAGCAGGTCATACATCTCCCAGAACTGACCCTGGCCGGCGGCCGCCTCGGCCGCCTCGGCGGCGAGTTGCGCGTTCGGGTGGACGTCATTCAAAGGCAGATGACGCCAGACGTAGCGGACGTCCTCAGACCCGGCCATCAGCAGCTCGCGGATCACAGCTTCGGCCTGGCCGCAGTAGGAGCACTCGAAGTCCCCGTATTCGACGATCGTCACGGGTGCCTCATGTGAGCCGCGCGTGTGGTCGCGCTCGGGATCGACGTCCGCAGCCAGGTCGAGGATGTCCTCGGCGGTGGCGGCGATCTGGCGCGCGCGCAGCTCCGGCGGGAGCCGCCGGAGCAGCTGCAGCGCCAGCCTCGAGCAGACCGGGGCGACGATCAGCGTCGACAGCGTGCCGATCTTCGCCTCCTCCAGCAGCTGCCCGCGGAAGGCCAGGCTCGAGACCAGCAGCGAGACCGTGAAGCCGATCCCGGCGAAGGTGCCGCCCGCCAGCAGCACCGGCGGGCTGACCGGCGAGCGCGGGCCATGCAGGCGCGGCCGCGAGGCCAGCCACGAGCCTGCGACCACGCCGATCGGCTTGCCGAAAACGTAGCCGGTGAGGATGCCGAGCGTGAGCGGTGAGCTGTAGGCGGCCCTCAGCAGGCCTCCGCTCAGATGTACACCGGCGTTGGCGAACGCGAACAGCGGCACGATCAGGTAACTGGTCCACGGGTGCAGCTCGTACTGCAGCCGCTCGTTCGGTGAGATCGATGACCCCAGGCCCCGCTGCGCGGCCCGCGCGAGCGCCGGCGTCGGTTGCTCGCGGAAGGTGCGCGTGAGCTCGACCACCTCGGCGAGGTCGGCACGCGAGGGCAGATACGCGCTGGTGGCAAGCCCGATCGCGAGCCCGGAGATCACCGGGTCGATGCCCGACTTGAACATCGCGAACCAGACGCCGATGCCAAGCGCGATCCCCACTGTGCGCCGCGGCAGCGGCAGCCAGCGCAGCGCCACCAGCAGCGCGTACTGCACGACCGCGGCGACCAGCGCCAACAGGTCGACGGAGTGCGTGTAGACGATCGAGAGCACGAGCAGGCCGGCGAGGTCGTCGACCACCGCCAGCGAGAGTAGGAAGACGCGCATGCGCGTGGCCGAGCGCGGCGCCAGCAGGCCGACGGCCGACAGCGCAAAGGCTGTGTCGGTCGAGATCGCCGCGCCCCAGCCGTGCGCGCCCGGACCGCCCGCGTTCCAAGCCAAGAAGATCGCAGCCGGCATGGCAATGCCGGCGAGCGCGGCCACGGCCGGAACTGCGACGCGTCGGCGGTCGCGCAGCTCTCCGAGGTCGAGCTGACGCTTGGCCTCGAGCCCGACCACGAGGAAGAACAGCGTCATCAGCCCCTGGTTGATCCAGATCCGCAACTCGGCGCCGATCACGTCGCCGCCGAGCTGGAAGGAGAGCCGCGTACCCCACACCGTCTCGTAGCTGTGCGAGGCAGGCGAGTTGGCCCAGATCAGCGCGGCGACCGTCGCGACGATCATCACGCTGGCGCCGCCGCTCTCCGTGCTCAGGAAATCGCGGACCGGCGAGGCGAGGTTGCGGGCCCAGGCGGTCCGGCCCTCGTACGGAAGCTCAGCGGTGCTCACACACCGGAGCGTGTCAGGTCACGCGAATCAGGGCCGCATGAGGGTTGACCGGATGCGGCGCGACCTGGCGGGCGCAGCGGATCGAGGCCGGCGCGACCTGGCGGCCGCAGCAGATCGAGGCCGGCCCGACCTGGCGGGCAGCGGATCGGAGCCGGCGCCCCGGGCCGGCCCCGCCCCCTCCCGCAAGTCCCTGCGGAAATCTACGCCAGAGCCTAAACGGGCCTTAAGCGCACTCTTTTGCGGCGGATCAGATCGGGTACTCGCGCTGCTCGTCCTGGATGGTGATCCAGCGCAGCTCGGTGAACTCCTCGGCCGCCCACTCGCCGCCGAAGCGGCCCCAGCCACTGGCCTTGACGCCCCCGAAGGGCGCCTGCGGCTCGTCGTGCACGGTCGCGTCGTTGATGTGGCAGATGCCGCTCTGGAGGCGACGCGCGAGCTGCTCGGCGCGAGCCACGTCGCGCGAGAAGATCGAGGCCGAGAGCCCGTACTCGGTGTCGTTGGCGACGTCGATCGCCTCCTCGGCGCCGTCGACCTCGATGATCGAGACCGAGGGCCCGAACGACTCCTCGCTGTAGATGCGCATCTCGGGCGTCACGCCGCGCAGCACGGTCGGGTGGTAGACGAGGCCGTCGGCCTCACCGCCGGTCAGCAGCTGCGCCCCCTTGTCGAGGGCGTCCTGGACCAACTCGGTCACGCGGTCAAGCGCGCCGGCATTGATCAGCGGCCCGATCTGCGTGGAGGGATCGCGCGGATCGCCGACCTTCAGCGAGGAGGCGCGCGCGGCGAGCTTCTGCGCGAACTCGTCGGCGACGCGACGGTCGACGACGATGCGCTCGGTTGACATGCAGATCTGCCCCTGGTGCATGAAGGCGCCGAAGTTCGCGGCGGCGGCCGCGGCGTCGAGATCGGCGTCCTCGAGCACCACGAACGGCGCCTTGCCGCCGAGTTCGAGCACCACGCGCTTGAGGTGGCGCCCGGCCTTCTCGGCGATGATCCGCCCGACATGGCTGGAGCCGGTGAAGTTCACCCTCCGCACCGCCGGATGCGCGATCAGCTCCTCGACGACGTCGGCGGCGTCGGCGGGGGCGTTGGTGATCAGGTTGACCACCCCGGCGGGGGCGCCGGCCTGCTCGAGGCACTCGATGATCAGTCCGTGCGTGCGCGGCGAGGCCTCGGAGGCCTTCATCACGACGGTGTTGCCGTAGGCCAGCGGTGCGGCGATCGCGCGCGTGCCGAGGATGATCGGCGCGTTCCAGGGCGCGATCCCAACGATCACACCGGCGGGCTGGCGCACCGCCCGCATGCGCTTACCCGGGATGTGGGAGTGGATCTCCTCGTCGTGCACAGCGGCGGCATGGACGCCCGCCTCGCGCAGCATCCCGGTGGCGAGCATGACGTTGAACATGCCCCAGCCGAAGGTGCCGCCGGTCTCGTCGGCCACCACCTGAGCAAACTCCGTCCCGCGATCCTCCATCAGCTGCGCGGCGCGCTCGAGCAGGTCGCGGCGCTTGGCGACGGGCGTCTCGGACCAGTCGGCAAAGGCCGCGGACGCCGCCTCGACCGCACGGCGCGCGTCATCGCGCGTGGCGGAGACGGCCACCGAGGCAACCTCGGACGTGAAGGGGTTGCGCACCTCGAAGGTGCCACCTGAGCCTTCACTCCATTCGCCGCCGATCAGCAGACGCTGCTGTGTGACGCCGGAAACGCTCATGGTGTTCTCCTTGCTGAGTTGGTCAGGTCTGCAGCGGAGTGCGCGACGCCCATCCGGCGTCGCTGATCAGGCCACTGCCCGGGAGCTTGTCTAGCCCACCGGTGTCGAGCACGTTCTCCAGGTTGTTGATGGTCAGCTCGGCGTGATTGCGCATCAGCCGCTCGGCCCCATCGCCGTCACCGCGCTCGATCGCGTTGAGGATCTCATGGTGCTGGGCGTTGCCGGCCGCGAGCGTCGGCTCGAACTGGCTGGTGTCGGCCTGCGCCGGCAGGAAGAAGCTCGGCTGCGCGAACGGCAGCGCCAGCACACGCTCGTAGGCGCCACGCAGCACGTCGCTATCGGCGAGCACGAACAGCTGGTCGTGGAAGGCATCGTTGAGCTCGAGGTAGAGCTCGAACTCCTCCCCGGTGGGCGCACCAGCGCCACCACCGACGATGCGGTCGAGCTTGGCGACGCAGGCGACCAGGTCGCCGAGTGCCCGCGGGCCGTTGTTGCGCACCGCGGCCAGCCGCGCCGCCTGACCCTCGAGCAGGCCGCGCAGCTCGATCGCATCGAGCACCTGGCGGCCGCTGAAGGAGCGCACGACGAAGCCGCCGCCGGGTACCGGTTCGAGCAGGCCCTCGTGCTCGAGCTGAGCCAGCGCGAGGCGCAGCGGCGTACGCGAGACCTCGAGCCGCGCCGCGAGCCGGACCTCGGAGAGGCGGTCGCCGGCACGCAGCTCGCCGTCCATGATCAGCTGCCGTAATCCGAGGATTGCGGCGAGGCCCTGGGATACCGCCGCGTCAGTCATTGGAGTCCGCCCTCCATTACGTCGTCGCCTTGGCCGCCGACGCCGCGCGGCGCCGGTTGATGACACGCGATCCCACGACGGCGATCACGAGGAACACGCCGTAGAAGAGCTGCTGCACATACGTCTGGGCGCCGAGCAGGTTCATGCCGTTGACCGCAACCGCCAGGAAGAAGACCGATACGGCCGCGCCCACAGCATTGAAGCGCCCCGGCTGAATCGTCGTCATGCCCAGGAACGCCGCAGCGTAGATCGAGAGCAGCAGCGGCCCCTGGTTCTGGGGTGTTGCGGTGCCCAGCACGCCGTCGTCGAGCACGCCCGCGATCGCCGCGATCAAGCCGCCCACGGCGAACGCCCAGAAGCGCGTGGAACTGACCTTGAAGCCGCTCAGGCGCGCGACCTCGCGCGACTGGCCGACGAACAGCGAGCGTTGGCCCGCCGGGGTGAACGTCAGCACGTAGAACATGATCAGCATGATCGCGATCCCGTACCAGAAGTCGAGCGGGATGCCCAGCAGGTGATGCAGCACGGTCCACTGCTGGAGGCCCGGTGAGATCCCGGGGATCGACTGCTGGTTGGGCAACCAGAAGGCGATGCCGTCGTACACACTGCCCATCGCCAGCGTGATGATCAGCGGGTTGACGTCGAAGCGCACGATCAGGAAGCCGGTGGTCGCGCCGGCCAGCGTCCCGATCGCGATCGCGACCAGGATCGCAGGAACGATCGCCCATTGGTGGTTGACGTTCAGCCAGCCGACCAGGATCATCGTCATGCCGGAGAGCTCCGCGAGAGACAGGTCGAGATCGCCGTTGGTGAGCGGGATCAGCAGCGCCATCACCAGCACCATCGTCGGTGCGTTGAGGCCGAAGATGCTCGTGAAGTTCGACCACTGGAAGAACGTGTCCGGCCGCAGGAGGCCGAAGATCGCAATCACGACGACGAACGCGAACGGCAGCAGTGACGCCTCGGCGGTGCGCGCGTTGAGTATCCGGGTGAGCCCGGAACGGCGGCTGGAGCCCCCGCCAGGGTTCGACGGAACGCGCGGCTCCGCCGGCGTGTCCACGTTTGACGTCATGAAGCGGTGCTCACCTCTCTGGCAGCGCCACGCGCGGTGGCGGAATAGACCTCGCTGGTAATTCTGTCGCGGCTATAGGGCGGCTGGATCGTGCCCTGGATCGCGCCGCGCGCACACAGCAGGATGCGGTGCGAGACGGTGGCGAGCTCATCGAAGTCGGTCGAGACCCAGAGGATCGCGACCCCGTCTGCCGCACGCGCGCGCATCAGCTCGTAGATCTGATGGCGGGTGGCGACGTCGACGCCCTGGGTCGGCTCGTGCAGCAGCAGCACTCGGGGGTTCTGCTCGAGCCAGCGGGCGAGCACCACCTTTTGCTGGTTACCACCCGACAGAGCGGACATGTTCAGCGACGCGTCGCGCGGGCGCACGTCGTAGGTCTCGGCGCGCTGGTCGGCGACGCCGACCAGCCGGTCGACCCGCAGGAAGCCGCTCTGCATGAAGCTCCTCAGCGACAGCGAGAGCATGTTGAGCGCGACGGGCAGATCGGCGACGACGCCCTGCTGCTTGCGGTCGGCCGGCACCAGCGCCATGCCCAGCTCGATCGCCCTGCTCGGCGCGAGCTCTGAGAGCTCGCCGCTCCAGTCCGGCAGCGCGATCCTACCGCTGGCATCGGTCCCGTCGCCGAACAGCAAATAGGGCAGGTCCTCGCTGCCGCCGCCGAGCAGGCCCGCGATCCCGAGGATCTCGCCGGCATGCAGCTCGAAGCTCACGCCCCGCACGCGCCCACCGCGGGCGTCCTGCACGGACAGGACGACCTCGCCGGAGGACTCAACGGTGGCCTCCGAGCCGTAGGTGGTCGCCTGCTCGATCGTCGAACGGTCGAGGCGGTGACCGGAGACGAGCTCGATCAGATCGGCGTCGCTGGCCGTGGCGACCGCCACATCGCCGACCTTGGCACCGTCGCGCAGCACGACCGCGCGGTTGGCGATCTCGCGCACGGCCGTCATGTCATGGGAGACGAATAGCACGCCGAAGCCCTCGGCGACCACGCGGCGGACGAGATCGAAGAGGAAGACCTTCTCGTGCTCGGGCAGGAACACGGTGGGCTCGTCGAGGACCAGCACCCCGCCCGACTGCTCGTACTCGCGGCGGTACTCGCGCAGTTCCTCGGCCGCGCGCACGATCGCCAGCAGAGCCTGCGAGGTCGGTCGCAGGCGGCCGGTCTGGGCGCTCGGGTCGAGATCGATCCCGTAACCCTCGAAGATCTCGCGGGCGCGGCGGCGCTCGGCGCTCCAGTGGATGCGCGCGAACGAACGCGCACCGGCGGTGACACGGCGGCCGACGAAGAGGTTCTCGACTACCTGCATGTCGGACGCAAGGCCCAGATCCTGGTAGACGAAGCTGAGCCCGATCATGCGCGCCTGGCCCAGCGGCACCGGCAGCGGCACGTCGACACCGTTCATCTGCAGCGTCCCGCCCGGCTCCGGGACGTGGTAGCCGGAGAGGATCTTTACGAGCGTCGACTTCCCGGAACCGTTCTCACCCAGGAGCGCGACCACCTCGCCGGCCCTGATCGCGATGTCGACCCGATCGAGAGCACGCGCGCCCCCGAAGCTCTTGGCGAGATTGCTCGCCAGGAGCGCCGGGAGCGCCGCTGCTTCAGAGGCGGGCGCCGCCTGACCCGTACCACTCATGCGTGTAGTTGTACAGACCCAGACGACACCCGCGGCATCAGTGCCTTACTTCTTGACTTCCCAGAGCTTCAGGAAGTCGTTGACGAACGCACCCTTGCTGTAGGCCTGATCGCTGTAGGCATGACCGGCGCCACCAGCGGAGAAGCTCTTCGCATTGCTCTTCGTGAAGAAGATGTTCGGCGCGATCTCCTTGGCGACGGCGCTTGCCGGCTTGTGAGACAGCAGACGGATCGTCTGGTCGAGCTGGTTGTAGGCATCCCACTTCTCGTCCGGGCCGGAGTCACCGACGTAGGTGCTGCTGGTCGCGACATTCTTGATCTCGGCCAGGCCGCCGCCCCAGGCGTACATCTTCAGGCCTGCATGGGTGGCCGCCCCCGCCTGCACGGTGCCCTCGATGCCGTCTGCCATGCCGTCGAACGTGACGATCACGGTGTTGATGCTGGGGTTGGCCTGCAGGTCCGAGGTGACCGCCGAGATCTCCTTGGGGCCTGACCAGTCCTGCGTGCCGAAGTCCTCCTCCTTGACCATCGAGCAGCTGCTCGGGCAATAGGTCTTGATGGCGGCCCGCAGTGCACCCTGGGCGCCCGAGTACTGGGCCACCTGCGGGCTGTCGAGGAACAGAACCTTGGCCGGCTGGCCCTTCAGGTTCACCAATGCGTCGGCGAAGTCGGTCACGATGCCCTGGACCGTGTTGACGCCGCTCTCGGCGTCGAGGCCGGTGGTCGGGAAGCCCTTGTTGCCGCCGGTCTGGTTGTAGTTGCCGTTGATAACCGCGATGTGGTGAGCCTTGAGCTGCGCCAGCTGCGGCGCGATCGCGGCAGCGGTCGGGCCGCACAGCATCACGACGGCGTTCGCCTTGTCGGTGATGGCCTGCTGGATGTCAGCCTGCCAGCCGGCCGGGCCGGTGTTGGACTGCAGCGGGATCACCTTCGCGCCGAGCGCCTTGGCCTCGGCGTCGAGGTAGCCCTGCTGACCGACGGTGTTGCACGCGTCGATCTCGGAGCTGATCGGGAAGGTCACGATCGTCTTGCCCCTGAGCGCCTTCTTGGCGTTGACCTTCGGGCCCGGAGCAAACCACTTGGGCGCCAGCTGCGCGCCCGTGACTTCCGCCTTGGCCTTGCTCAGCGCCGCCTTGCTGACGCCCGACGCGGCATGACCACTGCTCTTCGCGGCTGCGCTGGAGACGCCTATCGCACCGCCTGCGACCGCGGCCATGGCCACGGCGGGGATTGCGGCTGCGCGCCCACGAGCGACCAGCCGTCGGTACTTCGAGCTCATAGAGGTACCTCTCTCCTCTGTTCTTTATACGACCGCCCGGCCCCCGCCGTGCGGTCACCCGTCCTCAAGCATTGAAGCCGACCACGATTGGCCCTTGGTTAGGATCCAATTTCGCCGCCGGCTGCATGCAGAGCATACCTAATGGACGCACAGGTGTGGTGTTGTCCACCGGATTCTTACAACTCCAGGTTGCAAAGTCCAGGCCGATGAGAGCGCTCAAAGCCCGAGAGAACGGCCGATGATCTCCTTCATGATCTCGTTCGTGCCGGCGTAGATCCGCGATACGCGCGAGTCGACGAACGAGCGCGCGACCGGGTACTCGAGCATGTAGCCGTAGCCGCCGTGCAGCTGCAGGCAGCGGTCGACGACCCGGCCCTGCAGGTCGGTGCACCACCACTTGGCCATCGCCGCATCGACCGCCGAGAGCTTGCGCTCGTTGTGGGCGAGGATCGCGCGGTCCAGGTAGACGGTCGCGATCTCGAGCTCGGTGGCGAGCTCGGCCAAGACGAAGCGACTGTTCTGGAAGCTGCCGATCGACTTGCCGAAGGCGTTGCGCGTCTTGCAGTACTCGAGCGTGTGCTCGAGCGCGGTGCGCGCCATCACGATCCCGGTGATCGCCACCGAGAGACGCTCCTGCGGCAGGTTCGAGGTCAGGTAACGGAAGCCCATGCCCTCCTCCCCGAGCAGGTTCTGCTCGGGCACGAACACGTCTGAGAAGTACATCTCGGCGGTGTCGGCGCTGTGCAGGCCGAGCTTCTCGAGGTTGCGCCCGCGCTCGAAGCCCTCCATCCCGCGCTCGATCACCATCAGGCTCAGCCCACCGTGGCGATCCTCGGAATTCGTGCGCACGACGGCGATCACGAGGTCGGAGTTGATGCCGTTGGTGATGAAGGTCTTGGCGCCGTTGACGACCCAGCCGCCCTCGGCTCTGACCGCGCGCGTCGAGATCCCGGCCAGGTCGGAGCCCGCCCCCGGCTCGGTCATCGCCACCGAGGTCAGGTAGTCGCCGTTCGCGATCCCGGGCAGCCAGCGCCGGCGCTGCTCCTCGTTGCAGTAGGTCGTGAAGTACGGCAGGCAGATGTCGTTGTGCAGCGTGATCCCGCCGACCGCACCGGCCAGGTCCATGCCGAAGCCGACCTCATGCAGCATCGCGTTGAAGCGGAAGTCATCGACGCCCGCGCCCCCGTGCTGCTCGTCGACCTCGAGCGCAAGGAAGCCGCCGCTCCCGGCGGCTGTATAGAACTCGCGCGGCACTATCCCGTCGCGCTCCCACTGCTCGTAGCTCGACGCGGCGTGCTTGGTCAGGAAGGCGCGAAACGACTCGCCGAAGTCCTTGTGCTCACTGCTGTAGAGGGTTCGATCCATCGTGGGAGTATGCCGCGCTCCAGCCACTGAAGCGCTGGATCTCCACGACGATGAACGGACCTCCCGGTGGCCGCTCGCGGTAGGCGGCGTACCGCTCGACCAACGCTTCGGCCGCTCCCGCTGGAGCGGCCTTACATACCCGCGCGAGCCCGTCGGCGCGCACCCACCACAACCGCTCCCAGTCGTCCTCGTAGTGGTCGACCAGCACGCTCACCCGCGGGTTGGCCTCGATGTTCTGCAGCCGACGCAGCGCCGTCGTGCGCTTGGGCTTGTGGTCGACGGCCGTGACCAGGGTGCTCTCGTCCACCAGCGCAAAGGTGATCGGGACCAGATGGGGCTGGCCCGCGGACCCGACGGTGGCCAAGCGGGCCACCGTCGCGGAGGCAAACCGCGTGAGCGTTGTAGCGTTTCCAGACATGCGTGTACCAATCACCCTGTCGCTCCACATCCCGAACTTCAACTATCCGGGCGTGGCCCCTGACGACGTCTTTGAGAAGGTCGCGGCGATCGCGACCACATGTGAGGCCTCCGGCTTCAGCTCCGTGTCCGTGATGGACCACCTGCACCAGATCGCGCCGGTCGGACCGCCGACCAACTGGATGTTCGAGGGCTCGACGATGCTGGCGGCGATCGCCGCCCGCACCACCAAGCTGACGATGGGGCTGCTGGTCGGCAGCGTCACCTATCGCAACCCGGCACTGGCGGCCAAGATCACCACCACCTTGGATGTGATCTCCGGCGGGCGCGTGTGGCACGGGATCGGCGCCGGCTGGTTCGAGGCCGAGCACGTCGCCTACGGCTACGACTTCCCGTCGCTCGCGCGAAGGTTCGAGCTGCTCGAGGAGGAGCTGCAGGTCGTACGTGCGATGTTCGTCTCGGACGAGGCGCGCTTCGCGGGTTCGCACTTCCGCGTGGATGGGGCCTACAACAATCCCAAGCCGCTGCGCGGCGACATCCCGATCCTGATCGGCGGCAGCGGCGAGCGCAAGACGCTGCGGCTGGTGGCCCAGTACGGCGACGGCTGCAACCTGTTCGCCGGCGACGGCCAACGAGTCCGCCACCTGCTCGGGGTGCTCGAGTCGCACTGCGCGGACGTCGGGCGCGACCCCTCCGAGATCACCAACACCGCGCTCGGGCGGGTGCTGATCGCGCCCACACACGAGCAGGCGGAGGCCAAGAAGCGCGGGCTGCGCGAACGCGGAGTGCCGCAGGAGAGCATCGACTCGCTGGTCGCGGGCGATCCCGACACGGTCGGCGAGCGCGTGCAGGAGCTCAAGGACGCCGGGCTCGAGGGCTTCTGCTTCTCGATGCCCGACAGCGACCAGCTGGAGTCGGTTGCACTGGCGGGCGAGACCCTGTCGAAGATCTTCCCGGCTGCGGCGGTCTCCGCGAGCAAGCCGGCGTGAGGTCGTTGGCGGAACGGATCGCGGCAATCGCGGAGCTTGCGGTCGGCATCGGCGCCAACGTCCAGCCCGGCCAGAACGTCGCGATCAGTGCCGACAGCGGCCACGAGCCGCTCGCTCGCGCCACGGCCGAGGCCGCCTACCTACGCGGGGCGAAGTTCGTCGATGTCTCCTACTTCGACCCGCACATCAAACACGCGCGACTCAAGCACGCGCCCCGCGACACGCTCTCCTTCGTCCCCTCCTGGATCGGCGATCGCGTCTTGGCGATCGGCGAGGACGGCGCCGCACGGATCTCCTTCCAGGGGCCGGTCGAGCCGCATCTGTTCGACGACATCGACCCGCGACTCGTCGGCCTGGACCTGCTGCCGCGAACCAGGGAGAGCATCATCGTCGTGGCCAAACAGCAGACCAACTGGTGCATCGTGCCGTTCCCGACGCCGGATTGGGCATCGCTGGTGCACCCGGATATGGAGCCGGGCGCCGCCTATGAGCTGCTCTGGACGGAGATCGAGCGGATCCTGCGGCTCGACGAGCCCGATCCGGTGGCCGCCTGGGAGGCGCGGCTCGCACAGCTCGAGGGGATCTCGGGGCGGCTGAACGGGCTGGCGCTGGATGCGTTGCGCTACTCCGGGCCCGGCACCGATCTGACCGTTGGGCTGTTGCCAGGCTCGAGGTGGATCAGCGGCAAGATGGAGAGCATCCACGGGGTCACGTTCACCGCGAACATCCCGACCGAGGAAACGTTCACCGCCCCCGACCCGACGCGCGTCGACGGTGTCGTGACCGCAACCAAACCGCTGCTGGTGCCGGGTGCAGCGCCGATCGAGGGGCTGAGGGTGCGCTTCGAGGGCGGCCGCGCTGTGCAGATCGACGCCGACAGCGGCGCCGAGATCCTGCGCTCGATGTGCGCGCGCGACGAGGGCGCCGCCCGCATCGGCGAGGTCGCGCTGGTCGATCGCGAGAGCCGCATCGGCCAGAGCGGCTCGGTCTTCTACTCGATCCTGCTGGACGAGAACGCCGCCTCGCACCTCGCGCTCGGCAACGCCTACCCGTTCTCGGTCGACAGTCCGGACCGCGAGCGCGCCAATAAGAGCACGATCCACATCGACTTCATGGTCGGCTCCGATCAGGTGGATGTCACCGGCGTGACGGCCGACGGTGCCGCGGTCGCGCTGCTGCGTGAGGCCGCCTGGCAGATCTGAGTCCCGCTACGCTAACCGGGATTCCCGGAGAGGTGCCGGAGTGGTTGAACGGGCACGACTGGAAATCGTGTAACGGGGATAACTCGTTCGGGGGTTCGAATCCCCCTCTCTCCGCTTGCTTTTGGCGATGAGTCGCGCCACGGCTCACGCATGTGCGACCAGCAGCTCCAGGATGTCGGTCAGCTCAAACCGAGCCGCCGAGACGTCCGCGACGTCCATGATCGTTCAGTATCCAGGACCGGATCGTGACTACCCCGGCGGTGGTTGGCCTCGACCCTCAGCCCTCAGCCCTCAGCCGTCGGGCTGAGGTGGATTCACCCGAATAAGTCCGAGCGAGGCACACGAACCTCGCCTGGAGGCTGCTCCTCCGGCAGATCGTCGGTATCGACGATCTCCATCAGGCAAAGCAACTCGAGGAGACCAGCGAAGGTCTGCGGGTCATGCCCGGTCCGCTGCCGCAGGCGGCGAAGCCGGTAGCGGAGGGTGTTCTCGTGGATGTGTAGCGCTGCGGCACCTCGAGTGACATTCATGTTCGCTGTAGCGAACCCGTGAAGCGTCGCGCGCATCGTCTGGCGCTCCGCATTCTGGAGGCTGCGGATCATTCTCGCCTTTTCGAGCAGGTGCAGCCGCGTGGTCAGAGTCGCGCCGGTAAGCAGATGCTGGATTGCGGGCAGCACAGCAAGCGAGATGACTGGCCGTTCCACCGAGGCTCGTGACACGGCGAGCGAGGCCTGCTCGTGTGCGGCGGCAACCCCGCCGAAGCCGCCGCATGGAGAGCTCACACCGCAGTACAGGTCGATTCCCTGCTCCTGGGCCAGTGCCGATCGCACCGACATGAGCCGCTCGGTGAGCAGGTCCGTCGCCTCGGCCAGGACCACGGCGACAACCGCCTGCTCGCGAACCACAAGCAGCGGCGACACACGACGCGTTGCGAGCAAATCGCCGAGGACCGCGGCAGCGGTGTCGAGTCCCGAGGCGAGCCGGCTCTCCTCCGTGGAAACGCGCCCGACGATTACGACCAGGTCCGCCTGTGGATCGAGGCCGGGCGCGATGTTGTGCAGCTCGAACCTCGATGGATCGGCATCTCCCCGCAGCAACGCCTCGAGCAGATCGCGCGCGGCTTTCTCCCGCGCCGCCTTTAGGTAGGACTCCTCGCGCACATAGGCGGCAGCCGCGTGAGTGGTGAGGGTGTCCATCGCTTCGGACATCTTGCGAGCGAGATTTACGGCGGCGTCCCTGGACATGCCGCCCGCCGCCACCTCGGCGGTGCACTCCTCCCAGAAGACGTTCAGGCCGATCCGGTAGGCCTCGAGCACGGCCTCGAGCGGTATGCCGCTGCGTACCCGCGCGCGGACATGCTCGCCGACGAAATCCAGCTTCTGGTGGTCGACCCGGGCTCCAGCCATGGCTGCCAGCAGCACCCCGTAATTGCGGTACAGCAGCGCCGTGACGTCCGCCAGCTCCTCCTGGGACATCCGCCGGTAGACGGGCTCCTGGACCAGCATGCGTTCACGTGCGGTGCCGACCGCGTCGTCCAGGCGGCGCTTGATCGCGTCCGCGGCCGCGGCGCCTCCAGTGTCTGCTCCGTCGGCTGGAGCGCTCAGGCCCAGTTCGCCAGTCACAGCACGTTCATTGTCGTATTCCGATAGTTCATGCAGCGAAAAGTCTGTCAAATCACGTCATTGACTGGCGTCTTTCTACTGAACAAGATCTTTGGCGGCGTCGTGTTGATGCGTCGCTGACGAACCGCTTGGCGGAGGAGAGATATGAGCGAAGCCGCGAACATCGCGACATTGCCGACGCATGCCGGCGCCGGCGAGAACCTGTCGAATCTCTTGCGACGGGCGGCGACTCGTCACCCCAATTCATGCGCGCTGATCTATGAGGGCGCAGAGGTCGATTACGCCGAGCTCGAACATCGCGGCCAGCGCGCGGCGGCCTATCTGCGGGAGCTAGGGGTCAGACCCGGTGACCACGTAGGCATACAGATCCCGAACTGTCCCGCGTTCGTCGCGCTGTACTTCGCGATCCTCAGGCTTGGCGCCGCGGTCGTGCCTCAGAGCCCGCTCTCGACGCTGGCCGAGCTCAGCCAGAACATCGGGGACGCCGAGGCCAAGGTCGTCCTCTGCCAGCCGCTCTCCGGGGAGACTCCCGCCGAGCTGGACAGCGGCGCGCGCGTCGTGGTCGTGCGCAGCGATGACGGCCTTGACCTGTTCGGGGAGCACATCCCGCTGGAGACGATCGAGGATGTGCGCGGCGATGACACGGCGGTGATCCTGTACACGTCGGGCACCACCGGACCCCCAAAGGGGGCCGAGCTCACCCACGCGAACCTCGGCCTGAACGCGCTCGCGGCCATCGAGATCTACTCGCTCGTACCTGAGGACATCGTGCTCGGAGCGCTGCCGCTCTACCACTCCTACGGACAGACCTGCACGCTCAACGGATCCATTGCCGTCGGCGCTCGCGTGGTGTTGATGAAGCGCTTCGAGGCCACGCGCGCGGCGCGGACGATCGACGAGCATTCGGTCAGCGTCTTCCTGGGCGTGCCGACGATGTTCTCCGACGTAACCCACTGCCCTCCGGAGATCGCGTCGTTTGGCAGCCTGCGGCTCTGCGGTGCCGGTGGCGCGCCGCTTCCTGCGGAGGTGCGGCGCCAATTCGAGCGGCGATCCGGCGCGCCGTTGTTTGAGACCTACGGGCTCAGTGAGACTTCGCCGATCGCCTCGATCAATCGCCGCGACGGTGAGCAGCGCGCGGGCACGATCGGCTGGCCGATCGCCGGTACCGAGATGAAGATCGCCGGACCCGACAAGCGCGAGCTGCCGATTGGCGAGGCTGGCGAGATTGCGATCCGCGGGCACAACATCATGAAGGGCTACTGGCGCAACCCGGATGCCACGCGTGAGACGATCGACGGCGAGGGCTGGTTCTACAGCGGTGACCTCGGCCGGATGGATCCGGACGGCTGCTTCAGCGTTGTCGGGCGGCTCAAGGATCTGATCATCCGTGGCGGGTTCAACGTCTACCCCCGTGAGATCGAGGATCTGCTGCACACCCATCCGGCGGTGCGGCTAGCGGCAGTGGTCGGCATACCCGACGCCCGCCTGGGCGAGGAAGTTGGTGCCGCGGTGGTGCTGGAGGCCGACGCTCAGATATCCGCCGAGGTGCTCTGCGATTGGGCCCGCGCGAGGCTCGCCGCACACAAGCGGCCGCGCCATATCTGGTTTGTCGAAGAGTTGCCCCTCGGACCCACGGGCAAGATCCTTAAGCGCTTGATCACGCCGCCAGACGCACCCGGGGCGGTAGCGAGCAACCGGACAAGTGAGGATGGGTATGACTGAATCAGACGCACGGCAGGTGGGCAGCGACGTGCTGATCGACGGCCTCCACTTCCCGGAGTGCCTGCGATGGCACGACGGGCGCCTCTTCTTCTGCGACATGTACGGCGATGCGGTCTACGCCTACGACACCGATCGCGGCGAGCTCGAGACCGTCGCGGAGGTCTTCCACCCCGGCGGAATCGGCTGGCTGCCAGACGGGCGCATGCTTGTCGTCGCCAGCGAGGACCACTGGATCCTCGACGTGAGCAGCGGCCGAAACGAGGTCTACGCCGACCTCTCCGAAACAGCGCCGGGCTGGTTGAACGACATGCTCATCGATGACGACGGACGCATCTACGTGGGTAACTTCGGCTACGACCTCTTCTCGGAGGAACCCCGCAGCACGCGGCTGGTGCTGGTTGATGCCGACGGCAGCACGAGAGTGCAGGCGGACGACGTGCTCTTCCCGAACGGGATGGCAAAGCGCTCCGACGGCTGCCTGGTGCTCGCCGAGACGTTTGCGAAGGCGCTGACTACGTTCACGATCGAGCAGGATGGCAATCTGCGGCGCAAGTCCTCGCTGCCGCTCGGAGAAGCGATCCCCGACGGGATCTGCGTCGATGCAGAGGACAACATCTGGATCGCCTCGGTGTACGATCGCGCCGCGATCAGGGTCTCGCCAAGCGGCGAGATGGAAAGCCACCCCGTCAGTCAGATGGCGTTCGCCTGCGTGCTCGGCGGCGAGGACGGGCGGACGCTGTTCGTCGCAAGCGCGCCTGACTTCGAGCCGGCCGAGCGCCGCGCGCAGCGAGCCGGACTGATCGAGACGATTCGGGTGCCGGTACCGATGGCGGGGGCGTGAGTCGATGAGCTCCGCTGGCGCCCGTGCTGCCGAGGAAGACCCGCTGGAGGAGCACATCGCGAGGTACTCGAACTGGGGCCGTTGGGGACAGGGCGATGAATGCGGCACCACTAACTTCGTCACCAGCGCGATCGTGCGCGACGCTTGCCGAGCGGTCGAATCCGGTCTGGTGATCCCGCTGGGGCTGGGATTCGATCAGAACGGCCCGATGACGGGCGCCAACGGCCGCTTCAACTGTCTGCGGTACTCCACGGCGACCGGGACGGACCACTCCACCGGCAATCAACTGTGGTCGGGGCAGCCGTTTCCGCGTGAGATGGGATACGCCGACGACGTCGTGACGCTGCCACTCCAGTCGGCGACGCACTGGGACGCGCTTTCGCACATCTTCCACAGGGGCAAGATGTACAACGGCGCGTCGACCGACGACGTCACCGCCGCCGGCGCGAGCAGGAACGGCATCGAGCGCTTGGCCGACCGGCTGGTGGGCCGAGCCGTGCTGCTTGACTTACCGCGCACCAAGGGTGTCAGCTGGCTCCAGGACGGCTATCCAATCACCGCAGCCGACCTCGACGAAGCTACGTCAGCGGCACGTATCGAGATCCGTGAGGGTGACATTCTGCTCCTGCGAACGGGCAAGCTCAGCCACTGTCGGCGAGACGGGTGGGGTGACTTTGCCGGTGGCAACGCCCCTGGCCTCAGCTTCTTCAGCGTTCCCTGGCTGCACGAGCACAGGGTGGCTGCGGTCGCCAGCGACACCTGGGGCGTGGAGGTGCGACCCAACGAGCTGCCCGACAGCTTCCAGCCGTTTCACATTGTCGCCGTCGTCTACATGGGCCTGCTGCTGGGCGAGATGTTCGACTTGGAACGGCTGGCAGAGGCCTGCGCGACCCACCATCGCTACGAGCTTCTGCTCGCAGCGTCGCCGCTGGCGTTCACGGGTGCGGCGGGAGCACCCCCAGGCCCGGTTGCGATCCTCTGAGACCGCTGTGCGTGACGTTGCCCGGCGGCCCCGAGCATCGCCTTGAGGTGGGGCGCGTCGGCGCAGACGATCAGCAGCAGCAACGCCCCGAAGACGATCTGGGTGGTCGACGCCGATAGAGCGATGACGGTGAACAGCTGCTCGAGCAGAGCCACGGCCAGGCTCCCGAGCAGCAGGCCCCACACGACTCCCCTGCCGCCACTCAACGACACGCCGCCGAGCACGGCGGCCGCCACCGCAAGGATCAGCGGCTGCACGCCCGGATCGAGTTCCGCGCTCGCCTCCGAGTAGGCCGAGAGCACGCCAGCGAGCGCAGCCAGGGAGGCGGACATCGTGAACAGGAACACGAGGCGGCGCTCCACCGGAACCCCGGAGACTCGGGAGGCGCGCCTGTCCCCGCCCAGCGCCTTCAGCTGCGGACCCACGCGTGTGCATCCGATCAGCACGATCGCCACCACGAAGACGGCGAAGGTCACGAGGCTATGCGGCGAGAACCACCCCAGCACCGTGTGGTCGATCCAGATCGACACGGCGGTGTCTCCATAGGTGAGCGTGTTGTTATCGGCGATGACGTTCGTGAGACCGATCAGCGCGATGTATGACCCGATCGTCACGGGCAGCGACGGCAGCCGCCAGCGGGCGATCAGATAGCCCTGAACGAAACCGAGGAAGCCGCATCCGGCAAGCGCGGCGGCCACCCCGACGAGGCCGCTGTGGCCGCCTGCTCTGACGGCCAGCGCCCCGCCCAGAACCTGCATGCCAAGAACCGAGACGTCGAACTCGCCCGCCACAAGCGTGAGGCCCAGCCCCAGCGCGACCAGACCGAGTGGCGCGAAGCCCTGGAAGCAGTTGTACCACGCTCCTGAGTTGAGCTGGTCGCCATATATCCCCGGCACCACCGCGAAGGCGATCAGCGCGACCACCACACTGAGAACCGGCAGCAGGTGTTCGGCGCGCAGCCATTGCCGCTTCGGCCATCCGCTCATGCTCATGCCGCTCCCGCCTGGTTCCGCGCCTGCGTGGCTATGACAACCAGCAACACCAGGACTCCTTCCAGCAGAACCTGCGGACCGGTACCCAGGCCGCGCAGCAACAGCAGGTCCGTGATCGCCGAAATCGCCAGCGCGCCCCACAGCGTCCGCAGCGGCGATCCGTGCCCACCGGCGATCGAGGTGCCTCCCACGAGCACGGCGGCGATCGCGTTGAAGGTCACCGTGCCCTCGAGCAGGGTCGATGCGCCGGTGTTGTACGCGCCGAGGAACGCTCCACCGACCCCGAACGCGGCTCCCGAGAGCGCGAACGCGAGCGTGATCACGCGCGTCACCGGGAGCCCGGCCGCCCGCGCCGCGGCTCGGTTGGCACCGACCAGCGTGATCTGGCGGCCGAGCACCGTACCGCGAGCCAGGTATTGCAAGAGCAACGCCAGCCCGACGAGCACGTACACCGCCACGGGGACGCCGAGTGGCGTGGAGTTCAGGCTGCCGTAGGCGCCGGTTGCAGCCGGCACGATCGTGCCGCCGTGGACCCCCTGTGCGATCCCGTCGATCGCGAAGGCTGCGGCGATCGTCAAGATCACCGGGTTGGCTCCCCATGCGCCGATCAGCACGCCCTGAATCGCGCAAACCGTCGCACCCAGAGCCATCGCGATCAGGAGCGCCGGAAACAGCCCGAGTCCGAGCGTTGCCAGGAAGGCCATCCCGGCGATCACCGCCACCTCGGCGACCGCCAAGGACACGACCGAGCCGACCATCGTCACGAAGGTCAGGCCCAGCGCCATGATCCCGACCATCGAGGCCGAGCTCAGGATCGCTTTGACATTGCTCCAGGTGAGAAAGCGGTGCGTCGTCACCGCGACGATGAGGATCGCTGTCGTAAGTACGACGGTCACCCAGCCGGCCCGATGCCGTTGTCGTGGCCACGCCCGCAGCAACGCGGGCAAACGGCCCCTGGCGGGAGCAACGCCGGTCATGCCACTTGCTCGGCCGACTCGGCGCCGTCCCTGTGGGTCAGGTCAGCGAGCACCGTTTGATGCGACACGTCGTTTGCGTAGACGCCAACGACGTGTCCGGCGCGCATCGTGATCACGGTCGTTGCGAGCTCCAACAGCTCCTCGAGGTCGCTGGTGGCGAAGATGACGGTCAGCCCCTCGCGCGCCGCGTTGGTCAGCAGATCGTGGATCGCCGCGCGCCCGCCTACGTCGACACCGCGGGTCGGCTCGTCCACGAGCAGCACGCGAACGCTCTGGTCGAGCACGTAGCGGCCGACGAACGCCTTTTGCTGGTTGCCTCCGGAGAGCAGGCCGACGGGGTGCTCGACACGGTCCGCAGCGACGTGTACGTACTCAGCTATCTCGTGCGCGCGAGCACGCTCGGCGCGAGGCGAGAGCAGCCCGAAGTGTGAGATCTCCCGCAACCGCGTCACCGTGAGATTCTCAGCGACGCTACGACCCAGGAACAGGCCCTCGGACTTGCGGTCGTTGGCCACGAAGCCAAGCCCACTGCGACGAGCCCGCACGGGGTGACGGATGTTCAACGGCGCGCCAAGCACCCGCACCTCACCTTGGGCCGTGGGCATGAGGCCGGCGAGCGCTCGCAGCAGCTCTGAGGCGCCGGCGCCGACCTGGCCCGCGACGCCGTAGACGTGGCCCGCGCGGAAGTCATGTGAGAAGCCGTGTACGCGGCCGCTCACACTGAGGCCACGCACACTGAGGACCACCTCACCTTCGTTCTCGCGCTTGTCCGCGGTTGCGCGTGCGGGCTGCTCACCGAGCATCGCCTCGACCAACCCAGACGCGGTGAGAGCGGCGGCCCGAGCCTCCGTGACGACCTTCCCGTCTCGCATCACCGTGACCGAATCGCAGAGGTCGAGCACTTCACGAAGCCGATGCGAGACGAAGATCACCGAACAGCCGTCGGCGGCGACCCGCCGTACGGCGTTGAACACGCGCTCGATCTCGAGGTCCGTGAGCGTCGCGGTTGGCTCATCGAGGATCAGCAGGCGCGCGCCGCGGCTGAGCGCACGCGCGATCTCCACGAGCTGTCGCTCGCCCAGGCTGAGGTTCGCGACCAGTTCATCGGGCTGGCGATGCGCGAGGCCCACCGGCTCGAGCTGCTCGGATGCCGAAGCGCGCTCACGAGCGCGGCTGCGCAGCAATCCCAGACCGCCGCTCCCCAGCGCCAGGTTCTCGACGATCGTAAGTGACGGAACCATGCTGAGCTCCTGATCGACCCAGGCGATGCCGTTGGCCTGGGCATCGCGCGGCCCGGAGAACTGGACCTGCGCGCCGTCAACGCTGACGGCGCCCGCATCGGGCGCGATCAACCCCGCGACGATGTTGATCAGGGTGCTCTTGCCGGCACCGTTGTGTCCACAGAGCCCACGGATCTCGCCCGGTGCGACGCGCAATGAAACGTCCCTCAGCGCGCACACTGCCCCAAAGCTGCGACTGATGCTGGAGAGCTCCAGTCGCGGCGGAGTGGTCACGTCGAGCTCCGTGCCGCTGCCGCCGCCCAAGCTGGGCGGCGGCGTGGTCTCGTTCGACATCGGTCAGCGCGAGGCACTGCGCAAGGCTATGCCTTTGAGCACTTTGCGGCGTACTTATCCAGGTTGGAAGCCGTGACGCGCGCTTCCGGGACCATCTCGACCAGCGGCACCTGGTTACCCTCGAGCAGCTTGGTGCCGTACTGAGCCGCCAGCAGCGAGATCGTCCCCGGGTCTTCGGTCGCGGTTCCGTACAGCTCCCCGGCGCGAATCGCCTCGATGCCGACCTTGAAGCAGTTACCGCCGGTGATGATCAGCCCGTGTTTCTTGACTCCGATCGTGATCCCCGCCTGCTTGGCGGCGGTGACGATCGGCACCGCCATGTAGTCGGCCATCCCATACATCGCCTGCAGACCGTTCTTTCCGTATTTGGCGAAGATCTGAGTTGCCTGCTGGCCACTGGCGACCGGATCCCAGTTGTTGTACTGAATGGTCGCGACCTTGTACTGCGGGTACTTGTGCAGGACGTTGTTGAAGCCCTTCATCCGGTCCTGCGTCACAGCCATCGCGGCGGCTCCCGCGATCACTCCGATCTTGCCGGTCCTCAGATGCTCGGCCTTGAGGCCGGCGACGAGGTTCTGAGCAGCGAACTTACCGAGTGCGTAATTGTTCGAAAGCACCTGGTGCAGCCCCTTCACCGCCGCAGGGGCGGCGGGGCCGTCGGTGTTGATGATGGTCACGCCCGTAGCCCGGGCCTTGGCGATGGCCGGTGCGACGGCGCTGCTGTCCATCGCCTCCAGATAGATCAGACTCGGCTTGGCGGCAATCGCGCTCTCGAGCATCTGCACCTGCTGCGAGGCTGTGGTGGCGCCCAGCAGGTTGACCTTTGCCCCGAGGCCGGTCATGTAGTTAGCGATCACCTTGTTGTAGACCGCGGCCCACGGATTGGCGTTGGAGTACGACACCAGCGTCACCGTCTTCCCGGCAAGCTTCTTGCCGCCAGCTGATGCCACCTGCGCGCTCAGCCCAAGTACAAGACTCGCCACACCCGCGACAAGTGGCGCCGCGAGCATCCATATGCGCCTGGGGCGACGCATCCCGTGCGCAGCACGTAGCAGACCATCTCTGATGGAACGCATCCTGAATCTCCTCTCTCACTACCGGTTGGCCCCGCCGCAAACAGCGGTGCGCAGAGGATGGTCTTAGACGAGATGCACTAAGTCAATGCCCAGAATCGACACATTTACGGCAGTTTGCTTGGTGGGTTCCAACAAAGGTGCCCAACTCGATCCGGAGCGGTTACAACCGCTCGAGGATCATGGCCATCCCCTGCCCGCCGCCGACGCACATCGTTATGAGACCGGTGGACTTGTCATGCCACTCGAGCGCGTTCAGCATCGTTGCCTGCAGCCTTGCCCCGGTCATGCCATACGGGTGTCCGACGGCGATCGCACCACCGTTCACGTTCAGGCGATCGATGTCGATCCCCAGGTCATGATAGGCCGGTATCACCTGGGCGG
The DNA here is from genome assembly GCA_050696795.1 of Solirubrobacteraceae bacterium. GTDB lineage: Bacteria > Actinomycetota > Thermoleophilia > Solirubrobacterales > Solirubrobacteraceae > Palsa-465. The sequence goes on along the minus strand of JBOGYJ010000362.1, from coordinate 13,430 downwards.
CAAAGGCCTCGTTGATCTCGACGAGGTCGATGTCATCGATGGTCATTCGTGCGTTGGCAAGCGCGCGACGGGTCGCCTCGACCGGGCCGAGGCCCATGATCTCGGGCGATAGCGCCGACACCCCGGTAGCGACGATCCGGGCCAACGGAGCCACGCCGAGCCTTGCCGCCCGCGAGTCAGACAGGATCACCACCGCCGCGGCGCCGTCGTTCATAGCGCAGCAGTTGCCAGCCGTGACTCTGCCACCGGGCCTGAAGGCAGGCTCGAGCGCCGCAACCGCGTCGTAGGTCACATTGCTTCGGGGCCCATCGTCGGCGGCGATCACCGTACCGGACGGGACGGTGATCGGAGTGATTTCGCGTGCCCAAAACCCGGAGGCGATCGCCCGCTCCGCGAGGTTCTGCGACCGGACGGCAAACTCGTCCATCTGGTGCCGGGAGATGCCCCGCACGGTCGCAACGTTCTCGGCGGTCTGGCCCATGGCGATGTAGACATCGGGCAGCTCGCCGATGGAGCGAGGGTCTTGCCACGCGCAGTCGCTCCGCGCGATCGCTTCCGTCCGCGCCGTTGCCGTGCTGAATCGCGGATTGAGGGTGTCCGCCAAGTGATCTGAGGTCCCTTTGACATACCGCGAGACGGTCTCTACGCCGGCCGATATGAAAGCGTGCCCCTCACCTGCGCGGATTGCGTGCATTGCCATCCGGCTCGTCTGCAGTGAGGAGGCGCAGTAGCGCGTGACGGTCGTGCCCGGCACCTCGTCCAGGGCATTCAACACCGCGACTACGCGTGCCATGTTGTTACCCGACTCGCCGCCCGGCAGGCCACAGCCGAGGATCAGATCATCAATCGTGGTGGGATCGAGCTCTGGAACTTTCGCCAGGGCCTCCTTGACGATCAGCGCCGCCAAGTCGTCGGGTCGCATCTCCCTGAGTGAAGCCTTCCCGGCACGACCTATTGGCGTCCGCGCGGCGGCGACTATCACTGCTTCGGGCATTGCCAGGGCCTCTCTCTCGGACGTGACTAAGCGCTCGCTTACCGACAGAGGTATAGCAACCCAGCGACCCGGCGACCCGCACAAGACGCCGCTAGCGCGCCGGCGACCGGTTGAGCTATGAGCGCGCTGCAGATGAGTCGCGCGGGCTCAGCGCACAGGCGTTGCGCGGGCTCAGCGCACAGGCCGAGCTACCGGAGGACCATCTTCAGCGCCAACTCGCCATAAAGGGAGCCCAGCTGTTCGGGTGTGTCGCGGTCGTCGAAGCGGTACCACCGGACCAGGTCGATGCTCAGCGAGAGCATCCCCCGGACAATCCGAATCACATCTATCGGAGCAAAGGTTCCATCCGCCACACCTCGCTCAACTGCCGATCGAAATATGTCGTTCGTGTCACGTCGGAGTCTCACGATCTGCTCGTAGTGTTCCGACCTCAGCGCCGTCAGCTCGAACTGCGCGACCCTGGCGGCGATGTGATGCCGGGCGTGCCAGCTCGTGTACCGCGACATCAGCAGACGCAGAGACTCCGCGGCGGTTGGAGCCCCCCTGACCAGCGGGTCGCTGATCTCCGACAAGGCGTGCCGGTGCGCCGCCAGGACGATGTGATGAAGGATCAGCTCCTTCGAGCCGAAGTGAACATACATGGCCGCCGGGCTCAGGCCCGCCCCGGTTGAGATGGCACGGGTCGTGGTGGCGTGGTAGCCGTGAGACGCAAAGCAATGCACCGCCGAGTTCAGTAGGGCGCGCACGACCTCATCGAGCTCGGGATCCCAAAGCGTCGCAGACTCGTCATCGAGTCGGATGGGCAAGCCCGCGGCCGACGGATTCAGGCGCGCTCGCGGCACACGCAGGCGAGCGTCGCACGGGCGCTAAGCGAATGCTTAGTCATTGGGACAACTGTACTGCCGGCTCGCCACGCGCCCTCAGTCGTTTATGTCCAGGACCGGCATGATGTCCGGGAGTTGGTGCCCGTCGGCGACGTGCTCGTTCGCAACGACCGCTGTGCCGACGGCGAAGAACTCGATCACGTGGCTCCCCCAGCCATGGTTGTTCTCGTGCAGCTTCACCTCGACGATTCCGAGCACGCCGTCGCCGATCGCCTCTGCCTCCTTCTGCATCCGCTCCATGGCCAGCTCGCGCGCGTCATAGAGCGCCTGCGTGTACTGCTCGAGCTCGACGTTACGGCCGGTCTGCTTGAGCGATTGCATCATCCCGCGGTGAGCGACGTGATAGACGCAGCTGCCCATGACCATGCCCACGGGCCGCTTGCCGGTCTGCATCAGCGTCCAGAATGCCTGGCCGGACAGATCGCTGGTGAACGGGCGGCCGTTGGGCGCGCGGTGCAGCCGTCCCTCCTTGTGCCGGATCGCGGTTCCGATGGCGATGAACTCGGCCATGTCCGCGCCCCACTCGTAGCGACCGATGTCCAGTCTCACACCGACGACGCCGTCGGCGCCAAGCTGGTCCGCCTCCTCCTCCATGCGGGTCATCGCCAGCTCGCGGGCGTTGTACATCGCCTGGCTGAGGACGTCCAACTCCTGGTTCTGGCGTAGGTTCGCGAACTGGTAGCCGACGTGGTAGATGCTCGAGCCGACCACCAGCCCGACGGGCTCGAAATCGGCCTTCTCGACACACAGGTACTCGTTCACCGACAGGTCTGAGGTGAACAGCCCGCGGGCGTTCATCTGCAGGCGCTCGCTCGCGTGCGCGGCGAGCCCCTCGGTGCTGGTCGGATCGTAGTCGGGCATCGGCAGCGCTCCTTTTTAACTAGGCACCGAGGTTGATGGACAGCACCGGCCCGGAGAGCGGCGCGGGGTGCGGCTCCCGCGCGCCCAAGCGAATCGCGGTGCCGAGGACGTTCATCGTCACGTGGAAGTAGTGGTATCTGTAGCCGCCGGCCCGCTCGTACTCGTAGTGCTCGATCGTGTGGCGCAGCGCGGAGACCACGATGTTGTTGGCCTGCACCGCGTTCGCCTGACGGCGAACCTCGAGCATCACGCGGTTGCGGGCGTCGTAGACGCCCTGGGTGATCTCAATGATCTCGGTGTTCATGCGGGCGCCGCCACCGCCGAGCATACCGCCCGAGCTCATGACCCAACTGGAGTTCATGCCCAGCTGCACCGACAGCACTGTGGTGTGGCCGACGACCCCGCGGACCTCCGCACCGATCCGGCGAAGCTTGTCGACCTCCTGGCCGGAGAGCGTGCACATCCCGCACCCGTCGCGGCGCCCCTGAGGCAGTGTGCTGTCGCGCACGGCGGTGCCGAACACGACCAGCTCGGTGTTGCCGGCATCGCCGAGGTTGCCGGCTGTCATCTCGATCCCTATCACCCCATCGGCGCCACACAGCTCCGCCTCTTGACGGAGACGATCAAACGCGCGGCCGCGCGCCAGGTTCCACGGCTCCGCCAGGGCGGGAATCTCACCCGTGACGTAATAGGCGCCCTGGGCGCCGAGCCAGCCATGCTGGACCACGGAGGAGCCCATCACCTGGGCCACCGGTTGCAGGCCCGACGCCTGGGCGAGCGCAAATTCCTTGGCGCTGAGATCGCTCGTGAAGAACGGCGTACCGGCGTCCGCGATCCGCTTCAGGCGCTCCTCGGCCCCCAGCGGGATCCCGCCCCGGCGGATCCGCTCGAGATCGACCTCTGCCGCTCGCCGCTCCTCGTCGGTCGGGGGCGCTGACTTGTTCCTGCCGAACAGTGGCACGGGACAGATCCTTTCACAGCTGCGGGCTAGATTCAGCCAGACCCGTTTCACGCTCAGCGCCGGAGAGCTCATAGGACGGCAGAAGTCCGCTTCCGACGCGGGACGCTACCGCTTCGGCTTCCGCTTCGGCTTCCGCTTCGGCTTCCGCTTCGGCTTCCGCTTCGGCTTCCGCTTCGGCTCCGGCTCCGGCTCCGGCTTCGGCTCCGGCTCCGGCTCCGGCTCCGGCTCCGGCTCCGGCTTCGGCTTCGGCTTCGGCTTCGAGAAGCTCATCGGCCGGCTGGTCAACCGCTGACGCAGCCGCCGGGCTGAATTGGTCGCTGTTTGCGAGTGGCGGTGATCTGAACCCCGCCTTACGTCCGGGCCGTTCGCTTGCATGGACCACGTGCACGAAACCACGCCCCAGGTCTTCCTCGTCGCTCGCCCCGCGGTGGTCGTCGACGGCATGCGCGCGTACCTCGAATCAGTCGGTGGCACGTCGTGGCTGGACATGCGCGAGGACAAGCGGGAGGAGTTGAAGGAGGGCGAGCTGCTCGCCGAGTTCGGCGGGCGCATGTGTTATCGCAGCTGGGAGCCGGGGTTGAACCCGAACGTGACGCGCATCCGCACAGACCAGCAGGCGTACTTTGCCAACGTGCTGCAGAGCGCGCACGGGAGCGTGCTCGAGCACGCGAACTACAGCTTCGCTTTGCGTAATTGCTCAAGAGTCCTGACTCACGAATTGGTCAGGCATCGCGCCGGCTCGGCCTTCAGCCAGGAGAGCCTGCGCTACGTGCGGCTGACCGACATCGGCTTCCGCGTGCCGCCGACACTCGAGCCGCTGCGCGATCAGGTCATCAGCATCGTCGAGGCGCTCGAGGAGTTCCAGCTGAGCGCCGCCGAGCAGCTTGACATCGACAGCGGTGAGATGCCGTTCCACATCAAGAAGGAGATCACCTCGGCGCTGCGGCGGCTGGCGCCGATCGGCCTCAGCACCGACATCCTCTGGACCGCCAACGTGCGCACGCTGCGCCACGTGATCGAGATGCGCACCGCCCCCGGGGCCGAGGAGGAGCTGCGCACCGTCTTCAACCTGGTCGCCGAGACGATGAAGTCCGAGGCGCCAAGCCTGTTTCAGGACTTCACCCGGACCGAGGATGGATCCTGGCTTCCGGAGTGGCGCAAGGTCTGAACCCGCTCTCGGCCGCGATTGCGCAGACCTGTCATGCGGCGCTCAGGACTGCGGCGGGCCGGCCGATAAACCGGAATAGATGAGTTCGCATCACGATACCCTCGCCGCGCTCTCCCGGCTCAAGAGCGGCGAGGCAGAGCTGACTTCGGAGCAGTACCTCGAGCTGCTGGGAGCCATAGAGCAGGCCGTGCAGGCGCTGCTGTTTGCGCCCAGCGGCGCCGATCCGCTGGCCACCGGCCTCTGGTACAACCACGATCGCGCGCCGGCGCTCGCGCGGCTGGCCGACGCGCTCGCCCCGGAGGAGCATGGCGGCGCGTCACAGGCACTCGCCAACGAGCAGCTGAGTGACCGTGAGGTCCTGCAAGAGCTGCACGCGGCACTGCTCAAGAGCTCGCGCTGAGAACTCGGGGCCGCGCTCCGCTCAAGAGCGACGCTGAGAGCATACGCGCGGACCGCGCCCGGCGCGACCCAGGACGCAGGCTGCCCGCGACCCAGGACGCAGGCGGCCCGGCTAGAACAGGCCGCTGAACGCCGCCCCCGCGTGGGAGGCGAAGTCGAACAGGGGCCCGGGGATGACGCCGAAGAAGATCGTGGCCGCGGCGAAGATGGCGGCGACCGCCACGACCTCCACGTGCGGCAGCTTGTCGGCCTCCGGTGAGCCACCGGCGATCGGGGCATAGCCGCCGGGGGCCATGGGCGCGGGGGGCGTGGCCGAGGAGCGCGAGCGCTCCGGGGACATCCACACCGCCGCGACGACCCGCAGGTAGTAGCCGAGCGAGATCATCGCGCCAACCACGAGGATGATCGCCAGCCAACCATAGCCACCGTTTACGAGCGCGTCGATCAGACGGAACTTGCCGATGAAGCCGACGGTGCCCGGAATGCCGGCCAGGGCCAGCATCGCGATCGTCATCGACCAGGCGAGCACCGGTGAGCGCTGGCCCAACCCGGCGAGACCACCGACCTGGTCATCGCCGGTCGACGCCTCCTGGTGCTGGACCACCGCAAAGGCGGCAAGGTTCATGAACAGGTAGGCGATGATGTAGAGCACGGTCGAGGAGACCCCGAGCTGGGTGCCGACGACCACGCCGGAGAGCATGTAGCCGGCCTGGGCGACGCCCGAGTAGCCGAGCATGCGCTTGAGCGAGGTCTGCCCGAGCGCGCCGACGTTGCCGATCAGGATCGTCGCGGTGGCGAGCGCGGCCAACGCCGGCGCCCACTTGGTCTGCTCGGAGATCACGGCCACGTCGAAGAAGCGCAGGAAGACCGCTAGCGCCGCCGCCTTGGTGGCGGTCGCCATGAACGCCGTGATCGCGGTGGGGGCGCCCTCGTATACGTCCGGGGTCCACTGGTGGAACGGGGCGACCGAGGTCTTGAAGGCGAGGCCTGCGACCACCAGGCCGATGCCGCTCAGCAGCATCGGGTCGCCGAGCAGGTTCCCGCTCGGGCCACCGCCGGCCAGCACCTGCGCGATCTGACCGAGGCCGGTCTGGCCGGTGGCGCCGTAGATCATCGCGAGGCCGTAGACGAGCGTGGCCGAGCCCACCGAGCCGATGATCAGATACTTGAGGCCCGCCTCCAGCGAGCCCTCACGGCGATACTCGGCCGCACAGAGGATGTAGAGCGGGATCGACAGCAGCTCGAAGCCAAGGAACAGCGTGATGATGTCCTGGGCGGAGATCAGGACCGCCATCCCCATCACGCTGAACAGCAGCACGCCGTGGAACTCGCCGTGGCCGGCGTCGCGCGGCGCCTGGGTGCGCAATGAGAGCAGCACCACGGCGGCGGCGGCGGCTGCGCAGACGAGGTCGACGATCAGCCCGAGGTCGTCCATCCGCAGCGCGCCGGCGATGATCGTCTGCGCGTGCGAGAAGCGCCAGATCTCGGTCCCGATCGCACCCGCGAGCGTGATCAGCGACAGCGCCGGGACTCCGCGCCTGCGCACCTCGGCGTTGCCGGCCAGTCCGACGAGCAGCACGACCAGCGCGCCAACCGCGAGCACGACCAGCGGCGAGAGCTCGGCCCAGTCGATGTGGGGGCCCTTGATGTGGGCCGTGGCGAGGATCAGTGAGCTCATGGATGAACCGTTTTGCGGTGGGCCGAGGTCTGGCCGTAGGTGTAAACGCGTCGTGGCTTAGCCGGTGAGTACGCTGCGGCGCTGACCGGCGCTGAGCCGAACCAGCCCTCTGCGGCACTGGACTGCGCGAGGAACCGCGACGCGGCTGCCGGGCCACCTGCCGCGGCCGCCGGGAACATCGCGACGTTCATCGAGGTCTCGGACTTGCTCAGCCCGAATTGCGGGTAGAACGCGAGCGCCAAGATGATCAGGCAGAGCGGCACGAGCGCGATTGCCTCGGAGCGCCTCAGCTCGAACGATTGCACGCGACCACCGACGCGGTTGTGCATAGCGCGGATCAGCAGCCGCAGGGCGTAGAACGCGGCGCCGACCACAGCGACCGAGGTGACCAACGCGATCGGCATGTGCGACTCGAAGGTGCCGAGCAGGATCATGAACTCGCCGATGAAGTTCGACGAGCCGGGCATCGCCAGGTTCGCGAAGGTGATGATCACGAACAGGCTGGCGAGCACCGGCGCCCTGAAGGCGATCCCACCCATGTCCCTGATGTCCTCGCTGCCGGCGGCCCGCGCCGCCAGCGTGGCGACGATGAAGAAGCCGGCGGCGATCACGATCCCGTGGTTGAGCATCTGCAGCAGCGCGCCCTGGCCGCCCTGGGGCTGCAGCGAGAAGATCCCGAGCGTGATGAAACCCATCTGCGCCACGCTCGAATAGGCGATCACCATGCGCGAGTCGTTGGTGGTGAACGCCATCGCGGTTCCCCACATGATCGAGACCACGCAGATCAGCAGCATCAGCACCTGGAAGTGGTGCGCAGCGTGCGGGTAGAGCGGCAGCACGATCCGTAGGAAGCCATAGCTCGCGACCTTGGCGACGACCCCGGAGAAGACCGCGACCGCCGGGATCGGCATCGACTTGTAGGCGTCGGCCATCCAGCCGTGGAACGGCGCCAGCGGCATCTTCACCAGGAAGGCGAGTGCGAACGCCAGGAAGATCCAGTCCTCGTCGGTGCGCGACAGCGGCAGGTGCTGCAGCGCCGTGAAGGTGAAGTTGATCCCGGTGTTGTGGTCGCTGGAGGCGAGCACGCCGGTCGCGACCGCCGCGGCCAGCATCAGGAACGAGCCGACCATCGTGTAGATGACCATCTTGGTAGTGGCGCGCACGCGATCCACGGAGCCCCACGACCCGACCAGGAAGTAGAACGGGATCAGCATCAGGTCGAAGAACGCCACGAACAGCATCAGATCCTGGGCAAGGAAGGCGCCGAGCACCGCGCTCTCCGCGACACCGAACCAGAAGTAGTAGGTGTGGGGCCGGTCCACCTCACGCAGCGCCGACCAGGCCAGCGAGACCGCGAAGAGCACCGTTGTCAGCAGTATCAGCGCTACGTTGAGCCCGTCGAGCCCGAGCTTGTAGTGGATCCCGAGCGCGCCGATCCAGACCTTGTCGGTGACGAACTGCAGCCCGGGGAGCTTCGAGTTGAAGTTCGCGACGAAGGTGATCGCCACGGCCACCGGCAGCAGGCTGGCGAGCGCGGCGGCACGGCCCACGTAGCGCGCGGGCAGAGCGTTGACGACCAGCGCCAGCGCCAGCGGCAGCCACAGCAGGATCGACAATGTGAAGGGGGCGCTGGAAGCGGCGACTGGATGAAGAAGATTCACGGAGCCGGACAGATCAGGTCGAGGAGATCAGGAAGTAGAGGACAACGGCGGAGAGCCCGAGCACCATCGCGGCGGCGTAGAAGCGCAGCACGCCGTTCTGGGCGCGGCGCACCGCGGCCGAGCCGGAGCGCACGGCGCCGGTGACGCCACCAGTGACGCCACCGGAGATGACGATGCGCTCGAGCACCGCCTCGACAAAGCGGCCGATGGCGAGCGCGGGGCGCACGACCAGGAGGCCGATGGCCTCGTCGAAGTACCACTTGTTCACCAGGAACCTGTGCACCCAGGGGAACGCCGCCTGCAGCCGCGCGGCCGTGCCGGGACGGCGCACGTAGATCACGTAAACCGCCGCGATCCCGCCGAGGCCGATCAGGGCACCGATGAGCAGGCCGATCCAGGCCGCGCCGCTGCTGGGCTCGTGGCTGGCCGACGCCAGCGGGGTGTGCGTGAAGGCGGGCGCGAGGAAGCTCGAGATCACGTGGTCGAGCCCGGCGACCTGGATGAAGCCGCCGACCACGGCGAGCACCGCCAGGAGCCCCATCGCGACCTTCATCGCCGGCTCGCGCTCGGCGATCGCATGCTCGGGACCGGGGAAGCCGACGTCCGGGTCCTCCTCTTCGCCGTTGGCGGGGTTGGTCGGAACCTCGGCGTGCGCGAGGTGGCCGTGCTCGAGCTCGACCGCTTCGGGCGCGGGGTCGCCGTAGAAGGCGCGGAAGATCATGCGGAACGTGTAGAGCCCGGTCAGCGCCGCGCCCACGTAGCCAAGGATGCCGACCACCTCGAAGATGCCGCCGCGGTTGTTGACGTAGGCGAGGATGTCGTCCTTGGAGAGCCAGCCCGAGAAGGGCGGTACCCCTGAGAGCGCGAGGCCGCCGACGACGAAGCAGGCGAAGGTGAACGGCATCGCCTTGCGGAAGCCGCTCATGCGATCGAGCGACTGGCTGCCGGCCATCGCGCCGATGATCGAGCCGGCCGCCATGAACAGCAGCGCCTTGAAGAAGGCGTGCGTCATCAGGTGAAACAGCGCGGCCGAGTAGGCGCCGGCCGAGGCGCCCATGATCATGTAGCCGATCTGGGACATCGTCGAGTACGCGATCACGCGCTTGAGGTCGGTCACGACCAGCGCGATCGACCCGGCGATCAGCAGCGTCAGGCAGCCCACGATCGTGCCGACGTCGGCGGCCGTCGGCGCCAGTTGGAAGAGCGGGTGCATACGCACGATCAGGTAAACGCCGGCGGTCACCATGGTGGCGGCGTGGATCAGCGAGGACACCGGTGTCGGGCCCTCCATCGCGTCCGGCAACCATGTGTGCAGCGGCACCTGAGCGGACTTCGCGAAGGCGCCGAGCAGCAGCAGCAGACAGCCGGCAACCAGGTCGGGCGAATCGCTGTGGAAGACGTGGGGCGCCGCGGCAAAGCTGCCGAGGAACGACATCGTGTGCGTGTGGCGGAAGATGAAGAAGGTGCCCAGCACCAGTCCGACGTCGCCGAGCACGTTGATCACGAAGGCCTTGATGCCCGCGTTGGTGGCGGTGCTGCGCCGATACCAGAAGGAGATCAACAGGTAGGAGGCGGCGCCGACGAAAGCCCAGCCGACGATCAGCATCACGAAGTTGCCGCCCAGCACCAGGATCAGCATCGAGAGCACGAAGTAGTTGAGGTACGCGAAGTAGCGCGCGTAGCCCTCGTCGGAGCGCATGTAGGCGGTGGAGTACAGGTGGATCAGCGTCGAGACACCGGTGACCACGAGCATCATGAACACCGAGATCGGGTCCACCAGGATCTGCAGCCTGGCGTCCACGCCGGCTGTGACGTCGTAGTTCCAGAGGCTCGACAGCACCTCGCGGTGTGCGCCCGTGCGGGACAGCAGCGACAGCAGCGCCCCCACGGAGCACACGAACGCCAGCAGGATCGCGGCGGTTCCAATCACGCCGGCCGCCCTGCCGTATCGCCGGAAGCCGAGCGCGATCGTGATCGTGCCCAGCAGCGGGAACAGCAGGACGAGCCAGCCCCAGGTAGTTGGGCTCATCCGTTCAACTCATGCAGTTCGTCGACATCGATAGGCAGGTTGCGGCGGCTGATCGCGACCACCAGGCCCAACCCGACAGTCACCTCACAGGCGGCCACGACCAACACGATCAGCGCGAAGATCTGGCCGGCCTCACCACCGTGCATCCGCGCAAACGTGACCAGCGCGAGGTTGGCGGCGTTGAGCATCAGCTCAAGGCAGAGCAGGATCACGAGCGGGTTGCGCCGCACTAGCACGCCGCCGGCGCCGATGCAGAAGATCAGAACCGAGACCGCCAGATACCAGCCGAGCGCCATCAGCTCCGCTCCTCGCCGGGACCGCCGGACTGGCCGGAATCGCCAAAGCTGGAATCAGCGGAACCGGAGTCCTTGGTGTCACGAGCGCCGACCACCGTCGGAGTCTTCTCCGGTGGCACGCCGCCGACCAGTTCGCTGACGCCGCCCTGGGCCTGCTCGAGCTGCTCCAGCACGCGACGGACGCCGACGGCCTCGGCCAGCGTGCCGGTGTAGGCCGGCCGCGGCGCGGCGCGCACGGCCCGGAAGTCGGCCTCGTCCTGCTCGAGTCCGCGGCGCCGGCGCGCGAGCACGATCGCGCCGACGGCGGCGACCAGCAGCAGCAGCGAGGCGACCTCGAAGGCGAACAGGTAGTCGGTCAAAAACAGCTTGCCGATGTGCTCCGGCGTGCCGAAGCCGAGCTTGTAGGGCGCGCCCTTGCCCTTGATGCCCGAAAGCCCCGTGCCGAGCATGGCGATGAACAACTCGACCGCCAGCGCGACCGCGAACAGCGGGCCGAGGATCCGCAGCGAGCTGCCGGCTGCCACCTCGTCGCCGCCGCCGACGTAGGCGACCACGAACACGTAGAGCACCATCACCGCGCCGGCGTAGACGACCACCTGTGCGGCGGCGACAAACTCGGCGCGCAGCAGCAGGAACAGCGCGGCCAGCGCGACCAGGTGGCAGACCAGCGACAGCACCGCGTACAGCGGGTTGCGCAGCGTGACCACGCCGATCGCGCCGATGATCGCGACGATCGCGGCGATGAAGAACAGGACGGCAGACATGAGCGACGGGTGGGGGCGGCCCCTACTCTCCTTCAGTCCTCAGCGGCGTGCGCTCGAGCGGCTCCGCCAGCAGCATCTCCTTGGTGAAGATCAGGTCGGAGCGGGTGTAGTCGGACATCTCGTAGTCGTGGCCCATCGTGATCGCGTCGAAGGGGCAGGCGATCTCACAGTAGCCGCAGAAGATGCAGCGACTGAGGTTGATCTCGTAGACGGCGGCGTAGCGCTCGCCGGCGGAGATGCGGGTATCGGGGGTGTTCTCGGCCGAGACCACGCGGATGCAGTCGGCCGGGCAGGCGGCGGCGCAGAGCGAGCAGCCGACGCACTTCTCCAGCCCGGGGTGGAGGGGATCGTCCGATTCGAAGCGGTGCAGCTTGTGGCGTCCGCGGAAGCGCGGGTACACCGGGGTCTTCTCCTCCGGGTACTGGATCGTCAGCGGGCCCTCGACAATGCGCGCGAGCGTCGTCTTCATGCCGCGCAGCGTCTCGCCGAAGATGCGGTAGGTGCTGGCCGCCGCGTTGCGCGGCGGGTGGCGGATCACTTCGATTACATCCGAGCCGGGATCGTAAGGCATGAGCAGGCTCCTCTAGACGACCACGATGATCGCGGTGACGAGCAGGTTGAGGGTGGCCAATGGCAGCAGCACCTTCCAGCCGAACGACATCAACTGGTCATAGCGCAGGCGCGGCAGCGTGGCGCGGATCCAGATGAACAGCGTCATGAAGATCATCATCTTCGCGACCACCACGAACGGGTCGACCCAGCCGGGCGGATCGATCCCGAAGGGCAGCAGCCAGCCGCCGAAGAAGAGCGTGGCGGCCATCGCCGAGACGACCATCATGTTCACGTACTCGGCGAACAGGTAGGCCACGAACGGGGTGCCGCCGTACTCGGTGAAGTAGCCGCCGACGAGCTCGGCGTCGGCCTCGACGAGGTCGAACGGCGCCCGGTTGGTCTCCGCGAACGACGCCACCATGAAGATCAGAAAGCCGCACAGCTGCGGGATGAAGTACCACATGCCCTTCTGCGCGTTGACGATCCCAGTCAGCGACAGCGTCTGCGCGGTGATCAGCACGCCGACCAGGGCCAGGCCCTGCGAGACCTCGTAGGAGATCAGCTGGGCGGCGGCGCGCATCGATCCCAGGAACGAGTACTTGGAGCCCGAGGCCCAGCCGCCGAGCAGGATCCCGGAGACGGAGATGCCGCCGAGCGCGAACACGTACAGCGGTCCGACCGAGACGTCGATTCCGTACAGGCCGACGTTGGTGCCGAGGATGTTCTGGACGCCGCCCCAAGGGATCAGGGCGAGCCCGCCGACCGCGGTCAGAATCGAGAGCGCAGGTGCCAGGTGGAAGAGGAAGCCGACCGACGTCGTCGGGCGGAACGCCTCCTTGCGGGCGAACTTGACGATCTCGGCGAGCGGCTGCATGAGGCCGTAGGGACCGACGCGGTTGGGGCCGTAGCGGTGCTGGAAACGGCCGAGCAGCTTGCGCTCGTAGACGGTCAGGATCGGCAGCACGCCGAAGATCACGGCGAAGATCAGGATCGCCTTGACGATCTGGATCCACCACGGCTCGAAGTAGCTGACGGCGGCGATCGTGCTCACGCCTTTACGACCTCCACCAGGTTTTCAGTCAGCGCGTTGGCCGAGTCCCCGGCGATCCCGGCAGCCAGGAAGGCCGAGCCGACCGGCACGCCGGTGCGGATCGAGGCACGCCCCGCCAGGCGGGTGCCGTTC
>JBOGYJ010000361.1:0-3230 GCA_050696795.1 Solirubrobacteraceae bacterium | reverse complement strand
AGCCCGAGGCGGGCTCGGATCCGGGCGGGATGACCACGCGCGCGGTCCGCGACGGCGACGAATGGGTGATCGACGGGACCAAGAACTGGATCACGAACCTCGGCGTCGCCGACTTCTATTCGGTGTTCGCGGTCACCGACCGCGACGCCGGCCACTCGCACGGGATCACCGCGTTCGTGGTCGAGGCCGACCGGCCCGGGTTCAGCGTCGGCAAGCTCGAGCACAAGATGGGGATCCGCGGCTCGCCGACCGGGCAACCGATCTTCGAGGCGGTGCGGATCCCCGATGCCAACCGGATCGGCGAGGTCGGTGAGGGCTTCAAGGTGGCGATGGGGACGCTCGACGTGTCGCGTCTGGGCGCGGCCGCGCAGGCGCTCGGGATCGCCCAGGGCGCGACGGATTACGCCGCCGCCTACGCGGCGCAGCGCAGGGCCTTCGGCCAGGCGATCAATGCCTTCCAGGGGATCCAGTTCAAGCTCGCCGACATGGAGACCAAGTGCGCGGCCGGACGCGAGCTGCTCTACCAGGCCTGCTGCAAGGTCGACCGTGGCGACGCCGACCTCGGCAAGTACTCGGCGATGGCCAAGCTGTTCTGCTCCGACGCGGCGATGGAGGTGACGGTCGAGGCGGTCCAGATCCTCGGTGGCTATGGTTTCGTCAAGGAATATCCGGTGGAACGGATGATGCGCGACGCCAAGATCACGCAGATCTACGAGGGCACGAACGAGATCCAGCGCCTGGTGATCGCGAGGACGCTGAGGTAGCGATGCTGCACACGCCGGCGAGCACCCGCAGGATCATCCTCTCGGCGCTCGCCGCTCTGGTCTCAGGGTTCGGCATCTTCGCGCTGGTCACCGGGTTCGACGCCGTCGGCCTGCTACGCGTGGTCGAGGTCGGTTCCGTGATCGTGTTGGGCGGCTCGATCATCACGGGCGTGATCGTGCTCTCGCTGGTGCACTTCGCCAACTGGCAATCGCCCGCTTCCGAGGATGACTTCGAGGCGCTTGTGCAGCGCGCCGAACGGCTCGCCGCCGACGATCCCTGGGGCGGGGATGACTTCGGGGACTTCGGCGACACCGAGGAGTACGACGCCGTCGAGCTCGACAGTGAGGAGGACTTCAAGGCGCTCGTGCGCTCCGCGCTCGACGAGCTGCCACTCGAGTTCCACCGCGCGCTAGAGCACGTCGCCGTCGTGGTTTCAGACGGTGGCACCGCCGTGCGCACCGGCCGCGGCCGCCACGGCGCCTACGGGCTCTACCAGGGCGACACGATCGTCCATAACCATTTCCACGAGCGCATCGTGATCTTCCGTGACACGCTGATGCGCGACTTCGGGCACGACCCCGAGCTGCTGCGCGAGCAGGTGCGTCGCACCGTCCGTCACGAGCTCGCCCACCATCTCGGCTGGGACGAGAAGGGCGTCGAGGGTCTCGGGCTCTAGGCGCTCTGGACCCGGTAGCGCAGGAACAGCGTCCCGTCGCATTCGAGCGCGCTCTCGAGCTCGAGCTCAGCGGGCGCCTCCGGCGGTGGTCCGCTGACCACCGCCGGTCCTGACGCTCCCCCCACGAGGCTCGGCGCGAGCGTCAGGAAGAGCTCGTCGACGAGCCCTTGGTCGAGGAGCGCGCCGAACAGCGTCGGCCCGCCCTCGCACAGGAGGCTTGTGATGCCGTGCTCGTCGCGGAGGGTGTGGAGCACTTCAGGCAGCTCGACTCGTTCGAACACCAGCACGTTCTCCGGGGTCTCGGCGAACAGCGGGATGTCCCGCCGGACGTTGCCGCTGCGCGTGACGGTCACGGCCAGGGGCTCGGCCGGCCGACCGGCGGCGAGGCGGCGCTCACGGCGTTCCGTCTGGGGAAGCATGCGCTTGTATTGCTCGGCCACGAGCGTGTTGGCGCCCACGAGCACGGCGTCGACGCGCTCGCGCAACGCGTAGAACATCTCGCGGTCGGCGGGGCCTGAGAGCTTGCGCGACTGCTCGCCGACGGTCGTGTGCCCGTCGACGCTGGCGACGAAGTTGGCGAGCACATAGGGGCGGTCCGGTTGCCTGCGGTTGAGCTCGAGTGACTGCAGGTAGCTGCGCGCGTCTGTGGCGGCGCCCTCGGGCACCAGCCGGCGGTAGAGCGGGGCTTCCACGCTCGCGAACGGTAGCCTGCGGGCAATGGAACGCAATGAGTCGACGAAACCCGATCGCAACCTGGCGCTCGAGCTAGTGCGCGTGACCGAGGCCGCGGCGCTGGCTGCGGCGCGCCAGATCGGTCGCGGTGACAAGGAGGCGGCCGACCAGGCCGCCGTCGATGCGATGCGGCACGTGCTCGACACCGTGTCGATGGACGGGGTCGTCGTGATCGGCGAGGGCGAGAAGGATGAGGCGCCGATGCTCTACAACGGCGAGCACATCGGCGACGGGACGCCGCCGCTGGTGGACATCGCCGTGGACCCGCTCGAGGGCACGCGGCTGGCGGCGCTGGGCATGCCGAGCGCCCTGACCGTGATCGCGCTGGCGGAGCGCGGTGCGATGTTCGACCCGGGTCCCTGTGTGTATATGGAGAAGCTCGCCGGCGGGCCTGACATCGTCGATCTCTTGGATCTGGAGCGGCCGCTGCCCGAGACGCTGGAGCTGATCGCCGAGCGGCGCGGCAAGAGCATCCGCGACGTGATCGTGGTGATGCTCGACCGCCCGCGCCACCATGAGCAGATGGCTGCCGTGCGCGAGGCCGGCGCACGCACGCGTCTGATCGTCGACGGCGACGTCTCGGCGTCGCTGCTGGCTGTGTCGGACAACTCTCCGGTGGATCTGTTGTGGGGCATCGGCGGGACGCCGGAGGGTGTGATCTCGGCATCCGCCATCAAGTGCCTGGGCGGCCAGATCCTCGGCCGGCTGTGGCCGCGCGACGACGCGGAGCGCGAGCAGGCGGTGGCCGCCGGGTACGAGCTCGGGCGTGTGTTGACCAAGGACGACCTCGTCCGGGGCGAGCACGTGTTCTTCGCCGCCACCGGCGTGACCGACGGCGACCTGCTACGGGGCGTTCGCTACCACGCGGGCGGCGCCCGCACCCAGTCTCTCGTCATGCGCTCACGGTCGGGGACGGTGCGCACGCTCCAGGCCCGCCACTCGATGGAGAAGCTGGCCACGCTCGCGGGCGCGCGCTACGACTGAGCGGTGAGCTCGGCCGCGACCGCGCCGGTGAGCTCCACCAGATCCACGGTGTGCAGCTCGACGATCAGACGCG
>JBOGYJ010000360.1:0-10941 GCA_050696795.1 Solirubrobacteraceae bacterium | reverse complement strand
GGCGCGAGCTGTGCGGCCGGCTGTTATGTGCTCGCCCTCACCACGAAGCTCAAGCGCGAGGAGCTCTCGGCGGCGAACGAGGTCGCGCCCGACCTGCTAACGGCAACATCCCGCATTCACAAGCTGCTCGGAACGTGCGGCGGCGACGCCGATCGGCGCGTCCTCGATCACGAGGCAACCGGCAGCGGGCGACCTGAGGAGGTGTGCACCGACTGACCCTCGGCTCCGTCTGCCTGCCAGCGGCTCGGCCGGGCCGGTCAGGCCACCGGCTCCCGGCTGAGGGCGGTGACCGCCTCGTGGAGCTGCGTGCGGGCCCGCGTGATTGCCTCGGGTCCCGAGCCGACGGCGTCCAGCCCGAGGAGCGCGGCCCCGATGATCGGCCCTTCGTGGGTGATTAGGATCTGCGCGGCCGGTGCCGTCGCGTGCACGGCGCTCTCGACGCGCTCGAGCATCCACCGCGGCGCGGCTCTAACCTGGCCGCCGCCCAGGACCACATCGCACTCCAGGTCGCAGATCTCGAGGCGCGTCAAGGCGGCACAGGCAAGTGCTGAGATCTCGTCGGCGAGTCGCTCCATGATCGAGTGCGAGACCCGGTCGACCTCTGCCTGCTCGTAGACGACGCGCGAAAGCTCAGCCAGCTCGACAAAAGAGAGCTCTTTGAAATGGACGGCTCGGGCGACATCCAGGGGCGTGTCCATGTTGAAGTAGCGCGGGACGGCCTGCTCGAGCGTCGTCGAGGGCCCGCGACCGTCGGCGCTGCGGTTGGCCGCACCGAGCGCAGCGATGCCGACGTCGTGGCCGCCGCCCCAGTCGCCGGTGATCGCGGTCAGCGCGGGGAAGCGCAGCATCGAACCGTCCGGTGCGATCCCAACGGCGTTGATCCCTCCACCGCACACCACCGCGACGCCCCAGCCGGCGCTTGTGCCCGTGCGCAGGAGCGCGAGCGTGTCGTTCTCGACCATCAGCCGTGTCGTCCAGCCCAGGTCGCCGAGGCCCCGCTCGATCAACGCAACCTCCTCTGGTAGGTCTGCGCCCGCCAGCAGCACGTGGGCGATCTCGATCGCAGGCTCGACCGCATGCCCGTCGTCTCCGGCCCGCTGGCCGGACACGACACCTGACGCCTCGGGTCCGATGCCCGCCTCCGCGCACGCTTGGGAGATCAGCTGCGAGACCATCGCCACGCTGCCGTCGTAGCCGAGTTGGTGGGGTGAGCTCGTGCCGCCACGAATCAGCGACAGCACGCAGCCGTCTACGGAGAGCAGGGCGACGTCGGTCTTGACGTTGCCACCGTCGATCGCGAGGACCACCTGTTTCACACCGTGGGCCGGCTCACGGGCATGATCATCAGCTTCATCTGCTCACCCGACACCCTGTTGCCAAGGTTCACCATGTGCTCGGTCCTTCCGGGGCCTTTACCTGCCAGAGTAGTCTGGCGCGCAGCGCCGACGAATTTGGAAACTCTCCTAACTAGGCTAGCATTTAGACCACCATCCTTACGTCAAAGCTTGATACATGTAGCGGTTGGTTTGGCAAGAGTCCTTACGAATCCGGCGTGACCCGATGCCCCATCGGCAACAGACAGAACTTGAACGAGAGATCCGGGAACAGCCGGAGGTTCTGACACAGCGTGAGGCCGGCAGTTGGGAAACGGCCCGCCGGGCGGCGGCCTTGCTCGCTGGCGCCGACGTGTTCCAGATCGTGATCGCGGCACGAGGCAGCTCCGACAACGCCGGACGCTTCGCGCAATACCTGATCGGGTCGGATGCCAGGGTGCCAGTGGCATTGGCAACGCCCTGGCTGTACGAGGATGAGCGCCCCCCGCTGCTGCGCGGCGCCGCTGTGCTCGCCATCTCGCAGTCTGGCCAGTCCCCCGATGTGGTCTCGGTCGTGCGCGCCGCCCGGGCTCAGGGCCGCCCCTGCGTAGCGATTACCAACGACACTGCCTCTCCGCTGGCACTCGCGGCGGATCTCGTGGTGCCGCTGCTCGCCGGTGAGGAGCGGTCTGTGGCCGCGACCAAGACCTACCTGGCATCGCTGCACGCGATCGCGCAGATATCGACGATCCTGGGGAACGTCTCGGGGCGAGACGGCTGGTTCGCGCAGCTACCGTCGCTGGCGCGTACCGTCGTCGAGCAGCAGCTAGAGGAGCGTCGGCGATTCGATCGGCTGGCTCAGGCCAGATCGCTCACGGCCGTGGGCCGTGGGCTGCAGCTCTCGACTGCCTACGAAACCGCCCTCAAGCTGCGCGAGCTTGGTGGACTGATGGGCGAGGCGTTCTCTCTGCCCGATCTTCTGCACGGTCCGCTGGCGGCGCTGCGCGGGCAGGGTGCTATCTGGCTGCTCAGCATAGGCAGGCGTCGGCAGCCGAGTGCGCAAGAGTTCGAACTGCTCCGGGGCCACGCCGGGCTGTCGGTTGCGGTGAGCGATCATGCCGAGGTCGCTGCCGCGGCCGATATCGGGATCCAGATCCCAGAGCTGCCCGGGTGGCTCACGCCGCTGCTGGCGGCGATCCCGGCTCAGGCGGCCGGTCTGCGCTTGGCCGAATTGAGGGGCGGCGATGTCGACCGTCCGGAAGGCCTCAGTAAGGTGACGCTGACTCACTGAGCGGGGAGGTCCGTCGATAGCTACCGAAGAAGGAGGCCGAGGCGATTGCCACCGCATCTGCAAGCATCTCATCGTTCAACGCTCCGGCAGCCCAGATAGTTCGCTTCGCACCCATCTATAGACGCACCGAGTAACGCCCCACCCGAGCACATGCCTCAAGCAAGTCAAGACGGAAGTGTTGGATCGGAGTCGCGGCCGGGCTTGCTGCGCGAGCTGACCGAGCAGGCGGTCCTAGAGGCCATCTTCCGCCGCGGGCCGATCACCCGCCCTGAGATCGCGACCAGCACCGACCTCTCCAAGCCGACCGTGTCGGCAGCCGTGAGCCGCCTCGAGCAGGGCGGCTTGATCCGCTCGGCCGGCCGGCGCGCTGGCCAGCGCGGGCGCCAACCCGTCGCCTACGTGGTCAGCCAGCAGGCGGGATTCGTCGTCGGGAGCGACATCGGCGGCAGCAACCTTCGCGTGGCGGCGGCCGATCTGTTCGGTGAGCTGATCTGCGAGCTCAGGCAGCCGACCACGAAGGACGGCAATCGTGCCCTGGGTCTGCAGCTGCTGGAGATGGCGAGCGAGGTGATCGACCAGGCCGGGGTGGTCCACGGGCGGCCACTGGCGATGGCCGTCTCGGCTCCCGGGATCATCGATCACTCGACCGGCCGCGTCACCTCGCTGGCCTACAACGTCGCACCCGGTGGCGGCTTCGACCCACTCGAGGTCATCCGTGACCGGCTCGATCTGCCCGTGCTCGTCGAGAACAACGTCAACGTGGCGGCGGTCGGCGAACAGTGGTTTGGCCTCGCGGCCCGTGTCTCCTCGATGGTGTTCATCTCGATCGGCGCTGGGATCGGGATGGGCACCATGATCGACGATCACATCGTTCGCGGCGCGCACGGGGCGGCTGGCGAGATCTGCTACATGCCGTTGGTAGGGGATCCGTTCCACCCTCGCCACCGGCTGCACGGAGGCCTCGAGGACGAGATCGGCGCGGCCGGCATCGTCTCGGCGTTCAACGAGCGGCGCGACGCTGATGACCCCGAGTTGTCGGCAGCTCAGGAGGTGTTCGAGCTCGCGGCTGCCGGACACGCCGCAGCCGAGGCGGTCGTCGACAATGTGGCGGCACGGCTCGGCGCCGCGATCGCGACCGTATGTTCGATCCTCGATCCACAGCTGGTTGTGCTGGGTGGCGGGATCGGCTCAAACCCGCTGCTGCTCTCCCCGGTGCGCGGCGCGGCGGCGTCGCTGATCCCGATCACAGCTCGGATCGAGACCAGCCTATTGGGTGATCGGGCGGCGCTGCAGGGGGCGATTGCCCTGGCCCTGCAGACCGCTCGTCGCTCGCTGCTCGCGCCGGTCACCGCGGCGGCCGCGCGCGCCTGACCGCGGAGTCCGGGCCAACGAGGCCGGATTTGGAAAGTCAAGATGCTAACTGCCGCGCCGCTTGCACGGAAGTTGGTAACGCGATACATTGATTTTGTTCAGAGCTTTTCCAAATAGTGTCCCGGAACCGGGCGCGTGGAGCGATGCCTCGCACGCGCCGCGAGGCTGCGGGGAGTTGGTGACCATCGAATTAGGGGAATGGAGGATCCGGTGAGACGATTCACGGGGATTGGCTGGTTCACAGCTGTCGGCGTGTCAGCTGCCCTAGCGGTTGGTGCCCTAGGTGCATCGGGCGCTTCCGCGGCCGGTGTGGCTTCGGGCAAGCTTGTGATCGACAATGAGAGCGGTGCCACTTGGACCTGCCAGTTCAACCCCTTCAACCCGGCCGACACGGCGGTCTCCTTCGGGCCGGTGTACGAGGAGCTCGAGTTCAACGACATCCTCGCCAAGTCCGCCAAGTCCGCGACGACACCATGGCTGGCTACCGGGTCGAGCTGGTCAAGCGGCTACAAGAAGCTGACGTTCAGCATCCGTAGCGGTGTCAAGTGGAGAGACGGCACGGGATTCAGTGCCGCCGACGTGGTCTACACGTTCAACGCGATGAAGGCCGACAAGGCGATCGACCTCAACGCGATCTGGTCCAACGACGGTGGCCCCTTGACCGCTGTCAAGGCACAGGGCTCGAAGGTCGTCTTCAGCTTCAAGAGCGCGGCGCAGCCGTACTTCTATTACATCGCCGATCAGACTCCGATCGTCCCTCGGCACATCTGGTCGAAGCTCGACCAGCGCAAGCTTCAGTCCTACACCGACACGGCGCCGGTTGGCACCGGCCCCTACAAGATCGGTTCCTGCTCGGGCCAGAACATCCAGTACCTGAGCAACAGCGGCTACTGGCAGGGTAAGCCCGGCCACCCGGTCCCAGCCGTGCATGAGGTCGACTACCCGGCGTTCCTCAGCAACACCTCTGCGAACCTGTCGCTCTCACAGGGTCAGGCGCAGTGGGGCGGTCAGTACATCCCCAACATCAAGTCGTTCTACGTCGACAAGGACCCATCGGCGAACCACTACTGGTTCGCGCCGGTGCTGAACGTCTCGCTGTTCCCGAACCTGACCAACCCGCTGCTCAAGCAGATCGCGGTGCGCAAGGCGATCTCCTACGCGCTCGACCGTGCGACCGTTGCCTCGCGCGGCGAGTCTGGCTACCAGAAGCCCGCCAACCAGACGGGCGTGATCACGCCGACGTTCTCCAGCTGGTTCGACAAGTCGCTGACGCTGCCCAAGTACAGCCCGTCGAAGGCGATCAAGACGCTCGAGGCCGCCGGCTTCAAGCGCGGCTCGAACGGGATCTTCAAGAGCAAGAGCGGCCAGTCGCTGTCGTTCACGATCAAGACCATCAGCGGCTTCTCCGACTGGGATGCCTCGCTGCAGCTGATCACCCAGCAGCTCAAGAAGGTCGGGATCGCGGTGACGGTTCAGGATGAGAACTCTGGCCCGTACATCACCGCACTGGATTCGGGCAAGTTCGAGCTGGCCTATGCCGGTAGCGGCGGCCCAGCGCCGAGCCCTGGCCCGAGCCCGTACTACGAGCTGCGCGGCTACCTGTTCGGTGGCAACGTTGGATCCACCAACTACGAGCGGTTCAACTCGGCGGCGACCAACAAGCTGTTCGACCAGTACGCAGGTGACACGGCAGCCCAACAGGTGCAGGTGATCCACAAGATCCAGCAGGTGATGGTCAACGACCTGCCGTTCATCCCGGTCACCGAGGGCGTTGACTGGTTCCAGTACAACAGCAAGGCCTTCAACGGGTGGCCGAGCCCAGCCAACCCGTATGCGCAGCCGGCGCCGTACGAGACGCCGGACATGGGTGTGGTGCTGACGCACCTGACTCCGGGCAAGTAAGACGCTGGTGATCAGGAAGAGAAAGCCCGTATAGCGCCGTGAGGTATTTCGCAAAGCGCGGCGGACTCTTCCTGATCACCCTTTGGGCAGCACTATCGGTCAACTTCGCGCTTCCGCGGCTGATGCCCGGCAACGAAGCGGCGGCGGTGCTGGCCACCTTCCGCGGCGTCAATCCCGCCGCCGTTCGCGCGCTCGACATTGAGTTTGGGGTTGGCGTGCACCACAACCTGCTGTCGAGCTACCTGCAGTACCTGGGTAACGTCGTGACGGGCAACTTCGGTACCACCGCCCAGGGGGCCACGGTGTTCCATCAGATCGTCTCGGCGATGCCGTGGACGATCGGTCTGGTGGGCGTGACGACCGTAATCGCATTCGTGATCGGCACGGTCGTCGGGGTCGTCAGCGCCTGGTCGCGCGGCGGCAGGATCGACGCGCTGCTGCCGCCGCTGCTGTTCATCGTCTCGACCGTGCCGATGTTCTTCGTCGGTCTGCTGCTGATCTACTTCTTCTCGATCAAGCTGACCTGGCTGCCGCTGAGCTCCAACTACGACCTTGGCGCCACGCCCGGGTTCACGGCGTCCTTCGTCTGGGACGTGTTCAAGCACGCGCTACTTCCGGGTCTCAGCCTGGTGATCGTCACCGCCGGGCTGTGGGTCTATTCGATGCGCAACAACATGGTGACCACGATCGCTGAGGACTACGTGCGGATGGCTCGCGCCAAGGGCCTCTCGAACCTGCGGGTGATGTTCGACTACGCGGCGCGCAACGCGATCCTCCCGAACCTCACGGGCTTTGCGATGCAGCTCGGCTACGTCCTCGGCGGCGCGATCGTGATCGAGTACCTATTCTCCTACCCGGGGCTTGGCTACCAGTTCTACACGGCCACCACTGACCACGATCTACCGCTGATGCAGGGCCTGTTCCTGTTCTACACGCTGGCCGTGCTCGTCTGCGTGCTGTTGGCCGACATCGCTACCGCCGTGATCGACCCGCGTACCCGTGAGGCCTAGCGAGTGGCTCTCCCGGGAACATGCCAGCCGGAGATGCTCTAGGCGATGACGCTCTCCAGCCCTACCCCGGAACTGGAGCTTCCGCGGCCGTCGCGGCGCGGCCGCGCAGCCGGCGCACGGTTCGCGGCTGCGATCTTCAGTAGCCCCAAGGCGACCGTGGGAGCGGCGATCCTGCTGTTGGTGGCGTTTGTGGCGGCGTTCCCGGGCCTGGTCGCTCCGGATAGCCCCACGGCCGCGATCTACGCACAGAACGCGGGCGCCTCCGGGGCGCACCTGCTGGGGACGACCCAGCTGGGACAGGACGTGCTCTCGCAGCTCATCTGGAGCACCCGCCAGACGCTGATCGTGACGCTGATCGTGAGTTGCGTCGCGACCTTCCTGTCGATGATCGTGGGCGTCACCGCCGCCTATGTGGGCGGCCTCACCGACAGGATCCTGACCCTGATCATCGATGTCTTCCTGATCCTGCCCGTGTTGCCGCTGCTGATCCTGCTCGCGGCCTACCTACCTCCGGGCGTGACGTCGCTGACGATCGTTCTCTGCATCACCAGCTGGGCCTTCCAGGCACGGCAGCTGCGCTCCCAGGGGCTGGCTGTGCGCAACCGTGATTTCCTGGTCTCGGCACGGATTCGTGGCGAGCGACCGCTTTACATCATCCTCGTCGAGATCGTCCCAACTATGACCTCGCTGTTGGTGGCGTCGTTCCTGAGCCTGGCCGTGTATGTGATCGGCTTCGCTGCCAGCCTGCAGTTCCTGGGGCTTGGCAACAGCGGCCAGCTGATGTGGGGAACGATGCTCTACAACGCGCAGCAGTCAGCGGCGCTGGAGTCTGGCAACGCCTGGTTCGCGATCGCCCCGGGCGCCGCGGTCGCGCTGCTCGGCGCAGGCTTTGCGCTGGTCAACTATGCGTTTGATGAGATTGGCAATCCCGCCCTGCGCCCGATCAAGAGGAGGCGTCGTGGCCGACGCGCTGCTCGAGGTTGACGGCCTCACGGTCGAGTACGCGACCGCCGCCGCCGATGTCCGTGCCGTCGAGAGCGTCTCCTTCTCCGTCCAGTCCGGCGAGTTCCTCGGTGTCGTCGGGGAATCGGGCTGTGGGAAGTCGACGATGCTGTTCGGCATCGCGCGGCTGCTCTCGCCGCCCGGTTCCGTCACGGCAGGGCGCGTGATCTTTCGCGGTCAGGACATGGTCAGGCTGAGCCTCGGTGAGCTGCGTCACGTGCGCTGGCGTGACTACTCGGTGGTGATGCAGAGCGCGATGAACGCGCTCAACCCGATGAAGAGCATCGGCGCCCAGTTCCGGGACACGCTGCGCGCGCACGAGCGCCTGTCGGGCGCTCAGGTCCAGGCGCGCTCGGCGGACGTGCTCGAGCTCGTGGGGATCGATCCAGCTCATCTTAAGAGCTATCCGCATCAGCTCAGCGGCGGCATGCGTCAGCGCGCGATGATCGCGATGGCGCTGCTGTTCACGCCACAGCTCGTGGTGATGGACGAGCCCACCTCGGCGCTGGACGTGGTTGCGCAGCGTTCGTTGATGACCAAGATCCGTGAGCTGCAGGCACAGCTCGGCTTTGCAGTGATCTTCGTCACCCACGACATGCACGTGGTCAAGCGTTACGCCGACCGGGTGCTGGTGATGTACGCCGGCCAGGTGGTTGAGTCGGCGCCGGCGAGGCAGGTCTTCGAGCACCCGCGTCACCCCTACACGCGTGGCCTGATCGAGGCCTTCCCGACCGTTGCCGGGCCGCGCAGGCCGCTGGTCGGCATCCCCGGCTCCCCGCCGGACCTGGCCAGTCCGCCGCCGGGCTGCCGCTTCCAACCACGCTGTCCGGTGGCGTGGGACGAGTGCGCGCTGCGCATGCCCGAGCTCTATCCCGTTGCCGACGCAGACGTGCGCTGCCTGCTCTATGAGCCCGGGGCGACCATCGAGCCTGTGACCCCCACTGGGCCGGCCGGTACGAACCGGTCGGGTACGGGTAGTGGCGCCCGGGGGGAGGACTGATGCCTGACGATGCCAACGCGGCGGCGGAGCTGGCGACGCAGCCACTGCTGCAGGCGACCGGCTTGACCCGGCACTTTCGCATTGGCGGGATGCTCTCGCACGAGGTGCTGCATGCCGTGGATGGGATCGACTTCACGATCGGCGAACGGGAGATCGTCGCGCTCGTCGGCGAGAGTGGCAGCGGCAAGAGCACCGTCGCCAAGGTGCTGGCCGGTATCTACCCACTGACCAGCGGTGAGGTCCGCTACCGCGGCCGGTCACTACGTGAGCTTCGCTCCCGGCGAGACTTACGGTGGTATCGCGGGGAGGTGGCGATGGTCTTCCAGGATCCGTTCAGCGCCTTCAACCCTGTCCACCGGATCTCCCACGGCATCCTGCGCAACCTCAGCCTGCATCGGCCAGAGATGAACGCGGCGCAACGGCAGCAGGAGGCCGAGCGGGTCGTTGACAGCGTCGGGCTGAGCCCGCGACTGCTGTCGCGATTCCCGCACGAGATGAGCGGCGGCGAGCGGCAGCGCGTCGGCTTCGCGCAGGCGCTCGCGCTGCAGGCCAGACTGATCCTCGCCGACGAGCCGGTGTCCATGCTCGACGTCTCCGTGCGCGCCGGCGTGCTCAACATGATGAGCGACCTGCGCGACAGCGAGGGCGTCTCGCTGCTCTACATCACACACGACCTCGCCAGCGCGCGCTACGTAGCCGACCGGATCGTCGTGATGTATGCCGGCCAGATCGCCGAGTCCGGCCCAACCGCGACAGTCCTATCACGACCGAAGCACCCATACACGCGATTGCTCCTCTCGGCTGTGGCCGAAGACGGCCAGGCCGACGCGGAGTTCTCTGGAGACAGCGGGGAGCCTCCGCGGGTCATCAACCCTGGCGAGGGCTGCCGCTTCCGCTTCCGCTGCCCCTACGCGATCGACCGTTGCCACATCGAGACGCCGCAGCCCCGCCCCATTGGGGATAGCCTTGTTGCCTGCCACGTTGCCGGCGAGGACGGACCTGAGCGGCGCATCAAGGCCGGCGCCGAGACGACCACGGGATGAGCGCGGCTGGCAAGGCTCACGTCTCCCTCGCGCGTCCCTGGTAGTCAACGAGGATGGACGTTCGCAACATCGACGGCCACCTTCTACCCGGCCGCCACAGTGGCGCCGGTGAGGTTGGGCACCTCTCTGCCCGCGGGCTTCGGGCTGGACGATGCGTTCTCGGCAGTCGAGCCCGTCGACCATCTTGCGGTTGCCATTGTCGGAGTGACCGCGACGCTCGATCCGGAGCGGATCATCCTCGATGGAGGAGTCGGACCCGCGGGTCACTCGTCGTTTAAGCGGAGAAGCCCTGCATCAGCAGGGCTTCTCCCGTCGCTCCTATGAAATGGCCAACGGCTATCAGCCCTGGGCCACGGCTCTCAGGCCCTGACCAGTGCTCTCAGATTTCGGCCGAGCCCGCTCTCATCGCCGTGGCCGCTTTCATCAACTGTAGAAGTCCACGCCGATAAGACCGGTTTGGCCGCGCTGAGAACGACCCCAGAAACCTGGATGGCCATCTTATGGGTCGCTTGGACACGCCGTGAGAGCGCTGGCCATACGGTGAGAATGATGGCAACGTCGGGTGAGACCGGCCCCGCCTTCTTTTTTTCCCGGCGACACGCGGGGCCCGGGCGCCGTACCGACGCTCCGTGCTGAGCGGTCCGGTTTATCCTCGCGCGCAGCTGCCTGCCCGCGAAGCGGGATCACAGAGCCGGGCCCGACCCCGACGGCGATCGCACGCTGACGACGAGGCCTGAAATCCGAGCGGGAAGAGCTGCGCTCGCTGGAGAG
This sequence comes from Solirubrobacteraceae bacterium, assembly GCA_050696795.1. Taxonomy (GTDB): domain Bacteria; phylum Actinomycetota; class Thermoleophilia; order Solirubrobacterales; family Solirubrobacteraceae; genus Palsa-465. Next base: position 238 of record JBOGYJ010000360.1, on the reverse strand, counting down.
ACGGCGAAGAAGTACCGATAGGACTCTGGTTGTGTCGCCTAGCTAGCCGATCATCTTCGTGGTGCGCGAGATGCGGCTCAGAGCCGGACGAGTTACCAGCACCCGGATATAGGAGGAGGTCAGATGACGTCAGAGAAGCAGCAACAGGTGCCCGAGGATGACCGCGATCAGCCGTCACGCGTCGATCTCATTGCCTTCGCGCTCAAGAATGGCTTCATGCTTGTGCAAGGAGCGACTC